>CBHFOL010000141.1:0-18581 GCA_965995405.1 uncultured Saccharothrix sp.
CACCCTTCGGACGCCCCGTCGAACCCGACGTATAGATCACATACGCCGCACTACCAGGACCCACACCCGAATCCACCGGGGTACCCGACGTGCCGGTCTCGGCGACGAAGTCCCGGGTGAGCACCAGTTCGGCCGACGAGTCCTCGACCATGAACCGCAGGCGCTCTTCCGGGTACTCGGGATCCAACGGCAGGTACGCGCCCCCGGCCTTCAGCACACCGAGCAACGCCACGACCAACTCGGCACACCGGGGCATCCGCACACCGACGACCGATTCCGGCCCGACGCCGAGCGAACGCAGCCGGGCGGCAAGCGCGTCGGCGCGCCCGTGCAACTCCCCGTAGGTCAGCGTGACGTCGTCCGCGACGACGGCGACGTCACCGATCAGCACGCCCTCGTCGACCAGGTCGAGCAGGGTCGTCATGCGTCCTCCCCCACGGTCGCGCGACGACGGGCCGAGATGATCGGCGTCTGCCGGGGGTAGTCGGCCATCGCGGCGGACAGCGTCTCGACGGTCGGGTGGTCGAACAACGCCCGCACGGGCACGGCGACACCGAGCGCCGACCGCAGCCGCATGGCGATCCGGTTGGCCAGCAGCGAGTGGCCCCCACGGTCGAAGAAGTCGTCGTGCACCCCGACCTGGTCCACACCGAGCGCATCGGCCCACACGCCGGCCACCACCTCTTCGGTGGGCGTACGCGGCGCGACGTAGACGTGCTGCGGGGTCGCGTCCGGGGCGGGCAGCGCGGCACGGTCGAGCTTGCCCGCCGGCGTCAGCGGGAAGGCATCGAGGACGAGGAGCGAACTGGGCACCATGTAGTCCGGCAGGATCCCGGCCAACGACCGCCGCAGGTCGGCGGCGGAGACATCGCCGACGACGTAACCGGCGAGTTCGAGCCCTCCGGACGTGGCGAACGGCTGCACGACCGCGTCCCGGACGCCGGGCTGCGCCAGCAGCACCGTTTCCACCTCGCCGGGCTCGATCCGGTGGCCCCGCACCTTCACCTGGTGGTCGACCCGGCCCAGGATCTCGACCTGCCCGCCCTGGTCCCGGCGGGCCAGGTCACCCGTGCGGTAGAGCCGGGCACCCGGGACCGCGGAGTGCGGGTCCGGCACGAACCGCTCCGCCGTCAGCGCGGGACGCCCGAGGTAGCCGCGCGCCAGCCCGACACCGCCCAGGTAGACCTCGCCCACCACACCCGGCGGCACGGGCTCGCCGCGCCAGTCGAGCAGGCGCACATCCGTGCCAGCCACCGGTTCCCAGAGGTCCGCGATATCGCCGGACACACCGGCCACAGTGGACCAGATGGTCGTCTCGGTGGGGCCGTAGAGGTCCCACAACACCGCCCCGTCGGCGGTGAGCGCGCCGGCCAGGTCAGCGGTCAGCTTCTCCCCGCCGGCGAACACGGTAAGTCCCGCAGGCGGCACCCAACCGGAGTCGAGCAGCACCCGCAGCCGGGACGGGGTCGCCTGCACCACCGACACACCGGCCCTGGTCATCAGGTCGGCCTGCCGGTGCGGGTCCTCCGCCTCGTCGCCGGTGGCGATCACGGTCCGGCCGCCGACCAGCAGCGGCAGGTACAGCTCCAAAGCTGAGATGTCGAACGAAACCGTGGTCAGCGCGAGCACCGCCGCGCCCGACTCCAGGCCGGGACGGTCGCGCATCGACACCAGGAAGTTGCCCAAAGCGCCGTGGCCGACCATGACGCCCTTGGGACGGCCGGTCGATCCGGAGGTGTAGATCACGTACGCGAGGTCGTCGGCGTCCGGTTCCCGCTCCGCTCCCATCGCCGGCCCAGCTTCGCCAGCCAGGACAACGGGCGCGGCCGTGCCGGTCAGCAGGTCGGTGAGGAGAGGTTCGGTCACCACTGCGTCCGCACGGGAGTCGGTCAGCACGTACTCGACGCGCTGAGCCGGGTAGTGCGGGTCCACAGGGAGGTACGCCGCACCAACGCGGTGCACGGCCAGCGGGGCGACCAGGGTGTCCACGCCCCGGCGCAGCAGGAGCGCCACCAGCGAGCCCCGGCCGATCCCTAGGGCCCGCAGCCGACCGGCGAGAGCGGCCACCCGGGCATCCAGCTCCCGATAGGTCAGTTCGGTATCGCCGGCCACCACCGCGACGGCGTCCGGGTGCGCGCGGACCGCGTCGGCGAACAACCCCGGCAGGGTCGCGTCCTGCGCGGGAGGCGCGGGCGTCCCCCGCAATGCCGCCGCACGGTCGGCGTCGGCAAGGCCCGCGAACCGGGGGTCGTCCCCCGCGCACACGCGCTCCAGCACGTGCCGGTAGACCCGCGCCAGCAGGTCCAGGTTTCGCGCGCTCACCTTGTGGCTGAACGCTTCCAGGACGAACGCCCCCGGCGTCGTGGAGACCGAGAGCCCGAACTCGTTCGGCGTGCTGTCCTCCACACCGTCCAGGACGACCAGGTCCGGGTCCAGGACGTGCATGTCGGTGTGGTTGAAGAAGACGTCCACCAGGGCCGTCGCCCCGCCCCACTCCGCCTGCATGGCGGGCAGCGGGAAGTGCCGGTGCGGCCACAGCGCGGTCTCGGCCGCGAACACGTCCCGCGCCAGCTCCGCCCACGACCCGGCCGTGGAGCGCACCAGCAGCGGGACGGTGTTGAGGAACATGCCGCGGACCAGTTCGCCGTCGACGCGCTCCAACCGGCCGTTGGTGACGTAGCCCGTGTGGAACACCGGGTCGGCGGTGGTCGCGCCGGACACCGTGCGCAGCGCGGTGAGGTGGGCGGCCAGCAGCAGGCTCTTGAGCGGTACCCCGGCGTCCGCGGCGACGGCGTCCAGGGGCAGGTCGGCGTACGGCACCCGCACGGTGCGGTAGACGCCGTCGTCCTCGCCCGCCCACGCCGCCGGGACGGTGAACCCGGCGATCCCGTCGACCTGTGCGGCCCAGAAGGCGCGGTCCTCGGCCGACTCCAGGGCCACCAGCTCCCGGGCGACGGTGTCGGCGAAGCGGACGGCGGGCGGGGCGGTGTCCCACACCCGGCCGGCACGGACCGTGCGGTAGGCGTCCAGCAGTTCCGCGACCAGGGAGTTCTGGCTCCACCCGTCGAGGATGGCGTGGACGTAGCCGAACGTCAGCCGCCACTCGTGGTCGCCGAACCGGTGGACGTGCAGCCGCAGCAGGCACGGCCGCGCCAGGTCGAACGGGCGGGTCCGGTCGGCGTCGAGGAACTCCCGCACCCGGGCCGACTGGGCTTCCCGGTCGAGTCCGCGCAGGTCGGTGCAGTCCAGCTCGACCTCGGCGGTGGCGTGCACGCGTTGCAGGGGCACACCGCCGTCTGCCAGGTCGATCGAGGTGCGCAGGATCTCGTGCTTGGCCGCGAGCAGCCGCGCGGCCTCGTGCAGCGCGGGCAGGCTGAACTCGCCGTCGTCGTGCACGGGGTAGCCGAGCGTGTTGACGTACAGGCCGCGATCGGTGCCCGCCAGCATCAGGTGCACCATCCCCGCCTGCGCCTGGGTGAGCGGGTAGGCGTCGACCACGTCGGCGGGCAGCGTGGCCCGCTGCGCGTCGCCGAGCATGGCGAACGGGACGGCGCTGACCTGCGGGACGGCCGCGCCGGCGGTGGCGAGCCCGGCGGCGAGATCGGCCACCCGCTGCCGGCGGAACACGTCCTGGACGGTGATCTCCACGTCTCGCGCGCGCAGCAGGCCCACGACGCGGATGGCGCGCAGCGAGTCGCCGCCCAGCTCGAAGAAGCCGTCCTCCGCGCCGACCCGCGCCGCCCCGGTCGCCTCGGCGAACGCCTGGGCGACCAGGACCTCGGCGGGGGTGCGCGGCTCGATGTAGCCGGTGGCCGCGTGGTGGGCCTCGGGGGCGGGCAGGGCCTTGCGGTCGGTCTTGCCGCTGGACGTCAGCGGCAGCGCGTCCCGCACCGTCCACACTACGGGGATCATGATCTCGGGCAGCGTCGCGGCGAGGTGGTCGCGCAGGTCGGCCGGCGTCCCGTCGACGGGGACGACGTAGCCGACGAGCCGGTCGTCGTGCACGGCGACGGCGGCGGCCCGCACGTTCGGGTGGGTGAGCAGGGCGGTTTCGACCTCGCCCAGCTCGATGCGGTTGCCGTGCAGCTTGACCTGGTGGTCGATCCGGCCGAGGTAGTCGATCGTGCCGTCCGGGAGGCGGCGGACCAGGTCTCCGGTGCGGTAGAGCCGTTCCCCCGGTGTCTCGGCGAACGGGTTGGGCACGAACCGTTCCGCCGTCAACCCCGGCCGACCCAGGTAGCCGCGCGCCAACTGCACACCGGCGATCACCAACTCGCCGGGAACACCGACCGGCACCAGACGCAGGTCTTCGTCCACGACGTGGATGCCGGTATTGCCCACCGGGCGGCCGATGGTGACCTTTTCTCCTGGCAGGCACTGCGCCGCGGTCACGTCGACGGCCGCTTCCGTTGGGCCGTACAGGTTGTGCAGCTCGCAACCCACAGCCTCGTGGAACGACTCCGCCAGACCATCCGGCAACGCCTCACCACTGCACAACACCCGACGCAACGGCAACGCGGGCAACGGCTCAGCCAAGAAAGCCCGCAGCATCGACGGCACAAAGTGCGCCGTCGTCACACCCCGCTCGACAATCGTCCGCGCCAGATACGCCGGATCACGGTGACCACCAGGCTCCGCCACCACCAACGTGGCCCCCGCGGACAACGTCCAGAAAAACTCCCACACCGACACGTCGAACCCGAACGGCGTCTTCTGCAACACCCGATCCGAAGCGTCAAGCCCGTACTCCGCCTGCGCCCAACGCAACCGGTTCACCACCGCACGATGCTCAACCACCACACCCTTCGGACGCCCCGTCGAACCCGACGTATAGATCACATACGCCGCACTACCCGGGACAACACCCGAATCCACCGGGCTGTCAGGCCCGTCCAGGTCGGCGAGGTCGCCAGGCGTGATCACGACCCGCGCCCCGGAGTCCTCCACCATGAACCGCAGGCGATCCTCGGGGTACTCGGGGTCCAGCGGCAGGTACGCACCCCCGGCCTTCAACACACCGAGCAACGCCACGACCATCTCGACGCCGCGTTCCAGCCGGACGCCGACGACCGTCTCCGGGCCGACGCCGAGCGAACGCAGCCGGTGCGCCGCCCGGTTGGACCTGGCGTCCAGTTCGGCGGCGGTGAGCGTGGTGTCCCCGACGACCAGCGGGCCGAGGTCGCCGAGCAGGTCGAGCAGGGTGCCGCCGGGGTAGTCGGCGGGGTTGCCGGACCAGCGGTCCAACTGCGCTGCCTCGTCCCCGGTGAGCCAGGGCAGGTCGGCGACGCGGGCCGCCGGGTCGTCGGCGATGCCGCCCAGCAGCGTGCGGAAATGCCCTGCCATGCGCTCGACGGTGGTCCGGTCGAACAGCGCGACGGGGTACTCCAGGACACCGGCCAGGGTGCCGTCCGGCTGCTCGGTGACCTCCAGGGTCAGGTCGAACTTGGCGCTGTGCCAAGGAGAGTGCACCGGCTCGGCACGCAGCCCGGCGGAGGCGAACTCGGCGCGCTCGGTGTTCTGGAACACGAACATCGCCTGGAACAGCGGGGAGCGCGACAGGTCCCGGTCGGGGGCCAGCAGGTCCACCAGCCGCTCGAACGGCGCTTCCTGGTTGGACAGCCCGTCGAGCACCTCGCGCCGCACCAGCCCGAGGAAATCGGCGAACGCGGATGTCCGGTCCACGTCGGCCCGCAGCACAAGGGTGTTGAGGAACAACCCCACCATGTCGTGGGTCTCCGCACGGGTGCGCCCGGCGACGGGCGTGCCCACGGTGACGTCGCGCTGCCCGGCGTAGCGGGACAGCAGCACCTGGTAGGCCGCGAGCAGCACGGTGAACACCGTCGCGCGGTGCTCGGCGGCGAGTCCGGCCAGGCGTCCGGCGACCCCGGCGTCCACGGTGAACCGGACGATGTCGCCGCGCGGGTCGTGCACGGGCGGTCGGGGTCGGTCGGTGGGCAGTTCCAGCGGCGGCGCGCCCGCGAGCCGGGTGCGCCAGTGGTCGAGCTGGTGGGTGACCGACGGTTCGTCCACGTGCTGCCGGTGCCACACGGCGAAATCCCCGTACTGCGCCCGCAGCGGGGGCCGGTCCCGGCCGTCGTAGAAGGCGGCGAGGTCCTTGGCCACGACGGAGGCGGACCACCCGTCCCAGGCGATGTGGTGCGCCACGACCAGCAGCACGTGCCCGCCGTCCGGCAGGCGCAACACCCGCACCCGCAACGGCGCAACACCTGCCAGGTCGAACGGGAGGGACGCCTCGGCGAGGGTCGTCGCCGCCACGTCGTCGGTCGCCACCACCCGGAAGTCCACCGTGACGGGTCCGACGACCTGCGCCGGGACCCCGTCGTGCTCGACGTAGGTCGTGCGCAGCACCTCGTGCCGCCGGACGACCTCCACCCACGCGGCACGCAGCCGTTCGACGTCGAGGTCCCCGTGCAGCCGCCACGCGGAGGTCACCACGTACTCGGCTCCGCCGGGCCGCAGCCGGTCCAGGAACCACATCCGCTGTTGGGCGGCGGACAGCTCCACCGGCCCGGTCCGGTCCACGGCGGGGATCGCACCGTCCGCCTTCACGGACGCGCCGCCCCGGAGGTACCGCTCCAGCAGCTCCTGCCGGGCGGTCTTGTGGTTCTCGCTCATTGCCCATCCCCCAGTAGCCGTCGCCGCCGACGGGTGTTCGCCGTGCGTCAGGCGGTGGCTTCGGCTGCCATGCGGTTGCGCAGGCTCAACGGGCGCATGTCGGTCCACACCTGGTCGATGTGGTCCAGGCAGGTCTGCTTGGGGCCGCGGACGCCCTCGTAGCGCCAGCCGGAGGGCAGGTCGCGGTCCACGGGCCAGATGGAGTACTGCTCCTCGTGGTTGAGCACCACGCCGTAGGTGCGCTCGTCGTCGCTCATGATGTCCTCCCGGGTCCGTCGGACGCCGAGCCTGACGGCCCGAGGTCGGGCGGACAAGGAACAAACCCGCAGGAACACTCACGCACTGTCGTCCCTGGGTTCCTGGGCGGGTGGGGGTCACCCTGACGCACATGAGCCTGCCGCTGTCCTTCCCGCAGGAGCGCCTGTGGTTCCTCGACGTGCTGCGCCCCGGCGGGAGCGAGTACCTGCTCCCGCTGGCGCTGCGCCTCGGCGGCGACCTGGACGTGCCCGCCCTCGCCGGCGCGCTGGCCTCCGTCGTCGCCCGGCACGAGGTGCTGCGCACCCGCTACCGGGGGCGCGGGGGCACGCCGGAGCAGGTGGTCGACGAGCCGGGCCCGGTGGCGCTGCCCGTGGTCGACGCCGCGCCGGACCAGGTGGACGCGCTGATCGCGGCGGAGCTGGCGGAGGGCTTCGACCTGGCGGCGCAGTGGCCGTTGCGGGCGCGGTTGCTGCGGCTGTCGCCGGCCGAGCACGTGCTGGTGGTCGTGGTGCACCACATCGCGTTCGACGGGTGGTCGTGGGACGTGTTCGCCCGCGAGCTGGCCGCCGCGTTCGGCGGGACGGAACTGCCCGAGCCTCCGGTGCAGTACGCGGACTTCGCCGCGTGGCAACGGGAATCGGCGGCGGAGCTGGACGGGCAGCTGGCGTTCTGGCGGGAGCGGCTGGCGGGCCTCGCGCCGCTGGAGCTGCCCACTGACCGCCCGCGCACGCCGTCGTGGGACCCGACGGGTGCGGCCGTCCGGGTGGAGGTGCCCGCCGAGCTGGCCGGGCGGCTGGCCGAGCTGGGCCGGTCGCGGCGGGCCACCCCGTTCATGGTGCTGCTGGCCGCCTACCAGGTGTTCCTGCACCGGCACACCGGGTCGGCCGACATCGCCGTGGGGTGTCCGGTGGCGGGCCGGCCGCTGGCGGAGGTGGAGGACCTGGTCGGGTTCTTCGTCAACACCCTGGTGCTGCGCACGGATCTGGGCGGCGACCCGACCTTCGAGCGGCTGGTCGACCGGGTGGCGGAGACGGCGCTGGCCGCGTTCAGCCACCAGGACGTGCAGTTCGAGCGGCTGGTCGCCGAGTTCGAGCCGGACCGGGACCTCTCGCGCAACCCGCTGGTGCAGGTCGCGTTCGGGCTGAACGAGATCGCCGAGGACCGGTTCGCGCTGCCCGGCCTGGTGGTGGACGAGGTCGACGTCGCCTGGACGTCGTCGTCGTTCGACCTCGGGCTGCACTTCGAACGCCGCCCCGACGGCGCGCTGACCGGCTCCCTGACCTACCCGACCGCGCTGTTCGACGCCGACACCGCCGAGCGGATGGCGCGCCGGTTCGTGCGGCTGCTGGAGAGCGTCGTCGCGGCGCCCGGCAGGCCGATCGGCGAGCTGGAACTGTTGCCGGAAGCCGAACTCCGGCTGCTGGTGGACGAGTGGGGATCGGTGCCGTGGGACGGCGAGGTGCCGGGCTGCTTCCCCGAGCTGTTCGCCGCGCGCGCCGCCGCGCACCCGGACAAGCCGGCCGTGCTGTTCGGCGAGGACGAGCTGTCCTACGGCGAGCTGGACGCCCGGTCGACTCGGCTGGCGCGGCGGCTGCGTTCGCTGGGTCTGGGTCGCGGGTCGACGGTGGGAGTGTGCCTGGAGCGGGGTTTCGACGCCGTGGTGGCGTTGGTCGGCGTGCTCAAGTCGGGGGCGGCCTACGTGCCGTTCGACCCGGCGAACCCCGCCGACCGGCTGGCGTTCCTGGTCGCGGACGCCCGGGTGGGCGCGGTGGTGGCCCGGACGGACACGGCCGCGCTGTTCCCCGACACCGCTGTGATCGCCCTGGACGACGTGGCGGGTGAGTCGGCGAACCGTCCGGAGTGGACGGTGGAGCCGGGCGATCCCGCTTACGTCATCTACACGTCCGGGTCGACCGGGCGGCCGAAGGGGGTGCTGATCCAGCACGGGTCGTATGCCGAGCACTCCCTGGTGATCGCCGAGGAGTACGGGATCACGGCGGACGACCGGGTGCTGTCGCTGGCGTCCCTGGCCTTCGACGGTTCGCTGGAGCAGATCGGCGCGCCGCTGCTGGCGGGTGCCACGGTGCTGCTGAGCGACCCGCTGTTCTGGACGCCGGAGGAACTGGCCGAACGGCTGCGGCGGTTCCGGATCACCAGCGTGAACATCACCCCGCACTACTACCGCGAGCTGATGTCCGTGGTCTCTCCCGACGACGTCCGCTCGCTGGGGATGGTGAACGTCGGCGCGGACGTGGTGAGCGTGGACGACGCGCGCCGCTGGCGCGAACTGGGCGTCCCGGCGCGCTTCGTGGCCTGCTACGGCCCGACGGAGGCGACGATCTCCAGCTTCCTGCACACGGCGGCGGAGTCGGACCTGGACGCGCCGGTGCTGCCCATCGGCCGACCGGTGCCGGCGACCAGCGCGTACGTGCTCGACGGCCGGGGGCGTCCGGCACCCGTGGGGGTGCCCGGCGAGCTGCACCTGGGCGGGCTGCGGGTGGCCGCGGGCTACCTCGGGCGCGCGGCGCTGACGGCCGACCGGTTCGTGCCCGACCCGTTCTCGGGCACGCCGGGAGCACGCCTGTACCGGACGGGGGATTTGGCCCGGGTGCGTGCCGACGGCGCGGTGGAGTTCCTGGGGCGCATCGACAACCAGGTGAAGATCCGGGGTTTCCGGGTGGAGCTGGGCGAGATCGAGGCGGTGCTGGCCGCGCAGCCGGGCGTGCGGGCGGTGGCCGTGGTCACCAAGGACCTGCCCGACCCGCAGCTGGTCGCCTACGTGGTGCCGGACGGGGAGGACGCGGACACCGGCGTGCTGCGGGCGGCGCTGCGCGAACACCTGCCGGAGTACATGGTGCCCGGCCTGTGGGTGACGCTGCCCGAACTGCCGCTCACCCCGAGCCGGAAGGTGGACCGCGGCGCGCTGCCCGCGCCGACCCCGGAGCCGGTCGAGCGTCGGGGCCCGGAGTCCGAAGTGGAGCACGCCATCTGCGGTATCTGGCAGGAAGTGTTGCCCACCAAGGACTTCGGCACCAACGACGACTTCTTCCACCTGGGCGGCCACTCACTGCTGGCGACCAGGGTCCTGTCCCGGCTGCGCAAGCGGTTCGACGTCCGCATCACCCTGCGCCACCTGTTCACCGCGCGCACCGTCGCCGAACTGGCGGTGGTGGTCGAGGAAGCCGTGGCGGGCAAGGCTTCCTGACCGACGTCCGCAGCCGGGCCGGGGTGCACAGCACGGAGGAACGGCCCTCCGTGCGAGCCTCCGGCCAAGTGCGCGCAACGCGCGCACGGGGTGGGTCAGACCGGCACAGCGTCGATGTCGTCGTCGGAAAGGCCCTCTACGTGGGCGACTACCGCGTCGTGGATCTGCACCGCCAGTTCTGCCACGGTCGGGTGGTCGAACAGGCTGCGGACGGGCAGTTCGACGGGGAACCGCTCCGCGACCAGCGCCACGAACCGCGTGGCCAGCAACGAATGCCCGCCCAGGTCGGCGAAGAAGTCGTCGTGCACGCCGACCCGCTCCGCACCGAGCAGGTCGCACCAGATCTCGGCGACGACCTCCTCTACCGGCGTGCTGGGCGCGACGTACTCGACGGTCGCCGAGACGGGAACGGCCAGGGCCGCCCGGTCGATCTTGCCGTTCGGGGTGACCGGCAGCCCGGCCACGAACGACCACAGACCGGGCACCATGTGGTCGGGCAGCCGCTCGGCCAGGAAGGCGCGCAGTTCGTCGGCGGAGGCGTCGCCGACGACGTGCGCGACCAGCACGCGGTCGGACCCGTCACGGTCGTGGGTGGTCACCACGGCGGTGCGGACGGCCGGGTGGGTGACCAGCGCGGTCTCCACCTCGCCCAGCTCCACGCGAACGCCCCGGATCTTGACCTGGTGGTCCAGCCGGCCGAAGAACTCGACCACCCCGTCCGCCCGGACGCGGGCCTCGTCGCCGGTCCGGTAGACGCGGTCCCCGTCGCCGGTCGGGTCCGGGACGAAGCGCTCGGCGGTCAGCGCCGGCCGGTTGTGGTAGCCGCGGGCCAGCCCCGGGCCGCCGAGCAGCAGCTCACCGCGCTCGCCCCGGGCCAGCGGCAGGCTGTCCCCGTCGCCGACGAACGCACGGGTGTTGGCGATCGGCGTGCCGATCGGGATGGCACCCAGGGTGTCGGCGACGGTCATGCCGCGCAGGGCGCAGGCGAACGTCGTGCACTCGGTGGGCCCGTACCCGTTGCTCATCTCCGCGCCCAGCTCTTCGATGACCCGCCGCGCCTGGACCGGCGGCACCACGTCACCGCCCGCGATCACGTGCCGCACGCCCGCCAGCGCCTCCACCCGGGTGTCCACGACGTGGGCGAACAGGCCGGAACTGAGCCACAGGGTGGTGACCCCGAACCGCCGCACCGCGTCCTCGACCATCGCGGCCGTAGGGGGTCCCGGCGGCAGCACGGCCAGGACCGCGCCGTTGGCCAGCGCGCCCCACAGCTCGAACGTCGACACGTCGAAGCACAGCGAGGTCAACAGCAGGAAGACCTGGTCGGCGTCGAAGTCGGCGAAGTCCGCGTGGTGCACGAGCCGCACGACGCCGCGGTGCGTGACCTCGACACCCTTGGGCCGCCCCGTGGACCCCGACGTGTACATCGTGTAGATCAGGTTCTCCGGGACGACCACGCCCCCTGGAGCTTCGGTCGGCCCGGCGGTCAGGTCCGTCTCGTCCACGACCACGACCGACCGCGCCGAGGCGACCCGGCCGGCCAACGACCGCTGCGTGACCGCGACCGCCGCCCCCGAGTCCGCGAGCATGTACGCGATCCGGTCGGCGGGGTAGTCGGGATCCAGCGGAACGTAGAACCCGCCCGCCTTGAGGATGCCGAGCATGGCGACCAGCAGGTCGGGTCCGCGCTCCAGGCACAGCGCCACCGGGACCTCGGTGCGCACCCCGCGCTCCCGCAGCACGTGCGCGAAGCGGTTGGCCCGCAACTCCAACTCGCCGTAGGTGAGCTCCCCGCCACCCCAGCGCACCGCGACGGCACCGGGCCGCGCGGCGGCGTGCTCGGCGAACAGTTCGTGCACGCACCGGTCCGGCAGCGCCACTTCAGGGCCACGCAGCAGATCAGTCACGCCCGCAGTATCCGACCCGGACCGCGAGCCCGGCAGAAACGAACCCGCACAGTTTCCGGCTCCATCACGTGCTCACGGACTCGTCGCAAGTCCGGAGGCCAGGGCGCGTTCCAGGCTGCGGCGGGCCCTGGCGAGCCAGCGGGGGTCGCCGAGCTCATCGAACATCGCGAGCCCGCGCCGGAGCAGTGCCAACGCCTGCCCCCGCTCGCCCAGCGCCAGGTGGATGTCGCCGAGGCACACCTCGGTGCACGCGGCACCGTGCCGGTCCAACGTCAGCGCGAACACCTCACGGCTGCGCGCCGCGCACGAGTAGGCCAGGTTCACGTCACCGGTGCCGAGGTGCAGGTAGGCGAGGCTGCGCCAGGCGGCTGCCTCGCGCCGGAGGTCGCCCAGGTCGTGGAACACCTCCCGGCTCGCGGTCAGCATCTCCAGCGCGGCCGTCCGGTCGCCGCGCTCGCGCCGCACGATGCCGAGCTCGCGCAACGACGCGGCCCGCCACCGCCGGTCGCCCAGCCGGTCGAACTCGTCCGTCGCCCGGCGCAGGCACCGCTCCGCCTCGTCCCACTGCTCCTGGTACCGGTGCAGGATGCCCAGCTCGCGCAGGGCGTAGGCCAGCCACCGCGGGTCGTCGAGCGTGGCCAGCCGGCTGAGGCACTCGGCGAAGCACGCCTCCGCGGCGGCCAGCCTGCCCTGCAACCGGTGACCGACGCCGACGGACAGCAGCGTCACCACCGCGAGCCGGACATCGCCGGCGGCGGGCAGGATGTCGACGCACTCCCGGAAGAGCTTCTCGCACAACGCGAACTCGCGTTTCTCCCGGGCCGTGAGACCCCAGGCGAACAACGCGTACGCGGTCCAGTAGGCGCTGCCCAACCGGCGGGCGGCGGCCAGGCCGGGCTCCAGCACGCGCACCAGGTCGTCCCATTGGGCGCGTAACTCCAGGTACGCGCCCATCGACGCGCCGAGCCGGCAGGTCAGCTCGTCCAGCCCGTTGCGCACCGAGCGTTCGAACACTTCGAGCAGGCAGGCGTGTTCCTCGTCCAGCCAGCCGGGAGCGTCCGCCACGAGCCCGTCGACCAGTCCGGGCGCGCCCAGGTCGAGCGCCGGGGCCTCGAACTCGGTCAGGCCGCCGAACTCAAGCCGGACGTCGGCCGCGCGCACGACGTGCAGGTAGGCGTCGAGGACGCGCCGCTCGGACTCCGCCCGCTCGGGTGCCGTGCTGTCCTGCTCCGCCTTCTCCTCGGCGAACAGCCGGAGGAGGTCGTGGAAGTGGTAGCGGAGGCGGCCGGTGGCACTTCTCCCGCACTCCAGCAGATTGGCCTCCACCAACCGTTCCAGCAGCCGTTCGGTGGGGTGCAGGTCCTGCTTGAGCGCCGCGGCGGCGGCCCAGGCGGGGAAGCTCGCGCCGGGCAGCAGCGCCAGCAGCCGGAACGCCCGTCGCTCGACCTCGTCCAGACCCGCGTAGCTGAGCAGGAAGCTCGCCCGCACCTCGCGGTCGCCGCCGACCAGCTCGTCCAGCCGGTGCTGCTCGTCCTCCAGCCGCAGCGCCAGCGCGCCCGCCGTCAGGTGGGGCAGCGAGCGGAGCTTCGTGCCGACGATGCGCAACGCCAGCGGCAGACCGCCGCACAGCTCGGTGATGCGCTTCGCCGCCCGGCGCTCGACCGCGTCGTCGCCCGCCAGCTTGCCGAGCAGGCGCACCGAGTCGGTCGGGGCGAGCGCGCTCAACCGGATCCGCTTGCACGTGTCGAGACCGGTCAGCCTGCTCCGGCTGGTGATCAGCACGCAACAGCCCGGGTTGCCCGGCAGCAGTGGCCTGACCTGGTCCTCCGACGCGGCGTTGTCGAGCACGACCAGCACCCGCCTGCCCGCCAGCCGGTCGCGGAACATGCCCGCCCGTTCCTCGACCGGGCCCGGCACGTCGACGCCCGGGACGCCGAGATCCCGCAGGAACCGGGCCAGCACCTCGTCCGGCGCGCGTGGCCGGCGGTCGGCTCCCCGGAGGTCCACGAACAGCTGGCCGTGCGGGAACGACGGGGCGAGCCGGTGTCCGGCGCGGATCGCGAACGCCGTCTTGCCGACGCCGGGATAGCCGGTCACCGTCACGATCGGCAGCACGGCGGATTCCCGCCCGACCAGCCCGGACAGCTCGGCGAGCGCCCCGTCCCGGCCGGTGTAGTGGTCGGCCTCGGGCGGGAGTTGGCGCGGTCCGTGGTCCGCGGGAACGCGCGGCGGCACGGGGGCCTCGGCGAGCAGCGTCCCGTGCAGCTCCCGCAGGGCCTGGCCCGGCGCGACGCCGAGTTCGGCGTCCAGCATCCGGTAGACCTGCTGGTAGGCGTTGAGCGCGTCCGCCCGCCGGCCGGACCGGTAGAGGGCGAGCATGAGCCGGCCCCACAACTCCTCCCGCAGCGGGTGGTCGGCGACGAGCTTGCGCAGCTCCCCGACGAGATCGGCGTGTTGCCCCAGTTCCAGCCGGACGTCGACGCGCCGCTCCACCACCGCGAGCCGCCGCTCCGCCAACCTGGCCAGCTCCGCCCGGAGCACCGGCCCGGCGGCGTGGCCCTCCAGTGCGTCGCCCCGCCACAACCGGAGAGCCCGGTCGAAGAGGTCCGCCGCGCCGGCGAGGTCCCCGCCGTGCCGGGCGCGGTCGCCGGCAGCGCTCAGCCGCTCGAACTCGGTCAGGTCGAGTTCGTGCTCCGCGACGACCAGCGCGTACCCGTCCGGCCTGGTGACCAGCCGCGACGCGCCGAGCCGCTGCCGCAGCCCCGCGACGTAGGTGCGCAGGTTGGACGCCGGAGCGGCCGGCGGCGCGTCCCACACGGCCTCGGTGAGGTAGCCGATGCCGGCCGTCTCGTTGGCCCGGAGCAGCAGCGCCGCCAGCACCGCCCGTTGTCGCGAGCCCCCCACCGCGACGGCCGCACCTCGATCACGGACCTCAAGCGGTCCCAGGATGCGGAATTCCACGGGGCCCAGTGTGGAGCACCGACCCGTGGGTCTGGGCGGGATCTGGGCAGGATCTGGGCGCGGCGGACCGCAGAGTTGCCCTCGCCTGCCGATCAGCGCAGGTCCGTTCGAGGAACAGGGGATCTCATGAGGTTCGCGAAACTGGCGATCGTCGGGGCCGTCGCGGGGGCGATCATCACCGCTGGGATCGGCGTCGCCGCCGCCGACGTGGAGGTCATGTCCGACGCGTGCGGCAACGACCGGGTCTGCATCTACAAGCACAACAACTTCGTCACCAAGATCGGCGAGCGGGCGCCCTTCAACGGGATCGCCAACATCGCGCCCGCGTACAACGACGAGATGTCGTCGTGGAAGAACCGCACGAACGTGCGGGCGGCGTGGTACCACGACGCGGACGGTCGCGGCCGTTGCGTCTCCATGGCTTCGGTCAGCAACGACAACGACATCAGCTTCCGCGACGACGACAAGCTGTCGTCCTGGAGGACCGACCGGGGATGCTGACCCAATCCTCCCGCTCGGCGGGCCCGTGGCTCGTGGTCGAAGACGTCAGCCGGTCGTTCGTCTCCGCCGCCGAGACCGTCCAGGCGGTACGAGGCGCCAACCTCACGGCGCACCAGGGGGAGTTCGTGTGCGTCTTCGGGGCGAGCGGATCGGGCAAGTCCACCCTGGTCAACCTGATCGCGGGGCTGGACACCGCCGATGCCGGGAGGATTCTCGTCGGGCAGGCCGATCTCGGCCTGCTCGGCGAGAGCCGGCGCGCCAGGCTTCGGCTGGACACGATCGGTGTGGTGTTCCAGGACCACAACCTGATCGAGGAGTTCACCGCGCTGGAGAACGTCGCGCTGCCGTTGGAGGCGCTCGGCGTCGGGCGCGGCGCGGCACTGCGCCAGGCCGCCGCGCAGGTGGCGCGGGTCGGGCTCGGCGGGCTCGGCGACCGGACGCCCGGCCGGCTGTCCGGTGGGCAGCGGCAGCGGGTCGGCATCGCGCGGGCGTTGGTCGGTGGGCGCAGGGTCCTGCTCGCCGACGAGCCGACCGGCGCGCTGGACTCCCGGAACTCCCGTGAACTCTTCGAGCTGATCCGCGTGCTGTGCGACGAGGGTTCGCTCGCGGTCGTGTGCTCCCACGACCAGCGGTGCCAGGAACTCGCGGACACCGTGTACGAGATGGTCGACGGCCGCCTGATGGTCCGGGAGGCAGTGTCATGACGTTCCAGGTCATGAGGTTCCCGCTTTCGGTGGCGCGCAAGCTCATGCGGGGCCGGGCGCTCGCGTTGTCCAGCACGGTCACGGGCGTGACGACGGCGGTGCTGATCGCCCTGTTCATCACCTTGCAGGCGTTCCCGCTGTCCGGTTCGCAGGTCGTGGAACGCGACCTCGGCCGCTTCGACACCAAGGCCGACCTCAGCGCGGTGGTCGGCCTGACACCCGGCAACGCCGACCTGGTCGACACCGTCACCTCGGCGGCCCGCCGGGCCGGCGCTGCGGGCGCGATGGTGTCCGTGACCTCCCTGGACATCACGGCGGCGGTGATCGACCCGCCCGTGACGAAGTACGTCGAGGCCGACTGGGCCGCCGGGCCGTTCCCGGAGCGGTTCGTGCTGACGACGGGGCGGTGGCCGGAGCGGCCGGGTGAGGTGGTGCTCAGCGGGTCGACGTGGCCCGGTGGTGACACCGTGTCCGTGCTGGCGGGCAACCACACGTTCCGGGTCGTCGGGACGGCCGACGACCGGTACTCCGACTGGGAGACGATCCTCGCGGGCCGGGGCAGCTTCGCCGGGATCGGTGTCGACGGGGTGACCGCCTACGCCACCCTGTACTGGGGCGGGGAGGCCGACCGGGACCGGGTCGTCGCCGCCGTCGGCTCGGCGGTCGGCGCTCCCCCGGCCGAACTGGCACTGGGGATCACCGACCGGCGGACCGCGCTGGAGCGCGAGCCCCGGTCGTGGGTGGAGCGTTTCCCGCTGGCGTACCGGATTCCGGCACTCGTGCTGCCGGTGCTGGCCGTGCTGACCGTCCTGGGGCTGACCAGACGGCGGTCGTCGCACGGCTTGGCGGTGTTGACGTCGCTGGGTGTCCCCCGATCCCGTGCCGTGGCCGGCGTCGGCCTGGCGATCACGGGGTGGGCGATGATCTCGACGTTGCTCGGAGTGCTCGCGGGCATCGGGCTGGGCCTGATCGCGCGTCGGATCGTCGCGCGGTGGAAGGCGGAGCCGCTGCCGGAACTGCCGGGCCTCTGGTTGCCAGTAGGGCAACTGCTGCTGCTCACGGCCGTGGCCTGCCTGCTCACGGCCGTGCTGCTGCGCCCGTGGCGGACCCGAGCAGCGGCAACCGCATTGGCACGGCGGTGTGCCGCCATCGTCGCCTGCGGTGTGATCGTGTTCCAGGTCGCGAACCTGGACAGCATCCCGGAAGCCATGGTGCTCACCGGAACCCTTGGCGCGGCGGTACTCCTGGTCACACCGGACCTGATCGGCAGCGCGATCCGGCGGCTGCCGGAGACCGGTGCCCGACTGCGGCTCGGACGGCGACGACTGCTGCACGACCGGGGCCGGGCCGTCGCCGCCGTCGCGGTGCTCACGGCGGTACTCGCCGCGCCGATCGCGCTGCTGACCTTGCTGGCAACCGACGTCGCCACCCAGGAAGCCAAGTCCGTTCCCCTCGTGGCCCCGCACCAGGTGATGCTCAGCGGGGTCGGCGGCTTCACCCAGCCGCCGCCACCCGAGGCGGTCGAGGCGGTAGTCCGGCGGGTCCGTTTCGCGGAACCCCCGATCCGGCTCCGCCTCGCGGAGGGGGTGCTGGTCGTGGACACCCCGGAGGAGGTCGGCCGGCTGACCAACCGCCCGCTGACGAGCGCGGAGGCCGACGTGCTGCGCGGCGGTGGCGTGCTGGGGTGGCACGACCTCGAACCGTCGTGGCGGGCGGCCGAACGGGATGTCCTGCTCACCGAATCCGCGCGCCGGCTGAACCTGCCGGTCACCGACGGTGCAATCGTCTTCACCGACGTGTCGGACGCGGACGCCGGCGCGGCGCGGCAGGCCATCCTGGACGCCCGGCTCGACCACGGCTTCGTGGGAGTCCACGAACCACCCGATCCGCCGTTCGTGCCGATGACCTTCTACGCGGCAGTGGCCGGCCTGGCGCTGGTCGCCCTGCTCACGACCATGGCCGTGGCCAGGTCGCAGGTCGGCACGCTGCGGGTCTACCTCGGCCGACTGGTCGCCATCGGCCTGCCGAGTAGCTGGGCCAAGCAGGTGCTCCTGGTCGAGACCGCCGTGGTCGTCGGGGCGAGCACGGTGCTGGCGTCGGCCATCGCGGTCCCGTCGATCGCCATCGCCGCCTGGCGGATCGGCACCATCACGCTCCGCATTCCCTGGCCCCACCTCGGCATCCTCGTCGGAGCCTGCTACCTCGCAACGGCAGCCGCGACCGTCGTGTCGAGTCGCCGCCTCCGCGCGACACGTTGACGCCGCTCAGTCCGTCCTTGCCTCGGGTAGCGCGGCCCACGGGTCGGGCGGGATCACCTCGACGCATCGGCCGCTCTCGTCCACCAGGCGGCCGTAGATCTTCACCTGGCGCAGCACCAGCCGGCGCTCGGTGACGGACACGGCGGGGAAC
>CBHFOL010000142.1:0-18529 GCA_965995405.1 uncultured Saccharothrix sp.
GAGTCCCTCGGCGCCGCAGGTATCCCCGTCTACTCCGACCGCGGCCCCACCGGCCTCCGCGAGCGCGACGACTTCGGCGTGCTCCTGCCCCGCCGGACGCGTGGCCCCGATGCCGACCACGACGCCGTCGGCCGACAGGATCACCGCGCCGACCGGCGGGTTGGGGCTGGTGGTCCCGTGCACACCGGCACTGGCCTCCACGGCCAGCGCCATCGCCTCGTCCCAGGAGACTCGACTCTCACCAGGGCCGTGCGCGGCGGCGGCACCGGCCGGGTGGTCGTCCGGGGCGTCCCGACTCACCGGGCGTGACCGGCCCGAGCGCCCGCGGCCTGGGCGCGCAGCCGTTCCAGCGCCTGCCCCGGGTCGGCGGCGTCGTACACGGCGGACCCGGCGACGAAGCAGTCCACACCGGCTTCGGCGGCCTGCTCGATGGTGTCCGCGTTGATGCCGCCGTCGATCTCCACGACCAGCTTCAGGTGCCCGGTGTCCACGAGCCGCCGCGCGGTCCGCACCTTGTCCAGCACGTCCGCCATGAACTTCTGCCCGCCGAACCCGGGCTCGACCGACATCACCAGCAGCGTGTCGTAGTGCTTGAGCACGTCCACCCAGGGCTCGATCGGCGTGCCCGGCTTCACCGACAACCCCGCCTTGGCACCGGCCGCACGGAGGTTCTTCGCGAGCTGCACCGGCTCGGCGGCGGCCTCGGCGTGCACCGTCACGTTGTAGGCGCCCGCCTCGGCGTACCCGATGGCCCAGCGGTCCGGGTCGTCGATCATGAGGTGGCAGTCGAGCGGGATGTCGGTCGCCCGCAGCAGCGACTTCACCACCGGCAGGCCCAGCGTCAGGTTGGGCACGAAGTGCGCGTCCATGACGTCCACGTGCAACCAGTCCGCGCCGGACACGGCGGCGGCCTCGTCGGCGAGGCGGGCGAAGTCGGCGGACAGGATGCTCGGGGCGATCATCGGCTGGTGGACCACGGGTGGTCACTCTAGCCCGCGGCATTCACGGTGCTTTTCATCGACGGTCAGGGGCCGGTCGCCGACACCGGTTCCCGTCGCGGCTCGTGGGTCTTGTCGCCAGCGCCGACGTGGAAGCCCCACCAGGCGACCGCGAACACCGCGACGACGGTCACGACCACGGCGAGGGTGACCTGGCGCCCGCACGGGCTACGTGAGGAGAAACACTTCTTTTCCGCACGACAAATCCCCCAAGGAATATGTCCTGACCACAGATTTTTCGCGGACGGCAACCGCACGTGCCGATTCAATCCCCCAAGTCCCCACCGGTAATTTCGACCGCAACCCCGGGACCAGGTGCGGTCAACGCGACTTCGCGACCGGGTCGATCCCGCGCCGGCCCTTTCACATTCCATGCCGTCGCGGATAGGCGTCGGAACAGGGTGGCGCGTCCGGGCGCACGATCGGCTCGGGACGGGAGGCTCGTGGGCCGGGAGACAGGTCCGGTGCGAAGGAGCACGCCGGCGGGTCGGCGCTGTCGGGGCCGGCATCCCGGCCGGTCACCCGGTTTTCGCGTTCGGCGGACTATTCCGACTACTCACGCAGGTAGTTCCCCGACGGGCGGTGCGGCGATTACGTTCGTGCCCGGGGGGAGAACTGGGGAGAACTGGGGATGAAAGCCGAATTCGGCCACGGGATCGCACTGGTGACCGGCGCGTGCGCTCCGTTGGGCAGCGAGGTCGTGGAGTCCCTCGCCCGGCGGGGTGCCCGGGTCGCGGCAGTGGACCGGGACGGCGCCCGGCTGGCCGACCTGGTCGAGCGCCTCCAGGGCGAGGGGCTGCGGGTCGCCGGCCGGCAGCTCGACGTGACGTCCAGTGCCGCGGTCGACGCGCTGGTGGACCAGCTGGAACGCGAGTTCGGGCCGATCGACGCGGTGGTGACGACGGCGAGCGCCCTGCGCCCCGGCCCGGCGCTGTCGATCACCGACGAGGACTGGTCGCACTGCCTGGCGGAGAACGTCGACGGCGTGTTCCACGTCTCCCGCGCGGTGGCCACCCGGATGGTGGCCCGCTCACACGGGACGATCCTCCTCGTCGCCGCGCACGCGACGGCCGTGCCCCGCTCGAACCTGGCTGCCTACGCGGCCTCGCGGGCCGCCGCCGTCGCCTACACCGAGTGCTTGGCCCGGGAGGTCGCCACGCGGGGCGTGCACTGCGCGGTGGTGGCACCGCCCGACCACAGCCGGGTCGCCGACGAGGTCAGCTTCCTGCTCTCCGACCCCGCCCGGACGGTCTCCGCGGTGGGCGTCTGACAGCTCCGGGCGTCAGACCTCGGCGCGCGGCTGTTCGTGGGCGAGGCGGGCGAGCTCGACGCGGGAGCTGATGCCCAGCTTCCGGAAGATGGCGCGCAGGTGGTAGTTCACCGTGTGCGGGGACAGGAAGAGCCTCCTGGCCACCTGCCGGTTGGTCAGACCGGCACCGACCAACCGGGCGATGTCGCGTTCCGGTTCGGACAGGCGCTGCCAGTCGCGGGTGTCCGGGGCGGCGGGCGCGCCGGCGGTGGCGGAGGTGGGGCGGATGCCGAACCGGTGGCGCAGGCGGGTGGTCTCGCCGGTGGCACCGATCTGCTGGAACAGGCGCATGGCCTCGGCCAGGTAGGTGCCGGCGCGGTCCGGGTGGCCGGTCTCGGTCAGCAGGGACGCCAGGTCTTCGTTCGCGTTCGCCTTGGCCCACGGGTGGCGGTGCCGGGCGACGACCGTCAGCAGGGTGTTCTCGTCGTGGTCCAGCAACGCGCGGGCGTGGGTCGCGGCGGTCGCCGGCGACGCGAAGCCGGGGTTGCCGGCGGCCAGGGACTCCGCGGCCGTCACCACCGCCGTGGCCAGGGCGGTGTCGTCGATGGCCAGGGACTGCCGGACCAGCCACGCCGCCGCGCCGGGCTCCTCGATCAGCATCCGACGCGCGGCGGGCAGGTCCGCCATCCGTTCGCGGGCCAGTTCCGACGCCCGTTCCGGGCCGCTCCGGGCGTGTGCGAGGAGCAGTTCCACCCAGTCGTACTGGCCGGAGTGCAGCACCGCCTCACCGCCGGCCAGGTCACCCCGGTACCGCCGCACGTGCTCGGCCGCCGCCGGCACGTCGCCCCGGTGCAGGGCGACGGTCGCGAGCACGGTCGACGCCAGCGGCACGAGCAGGCGCAGTCCTCGGTCCCGGGCCGTGGTCAGGCCGGACTGCGCCGCGATGCGCGCCTGCACCAGCCTGCCCGCCTGGGTCATGACGCGGGCGCGGGCGATCATCCGGGCGGCGGGCGCGCCGGAGGTGACGGCTTCCTCGGTGTCCGGGCCGTTGCCGCGCACCAGGTCCTCGGCGTCGGCGAACTCGCCCAGCGCGGCCAGCTTCAGCGCGTACGCCACCGCCGCGTGCGACTGCCACCAGGCGGTCGGCGCGTCCAGTTCCCAGCGGGTCGACTCGCGGCCCCAGTACATGCCTTCGGCGAGGTTCCCGGCGTTCCACTCCAGGCAGGAGTGCACGGTCGCGGCCATCACCACGTCGGCGTCGCTGGCCTCCCGGTCCCGGGCGTTGAGCACCGACAGGGCGTGCGCGCCGGCCTGGCTGCCGGTCGCGAAGTACAGGCACAGCAGGCGTCCCGCCGCGGCCAGCCGGCGGAGCGGCTCGGGTGCGGTCGGACTGGCCAGGGCCTGTTCCAGCTCGGCCACGGCGTCGGCGGGACGGCCGTCGGCCAGCAGGATGCCCGCCAGCGCGGTGCGCAACTCGGCGGCGGGTGCGGCGTGCATGGGGCGGGCGAGGCTGTCCCGGGCCAACGCGATCGCAGCACCCAGCCGCCCGCTAACCGCGAGGGCGCGCACCCGGCGCACCACCGACGCTCCCCGATCCCCGTCCGGCACGCCGGCTGCCACCGTCCCTTGAGCCTCGGCCGACCACCCGACGCCCTGATCCGCTGCCGGACGATCCCCGTCCGACATCCCACGAACCTCCGACCCGCCGACCGATGGCCCGTGAACCGACGCCGCACGAACGTCCTCCGAAACGTCGGCGGTGTCGCGTGGCGTCGTACGCAGCACGGCCGCGTCGTGTCGCAGACCGTGCCGCACCGACTCCGGGATCGAGTCGAGCACCGCCCGCCGCACCACGTCCGAGCCGAACTCCAGCCGTTCGTCCACGGCCACCACGAGGCCGGACGCGATCACCTCGTCCACGGACAGCAGCAGCGCCGCGGTGGTCTCCCCCAGCATCGCGGCCACCTCGGACACCGGGAACGACCTGCCGAGCACGGCCGCGACCCGCAGCAACTGGGACGCTTTCGCGGTCAGCACGTCCACCCGGCCCCGCACCAGGCCGGTCACCCGTTCGGGAAGCCCGTCGCCGAGCACGCCGGCGGTGCCGTCGCGGGTGTCGAGCCGGCCTTCCTCGCGCAGCCCGGTGACGATCTCGGCGATCATGCGCGGGTCGCCGCCGGCGGACTCGACCAGCGCGGCCAGGTCCGGACGGGGTGTCGCGCCGAGCATGTCCCGGAGCATCCGCCCGACCACGTCCGCGTCGACCGGGCCGAGGGTCAGCACTTCGCCGTGGTCGGACAGGGCCCGGCGGAGGTCGCCGGGTGCGTGTCCGCCGGTCAGGCCGATCAGGGCGGTGACGCGGTGTTCGCGCAGGCGGGGCAGCAGGTCCAGGACGTCGGACGAGGCGCGGTGCGCGTGGTCGATCGCCAGCAGGGGGCGTGGGCCGTCGTGGTGGGCGCGGCGGAGGACGTCGGTGACGGCGGTCGACTCGGCCACCCGGCCGTCCGGGACCAGGTGGACGGCGTAGCCCCGGTCACGGGCGGCGGCGGCCGACTCGGCCAGCAGGGACGACTTGCCTGCGCACGGCGGGCCGTCGATGGCCAGCAGACCACCGGGCGCGGACAGGAAGCGGAGAACCGAAGCCCATTCACGATCCCGGCCGTACAATTTCGACACATTCAAGCCTGCTACGCGTCTCGACTGGCTGTCAATTCACGTTCTTTTGTTCGAGTGCGGCGAACGGCGCAATCGTGGCGAGTTCCTTCAGGACGTCCTCGGGTCCGCCGCCGACCACTCGGACACCTGCCGCGCGCAACACCGCCAGATGGCCGGGATACGCGGGATGACGGGATTGTTCGGCACCGACCTGGGCCAGCACGACCATCGGCGCGCGGCGGCCGAGCGCTTCGGACAGCACGGTCAGCGCCTGGTTGTCGCCGATGCCCAGGGCGAGCTTCGCGATGGAGTTCAACGTGGCGGGCGCGAACACGAACGCGTCCGGCACCGGGTGCGGCTTCGGTTCGGACGGCAGCCGCGGGTTCCAGCGGACCGGCAGGTCCGTCAACGCCTCCAGCGCCGCGACCTCCGGCTCCAGCCACCGCGCGACGGCCGGGGTCAGCGTGATCGCCAGCCGCCACCCCTGCCCGGCCAGCGGTTCCGCCAGTCCGGGCCGAAACCACCGCTCGACCCCGCCGCCGGCCGACGCCACCAGCCCCAGCACCGGCGCTCCACTCACGACCCGACCTCCCCGCAGACACACCCCGACCAAGAATTGTTCAACAATCCGACAATACCTCAAACGTGAGCGGCGAAACGTCGGATTGTTGAACAATCCCCTGGGTGAACAGGTGGAACAGGGTGGTGCACGGGATGTCGGGCCAGGTCAGGCCGGTCGGCGGAGCATGGCGCAGAACATGGCGTCCGTGCCGTGCAGGTGGGGCCACAGCTGGACGTGCGGGCCGTTGCCCAGGTCGGGGACGCCCGGGAAGAACTCCCGGCTGTCCAGGCGTTCCGCGCCGGTCCGGCGGGCGACGTCGGCGACCACGCCCACCGTCTCCGACAGGTGCGGCGAGCACACCACGTACGCCACCACACCGCCGGGGCGGACCAGGGTGAGCGCCGCCGTCAGGAGTTCGCGTTGCAGGCGGGCCAGGGGTGCCACGTCCGACGGCTGACGACGCCACCGCGCCTCCGGCCGCCGGCGCAGCGCGCCCAAACCGGTGCACGGCGCGTCGACCAGGACCCGGTCGTACCCGCCTTCCGGCAGACCCGAATCGCGCCCGTCGGCCACGTGCACGGTGATCGGCAGGTCGCCCGCCGCCTTCCGGATCAGCTCCGCGCGGTGCGGCGCCTTCTCCACCGCCTCCAGGCTCGCGCCGGTCAGCACGGCCAGCGCGCCGATCAGCACGGCCTTCCCGCCCGGTCCCGCGCACAGGTCCAGCCAGCGTTCGTCCGGCCCCTCGACCGGCACCCGGGTCAGCGCCACGGCGCACAGCTGGCTGCCCTCGTCCTGCACCACCGCCAGCTTCTCCCGCACCGGGTCCAGGTCGCCCGGATCACCCGCGCCCGGCTCCAGGTGCACCCCGTAGGGCGAGTACGGCGCGACGTCGCCGCCGGTCATCGCGGCCAGTTCGTCGGCACCGCACTCCCCCGGCCGCGCCGCCAGGTGCACGGCCGGCCGGGCGTCGTCCGCGATCAGCGCCGCGCGGAGCGGCTCGCCCCGGCTGCCCAGCGCCTCCGCGAACGCTTGCGCGATCCACCTCGGGTGGGCGTGCGCCATGGCCAGGTAGCCGACCGGGTCGGTGTCCTCGTCCGGCGCGACCTCCTCCACCCAGCCCGCCTCGTCCTGCCCGGTCACCCGGCGCAGCACGGCGTTGGCGAACCCGGCCGCACCCGAACCCAGCTCGGCCCGGACCAGGTCCACAGTGGACGCGACGGCCGCGTGCGGCGGAATGCGGGTGCGCAGCAACTGGTAGGCGCCCAGCCGCAGCGCGTCCAGCACCGAACCGTCCACTTCGGACAAAGGGCGGTCCGAGCAGGCGGTCAGGATGGCGTCCAGCAGGCCCAGCGCGCGGGACGTGCCGTAGGCGAGTTCGGTGGCCAGCGCGGCGTCGCGGCCGGTGATCCGGCGTTCCCGGAGCAGGCCCGGGAGCACCAGGTTGGCGTAGGCGTCGCGCTGCCGGACCGCGCGCAGCGTGTCCAGCGCGGCCAGCCGCGCCGGGTCCTCCACCGGGGGACGTGCCGGACCGGTGCGGCGCTGCGGCGGGTGCGGCCGGCGGGGCCGGGACGGACGTGAGGAACGCTGGGTCATGAGATGCGCTCCCCCGCCTCGATGCGGACGCCGCGCGCCCAGTCGGTCGCCGCCATCCGCTTCTTGCCCTGTGCCTGCACGTCGCTGAGCACCACGGGTGTGGTGGCGGTGCCGACCAGCACGCGTTTGCGCTCCACCCGGATCTCACCCGGCGGCAGGCCGTCGTCGGCCTCCACGGGTGCGACCGGGCCCAGCTTGAGGCGTTCGCCCCGGAACTCGGCCCACGCGCCCGGGTCCGGGGTCACCGCGCGGGCGACCCGGTCCAGCGCCGCCGCCGGGTTGCCGAAGTCCAGCCGCGCGTCCTCCACGGTCACCTTCGGTGCGTAGCTGATGTGTTCCTCCGGCTGCTCCACCGGACGCAACGTGCCGTCCGCAATACCGTCCACAGTGGACAACAGTAGCTTCGCGCCGGACTCGGCGAGCCGGCCCAGCAGTTCACCGGACGTGTCGCGCTCGCGCACCCGCTCGGTCACCACCCCGTAGATCGGACCCGCGTCCAGCGCCTTCACGATGCGGAACGTGGTCGCGCCGGTGATGTCGTCGCCGTGCCGGACAGCCGCCTGCACGGGTGCCGCGCCACGCCACGCGGGCAGCACCGAGAAGTGCAGGTTCACCCAGCCGTGCGTCGGGATGGACAGCGCCGACTCGGGCAGCAGCGCCCCGTACGCGACCACCGGGCACAGTTCGGGCCGCAGGGCGCGCAGCCGGGCCTGGAAATCGGGGTCGCCCGCCTTGGCCGGCGTCAGCACCTCGATGCCCCGCTCGTCGGCCAGCGCCGCCACCGGGGACCGCTCGACCCGCCGGCCACGACCGGCCGGGGCGTCCGGGCGGGTGACCACGGCCACCACCTCGTGGCGGGGGGAGTCCAGGAACGCGCGCAACGACGGCAGCGCCACCTCGGGCGTGCCCGCGAACACCAGGCGCATCTTCACGCCCCCCCGAACAGCGGGTGCGGCGACTGCTTGAGCACCGGCACGCCGCCGTCGAACCAGGCCTGCTGCCGGATCTCCCGCATGGCCTGCTTGCGGGTCTGGTCGTCCAGGCGGTCCAGGAACAGCACGCCGTCCAGGTGGTCGGTCTCGTGCTGGATGCACCTGGCCAGCAGGTCGGTGCCCTCCACCTCGACGGGCTCGCCGTGCATGTTCCAGCCGCGCCCGACCACGTTGCGGTGGCGGACGCAGTCCCAGCGCATACCGGGGATGGACAGACAGCCCTCGGGGCCGTCCTGGAGCTCGTCGCCGACGATCTCGAACGTGGGATTCACCAGGTGGCCCGCGAAGCCGTCGACGTGGTAGGTGAACACCCGCAGGCCCACTCCGAGCTGCGGAGCCGCGAGGCCCGCGCCGCCGGCTTCGCTCATGGTGTCCCACAGGTCCTTGACCAGCTTGCGCAGTTCCGCGTCGAAGTCGGCGACCTCGACGGCGGGGGTCCGCAGCACCGGGTCGCCGAACAGCCGGATGGGTTGGACGGTCACGCACTCTCCTCGAACGGGGGCAGACGGACAGTCTAGGAGAGCGGCCAAGATGTGGACGGGCTCAGTGGTCGATGTGGCGGCCGAGGAAGGTCACACCGACCAGCGCGGCCAGGAAATGACCGAGGAAACGGGTGGTGGTGAGCACGCCGGTCACGAACGCCGGGGTCCTGGTGGTGGTCATCGTGATGGCGGTCATGTCGGTGTCCCTCTCGCGTTTCCCGTGGTCGATGGCTCCACGATCCCGCGACGGGACGTACGCGCGCGTCCGCTCGGAGTAGCGGGCTCCGGTACGACCCGGGGATGAGGTCCGGGTGCAACGGCAGGTGCGGCTGCGGCTACCTACCGGCATGAGCGCTGCGACGACGAGGCGGCAGGGGGCGGCACTGTTGGCCGATAGCGACGCCGAGCTGTGGAGACGCGGGGACCAGGCGGCGTTCGCCACCCTGTTCGACCGGCACGCCGAGGCGGTGTGGAACCACTGCTACCGGCTGACCGCGTCCTGGTCGACGGCCGAGGACCTGACGTCGGCGGTGTTCCTGGCGGCGTGGCGGCAGCGGACGGAGATCACGCTGGTGCGGGAGTCGGCGCTGCCGTGGCTGTACACGGTGGCGGGCAACCTGGCGCGCACCGAGTTCCGCAGGCTGGGGCGGTTCCGGCGGGCGTTGACCAGGGTGCCGGACCTGGACGTGGTGCCGGATCACGCGGAGCGGGTCATCGCTTCGGTGGACGACGACCGGGAGCTGCGGCGGGTGCTGGAGGTGGTGGGTGGACTGCCGACCGCCGAGCGTGAGGCGGTGGAGCTGTGTCTGCTGGGCGAGCTGTCCACCGCCGAGGCGGCCGAGGTGCTCGGCGTGGCGGAGGTGTCCGTGCGTTCCCGCATCTCCCGTGCCCGCAGCCGGCTGCGGGCCATCCGAGTGGAGGAGGACTGAGGTGAGCTACCCGAAACTGCCGCCCCGGCGCACGCTGCCGCCGGACGTCCGTGAACGTATGCGCCGCCGTGTGCTGGAGGTCGACGGCGGTTCGACGGACTTCGACAGCGGGTGGCTGTCGACGGATGCGGTGTTGGCCGGTGCGGATGTCCCCGGACGTCTTGACCTCGCCGAACACCCGATCCGGAGCTTCGACTCCGGCGGGTCGGCGGGTGCGGATGCGACGGCTGGTGCGGTCTCGGTCGACGCGGTGTCGGGCGGTGCGGTGCCGGGCGGTGCGCGGGTCAGGGGTGGGAGGGCGTTGCGCGGGCCGGTGGCGGCTGCGGCCGGGTTGGCGTTGCTGGTGGCGGGAGGTGCCGTCGTCGTGCGGGTTTCGCAGTACGCCGACTCGACGGCCATCGCGCCGTCGGTGACGACCACCCTGCGGGTGGCTCCGGGGTTCGCCGCGCCGAGCGAGGTGACCGTCGTGCCGACCACGGAGGACGACGAGGCGCGGTGCGATCTCGGTGCGCCCGCGTTCACGGTGCGGTTGCCGGGCAGGCGGGTGTTGATCGCGGCGGGTGGCCGGTTCTGCGAGCTCACCTACACCACCGTGGCGACGTCGAAGTCGCTGGTCCCGGAAGTGCCGGTGGGTGCCGCGAAGATCGTGTGGCACTCCCCCACCGGGGTGGTCGTGGGACGGGTGCCGCCGGACGGGCAGCGGGTCGTCGTGCAGGAGCAGTACCGGCCGAATCCGAGCGTGCTGTCGCACCAGGGGTTCTTCGTGACCCTGGCCTCGGGCTCCACGATTGCGTTCGACGTGGGGTTCCCCGGCCGCCCGGCGACCGAGTCGCGGTCGGTCGACCTGCGGACCGTGCCGGTGGCGGCGGACGTCGTGGACCGGTTCCCGAGCGGCAAGACCGATCCGCGTGAGCCGGCGAACACGTTGGCGCGGTGCCTGGACCTGGGGATGCGGACCAGCGCGCGGCTGATCGACGACAGCGGGCGGTGGCAGTCCGGCGCGTCGGTCGGGGTCGAGTCGGCGGGCGGTGTCGCGGCGTTGCGCGGGCCGGACGGGGCGACGGCGTACTGCATGGTGAGCGAGTTCCGGGCGACGGCGGTCCAGTCGTTCCCGGTGGTCGAGGACACCTACCGCAAGCCGGTGCGGCTGTTGGCGTCGAAGGTGTCGGATGCCGGGGGGTCGCTCGGGATCGTCGCGCGGCTCGCCGGCGCGGTGCGGGACGACGTGGCGCGGGTGGAGCTCCAGCGTCCGCAGGGGAACGCGGTGTCGGTCGAGGTGCGGAGGGGCACGTTCGCGGGGGCGTTGGCGAACCTGCCCTCGGCGGAGGGCACCGTGCTGAACGACGTCGAGGTGCGGGCGTTCGGCCGCGACGACCAGCTGCTGTACCAGGGTCCGCTCGTCTAACGGGCGGCTCCGAATGCCACGAACGTGGGGCCAGGACATCCGGGGTTGAGGCGTTCAGGGTCGACGCGCTCGGGGCGGAATGTTCAGGCGCGGGCGTTCGGGGGCGGCCGTTCAGCGCCGGGCGTTCAGCGCCGGGCGTTCGGGGGCAGGCGTTTCGGAGGCGTTCCGGGACTGGCGTTCCGAAGCAGGCGTTCGGGGGGCGAACGTTCCGGATCGGGCGTTCGGGGGCAGGCAATCAGGTACCCGGCAGGGGCAGTTGTACCCCTGCCGGGCGGTTTTGCCGGGTCAGCTCGGCCACACGGCTCGGGCCGCGCCTCCGCCGCGTCTGGTGGTTTCGGCGGCGGCGCGCCAGCGGCCGTCGGGCAGCCGTTCGACTGCGGTTGCCGCGCCGCTCTCGGTGGTCGACGTGAAGCGGTGGCCCAGGGTGCGCAGTGCCTCGGCCTCCGGGGCGGCCAGGAAGGCCGCTTCGGCCTGGGTGTTCGTCGCGTTGCGCTGGGACGCCCGGGGCGCGGCGATCGCCTGTACCAAGGGCAGGCCGCGATCCAGGCGCTGGGTCAGGACCTGGAGCACCGTGGTGATGATGCTCGCGCCGCCGGGTGAGCCGACGGCGAGTGCGGGCTCGCCGTGGTGCAGCACGATCGTCGGCGACAGCGAGGAGCGCGGGCGCTTGCCCGGACCCGGCAGGTTCGGGTCCGGCACGCCGGGCGTGACCGGGGTGAACGAGAAGTCGGTCAGCTCGTTGTTCAGCAGGAACCCGCGACCGGGGACGACGATGCCGCTGCCGCCCTCCTGCTCGATGGTGAGCGTGTAGGCGACGACGTTGCCCCACTTGTCGGCGACGGTCAGGTGCGTGGTGTCGGTGCCCTCGTACGGGGTGGCCGCCGGTTCGCCCGTCACGGCGCACGGCTGCGGGTTGCGCGGGTCGCCGGGTGCCACGGGGCTGGTCAGGGCCTTCGTCGGGGAGATCAGGCAGGCACGGGTGTCGGCGAACTCCTGCGACAGCAGTTCCTCGGTCGGGACGTCCACGAAGGTCGGGTCGCCCACCCAGCGGTTGCGGTCGGCGAACGACAGCCTGCTCGCCTCCAGGAACCGGTGCAGGTACTGGACCGGGGTCTCGTCGGCGAGGGTCGTGGTCTCCAGGATGTTGAGCGCCTCGCCGACCGTGGTGCCACCGGAGGACGGTGGGGCCATGCTGAACACGTCCAGGCCGCGGTAGCGGGCGCGGCTCGGTTCGCGCTGCGGGGCGTTGTAGTTGCCCAGGTCGGACCTGGTCAGCCGGCCGGGGCGGACGGTGCGGGTCGCGGCCGGGTCGACCGGCGGGTGGTTGACGGTGTCGACGAGGTCGCGGCCGATGGGGCCCCGGTAGAGCGCGGACACGCCGTCCCGGCGGAGTTCGCGGTAGGTGTCGGCGAGGTCGGGGTTGCGGAACGTGCTGCCGACCGCCGGGATCGGGAGGAACAGTTCGCGGGTCGAGGTGATGTCGGCGAACCGGTCGGCGTTCTCGGTGACCTGGCGGTTGAACGTGGCGTCCACCGTGAACCCGCGCCGGGCCAGGTCCTCGGCCGGTTGGAGTGCGCGGTCCAGCGAGAAGGTTCCCCAGCGCTGGAGGGCGCGCTGCCAGGTGCGCGGCGTGCCCGGTACGCCGACCGACAGGCCGCTGGTGACCGCCTCGGCGAACGGGATCGCCTTGCCGTTCTCCACGAACAGGTCGGCGTCGGCCGACGCGGGGGCGGTCTCCCGTCCATCCAATGTGGACACACGGCGGGTGCGGGCGTCGTAGTGGACCAGGAACCCGCCGCCACCCATGCCCGCCGAGAACGGGTCCGTGACCCCGAGCGCCGCCGCTACGGCGACCGCCGCGTCCACGGCGTTGCCGCCTTGCCGCAGGACGTCGATCCCGATCTGGGAGGCGTCGGGGTCGATGGTCGCCACGACACCGCCCGCGCCGACGGCTTCGGGGACCCGTGGCGGCACGGCGAACGATTCGGACGGTGGTTCGGCGAGCAGCGCGCCGGGCGGAAGCAGTGCGCCGGGGGCGAGCGGTGTGGCGCGCGAGTGCGGCGAGGCGGGCGCTTGCGGCGCGGCCGGTGTGGTCGGCGCGGCTTGCGCGGGCAGGAGGGGTGCGGCTAGGAGGAGGGATGCCAGGGCGGTGACGACCGTCGACCGGAGCATCGTTCCCTTGTACTCCTGGCGGGAGAAGCGGAGAACCCCCGCCGGGCCGAATCCACCGGTCGTGTCTTGGGGACCTGGCAGTCGACGGTAGTCGGGCCGGGCAGGCGGGGCAGGACTGGCGATGCCGACGTGACTGTGCGGGCGGGGCTTGGGTTTGGGCAGTCGGCTGGGTGGTCAGAGGACTTCGAGCGGGTCGATCTTCACTCGGATCGGGTCCGGGTCTTTGCGGGCGCTGCGGATGGCCTGGAGGGCGGCCAGGGTTTCGGACAGGGCTTTGCCTTCGGTGCGGGGGACGCGGACCAGGGCTCGTTCCCGGGTGCCGTCTTCGGTGAGGGAGACGGGGCCGAGGATTTCGCCGGTCGGGGGCAGGGTCAGGTCGTCCAGGGCGGCGGCCAGGGCGTCCGGGGTGCCGTCCACGGTGGCCATGCGGACGGCGGGCGGGAAGCCCAGTTCGGTGCGGGCGGCCAGTTCCTGTCTGGCGTGCCACACCGGGTCCCAGCGGACCAGGGCTTGGACCGGGGGTAGTGCGGAATCCGCGATCACCACCACCTTGCCCGCCGGGCGGGTCAGGGCGGCGGCGGTCATCCAGCGGCGGAGGGTTTCCTCGGTGGCGCGCAGGTCCGCCCGGCCCAGCAGTGCCCAGCCGTCCAGCAGGAGCACTGCGCCGTAGCCGCCGTCTGCGGTGGGTTCGGCTCCGGGGGTGGCCACCACCAGGGCGCGGCCGGCGGGCACGGTGGACAGGACCTCGTCGGCGCCCGAGGTGCGGACCGGGATGTTGGTGAAGGCCCGGCCCAGCTCCTCGGCGGTGCGGCGGGCTCCGATGATCTGGCCGCGCAGCCGACGTGAACCGCACGCCGGGCAGCGGAACGCCGCCTCGGTCGCGCCGCACCAACGGCAGTAGGCGGGCTTCGGCATGCCGTCGTCGGTACCGCCCGGCAGTGCCAGCGGTCCGGCGCAGCGACGGCAGCGGGCGCGGGCGCGGCAGGTCCCGCAGGCCAGCGACGGCACGTAGCCGCGTCGGGGCACCTGGATGAGCACCGGCGCGTTCTCGGCGAACGCCGACCGTGCGGCCTCGAAGGCGATGGACGGCAGTCGGGCCGACCTGGCCGCCGGGTCCTTCTCGTCCTGCCAGGCGTTGTCGCCCACGGCTGCGACCCGGGGTGCCACGGCACGCAGCGTGTCGCGGGTCGCCACGACCTCGTGCGCCCAGCCGGTGTCCACCAGCAGCTGCGCCTCGGCGGTCCGGGCGAAGCCGCCGATCAGCAGTGACGCGCCGGTCAGGTGTGAGCGCAGCACCAGGACGTCCCGGACGTTCGGGTACGGCATGCGCTGCTCGGCGTGCAGGTCGTCGCCGTCGTCCCACACCACCACGAGGCCCAGGTCGTGGACGGGTGCGAGCGCCGCGCCACGGGTGCCCAGGACGAGCCGGACCGAGCCCCTGCGCACCGCCAGCCAGCGCTTGTAGCGCTCGGCCGGGCCCAGGTCGGAGGACAGGGTCACCACCGCTTCGGGGCCCGCCAGCGCCTCGCACGCCGCGTGCAGCCGCGCCAGGTCGCGGTGGTCCGGCACCACGACCAGGGCACCCTTGCCGGTGCTCACCACCGAGGTTGCCGCCTCGGCCAGGCGTGCGGGCCAGTCCTCGGCGGGCAACGCCTGCCACACCGCTCGGGCTGGGCGACCGGAACGCAGCGCGTCCAGCAGGTTCGGTCCGAACGGATACCGGGCCCAACCTTTCCCCCCCGCCCCCACCCCCATCCCCCGCCCTTCGGTCGAACCTGCTGCCGGCCGCACAGCCCCACCTTGCACCGCACCCACGGCCCCACCTGGCACCGCAGCAGCAGGCGCAGGAGCAGGCGGACGTGCCTCCGCGCCCGCAGCCGACCCCCCGGCCGAGCCCGGCACCGCGCCCACAGCCCCACCTGACGCCACGTCTACGGCCTCACCTGGCACCGCGCCCACAGCCTCACCTGACGCCACGCCCGCAGCAGCAGGAACAGCAGCAGACGAACGTGCCTCCGCGTCCGCAGCCGAGCCCGGCACCGCGCCCGCAGCCGCACCGGGCACAGCCGCACCGGGCACAGCCGCACCGGGCACAGCGCCCGACGCTGCACCGGTCGCAGCCGACCCCGGCACCACACCTGACTCGATGCCCTCGGGTGCGCTCGACACCGCGTCTGCCGCCGAACCAGCAGTGCCGCCTTGGGCCGGCTGCGGCGACGAGACCGGCGACGAGACCGGCATCGTGCCCGCCGCTGGACCCGGGGCCACGTTGGCAGCCGGACCGGACGCCACTGCCGGTACCGAACCGACGGCTGACTCCGGCACCACACCCGCACCTGGCACGGTGCCCTCAGCCTCGCCGGCCGCCATGTCCTGAGCTGCGCTCGACACCGCGCTCGACACCGCGGCCGGCGCCGAACCAGCAGCCCTGTCGTTGGCCGGATCCGCCGGCGGACCCGGTGCGGGGGCCGCTGACGAATCCACAGACAGGCCCCGTGCCGAGCCTGTCCCCAGGGCGACTGTCGGAGGTCGCTCCGGAGCCGGTGGCGAACCTGCCGACGAGTTGGACGCCAGGTCGGATGGTGCGCCGGACTCCGAGGTGGAGGGGCTGTCCGAGGTCGAGTCCTCCGCTGGGTTGGACTGCGCATGGGACGCCCGGCCTTCGGGCGAGCCCACCGCCGGACCTGCTGCCGGACCTTCAGCCGGACCGGCATCTGCACCGGTAGCCGGGGTTGGCGGTGACGACGCAGGCTGGGACGACCCCGGCAGTGACGACGCCGGCAGTGACGACGCTGGCTGCGGCGGCACCGGTCGCGGTACGGGTGGGGCTGGGGGTAGGGGGGCTGGGGGCGGGGATGGTTTGGCCTCGACACGGGCGTGTCGGGGTGGGATGGCCATCCGTAGGACGTCGGTCAGGGAGCCTGCGTAGCGGTCGGCTACGGCTCGGGCCAGTTCGGCCACCTCGGGTGAGAGCACCGGTTCCGGGGAGATCACGCGGTCGAGGAAGCTGAGTTTGCCGGTGTGTTCGGATTCCTCCGCCCGGGACAGGAGGAAACCGTCCACCAGTTGGCCCGCGAACCGCACCCGGACCCGGCAGCCGGGTACCGCGTCCGCGTCCTGGTCCGTCGAGATCAGGTAGTCGAACGGGCGGTCCAGGTGTGGCAGGGGTACGTCCACACAGACTCGGGCTACGGGCAGCACTGACGCGGGCACGCGTTCTCCGCGCCGGGTGCTTGCCTTGCCTGCCATGCGCTGAGGTCTACCAGAGGGCCTCCTTCGGGGTATCGGGGCGGTGGGACGAGTGGGGTGTGGTCATGGGTCTATGATCGAACAGGTGTTCGAGGAATGCAAGATCACTATCGGGTGATGTTGATCAGGGGGTCTTGCGGACCAGGCCGGTGAAGCCGGCCACGAACAGGGTGGCGAAAGCCCAGGCCAGCAGCTGCAGCAACCACGTCGACACCACCACGAACTGCCCCAGCCCGCCCGCCGTGGAGATCTGGCACTTCACGCCCTCGGGCTTGGCCAACGGCGTCACGGCGTTCAGCGCGTGCCCGATCTGGTCCACCGTCGAACACGACCGCACCACGCCCGCCGGACCCGCCAACCCGGCCACCAGGCCGACCGCCACCAGCAACGTCCCCAACAGCCACAACAACGCCAAAGCGGGCCGGTACCCGTATCCCACCGTCGCCCCGGTCACCCGGTGCCACACCCGCCCCCACCTGGTCAGCCGCCCGCGCCGCACCAGGTCGCGCTGCTGCGCGATCCGGATCCGCCGCACGTCCCGCTCGTTGCCCGCCGCCTGGTGCGCCGCCGCCAACTGGAGGTACGGCTGGCTCGCGTACCAGGGCGTCCGCCCGGACAGCAGCTCCAGCCACTCGTCCACCGACGCGTCCCGAGGCACGCCCGCGTAGGTCAGCCCGTCCAGCTCGATCCGACCCTCCAGGCAGCCCGGGGCGAACAGGATCTCCTGGCCGGCCTTCACCTGCTTCACGTCCAGGCCCAGCACCCCGGTCAGCCGACTGTCCCGCACGACCAGCTGGCCGCCGATCCGCGAACCCCGGATCCGCACCGCCGCGTACCGGTCCGACCGGGTCGTCGCCCGGAACCCGCGCCGCAGCAGCACGTTGTCCTCGACCTGCATGTCCACGCCGAGCAGCGCCACCTCGTCCGCCACCAGCTCCGAGCCGTCGCAACGCAGGTTGCCGCCCAGCCGCGCCCCGTCCAGGTACACCGTCCCGTCCGCGCGGACCCCGGTGAGGAAGAACTGGCTGCCGGTGCGCAGCTTCGGCGCGTGCACCGCGTACCGCACGCCGGTGAAGTGCGACCCGCTCAGGCTGACGTGCCCGCCCACAGACGCCTCGCCCAGGTCGAGCGCCCAGCCGTCCTCGCAGGTCAGCCGGGCGTTCTGGAGCAGCAGGTAGTGGTCCAGCTTGAGCCAGGGCGCGGACACGGCGGGCGCGACCAGGCCGCTCAGGTCCAGGATCGAGAACCGCGCCCGGTCCAGCACCACGGGCTCCGAGGACGTGCAGTCGCGCAGCACCAAAGGCCGGGACACGCTCACGTCGGACAGGTCCAGCTGCCCGGAAATGCGCGCGCCGCTGATCCGGAGACCGCGTTGATCGAGTTCGTCGGTCAACAGGTCCCGGATCAGCGACGCGGGTATCGACTGGCCGGTCAGGTCCACGGCCTCACCGCGGACCAGCCGGTCGGCTAAAGCGTCACGCACCCGCGGCGGCACGCAGGGCGGTGGCGCGGTCCGTGCTCTCCCACGGCAGGTCGACGTCGGTGCGGCCGAAGTGGCCGTACGCCGCCGTCGGCGCGTAGATCGGGCGCAGCAGGTCCAGGTCGCGGATGATCGCGGCCGGGCGCAGGTCGAACACCTCGCCGATGGCCTGCTGGATCTTGGTCGGGTCGACCGTCTCGGTGCCGAACGTCTCCACGAACAGACCCACCGGAGCCGCCTTGCCGATGGCGTACGCCACCTGCACCTCGATCCGCGTCGCCAGCCCCGCCGCGACCGCGTTCTTGGCCACCCAGCGCATCGCGTACGCCGCCGACCGGTCCACCTTCGACGGGTCCTTGCCGGAGAACGCGCCACCGCCGTGCCGCGCCATGCCGCCGTAGGTGTCCACGATGATCTTCCGCCCGGTCAGGCCCGCGTCACCCATCGGACCGCCGATGACGAACCGACCGGTCGGGTTGACCAGCAGCCGCACGTTCGCCGTGTCCAGGCCCAGCTCGGCCACCTCCGGCAGCACCACGTGCTCCCGCACGTCCACGCCGAGCAGCTTCTCCAGGTCGATGCCGTCCGCGTGCTGCGTCGACACCACGACGGTGTCCAGCCGCACGGGCTGGTCGCCCGCGTACTCGATGGTGACCTGCGTCTTGCCGTCCGGCCGCAGGTAGGGCACGGTGCCGTCCTTGCGCACGGCGGTCAGCCGGCGGGACAGCCGGTGCGCCAGCGCGATCGGCAGCGGCATCAGCTC
>CBHFOL010000143.1:0-18402 GCA_965995405.1 uncultured Saccharothrix sp.
CGACGGTGGAGCGGGCGCGGGCGCAGGTGTTGCTGGGGCAGGCGTTGTGGCTGTCCGGGGACGAGGGTGGGGGGCGTCGCCGGTTGCGCCGGGTGCTGCCGGAGTTGCCCGACGAGGATGCCGGGCGGGTGCGGCAGCTGCTCGACCTGCCCGCCGGCACCGTCCCGGACCCACCGGTGCCGGAGGGCACGGCGCGACAAGACCCGGCGCAGCAGGACCCGACGCAATGACGTCCGGCGCGAACCGGGCCTGAGGGAACTGGGCCCAGGAGCATCGGCACAAGCACCAGGGCTCGGGCGGACGAGGCTCACTGGAGCAGGGTGAGCGTCACCTGGACCAGGAGGGTGACGACCAGCTTCGCCCAGGATGCGAATCCCGGGCGGGATCTGGGCCGGCGGTGGCGACCGCGACGGTGGCGGCCGGTGGCGGAGCGGCCGGCGTTGGGACGACCGGTGTGAGGACGGCCGGCGTTCGGGCTGCCAGCTTGGGAGCGACCGGTGGTAGGGCGGCCGGCGTTGGGGCTGCCGGCTTGAGGACGGCCGGCGTCGGGACCGCCGGCGTGGGACGGGGTGGTCATGTGAGGGCTCCGAAACCGGTCGTCACGGCAGGGCCGTGGTGTCGGGGTGGTCTACCAGCAGGTGCAGCACGTCCCGGCACACGAACACCCGGCGGTAGTCGCGGGAGTCCCACGGGACGAGGATGCCGCGTTCGACCAGGCGGCGGGTCAGGTCGGTGGCGGCCTTGGTGGTCACGTGGTAGCGGTCGCGCAGGGTTGCGTGGTCCACCACCGGGAAGCCCACCAGGCTTGCCGCCACCTCGGGCAGGTTGCCGGACTTCGGCAGCAGGCGGGCGTAACGGTCCGCCAGCTCTTCCAGGTGGCCGATCAGACGCAGCTGCGCCAACGCCTGATCCCGTACCGCGGCGGCGAAGAAGTCGACCCAGGGGTGGATCCGGCGGGTGTCCACCACGGCGCGGATCCGTTGCTGGTACTCGGGCAGGGTGTCGTCCAGCCACACCGAAAGCGGCAGGATCTGGTCGCGCAGCAGGCCGCAGCGCACCATCTCCAGCATCGAGAAGCCCCGTGCCACATGGCCGTTGGCGGTCGGGAACGGTTGCAGCACCTCCAACTGGTAGTGCGCCAGCGCGATCTTCGCGACGCGCGGCTGCTGGTCCTCCTCGCGCACCCAGGTCGACCACTGCGCCAGTTCGCCCACGAGGTGCGCGCCGGGCGCGGTGAGCAGGTAGGCGCGGTCGGGTGCGATGCCCAGCCAGCCGGGTTCACGGCGCAGCACCTCGCGCAGGCCCGCCCCCGGCCGGCCGGTCATGATCGCGGTCATCTCGCCGACCAGCACGGCGTCCACGACCGCGCCGTGCCGGACGCGGGCGATGCCGTGGTCGTACGCGGACAGGTACGGCGCGAGCAGCTGCGCCGGCGCGGACCGGTCGGTCGGCGGCGGGCCCTGGGCGGCGAACAGGTCCGCCGCGAGCGCCTCGCGCAGGCCGATCCTGGTGCCGCTGAGCCCGGCGGACGCCTGCGCGTCCCGGACCTGGGTGGCCCGGACCAGACCGGACCGCACGTCCAGCCGCTCGGCGGCCTCGTCCAGCCTGCCCAGCGCGTGTTCGGCCTCGGCTACCAGCCGATAGGTCGACACGGGCTGCGGCAGGTCGGACGGCAACGGGGGTGGCAGGTAGGCGCCTTCGCGCCGGAGTGCCTCGGGAATGCCGGGGATCTCGGGTACCGGTGCCCACTGCCCTGGAGGCAGGGGAGGGACGTTCATGGGGAGCAGCATCCACCAAGTGAAGTAAATGCGCAATACACTTCAACTGCCTTTCTCGACCGATCAATGCCGGAATTGGACCATTCACATACCGACCGGTCCGGGGACATTCCCCGGCGGCCCCGGTTATAGCACCGACGACCAGCGGGGTTAACCGGCGACGGATATCCCGCACAACTGCGGAGAGCCCTTCCGACCTGCCCGATTCCACTCCGGCGACACTTTCCCGAGCCGATTCCACCCAGGATCGCATTGCCATTCGGAGCTGCGGACTGCTCCAGCCGGATGAACTCGCCGACAGCCCGGCACCGGATGCGCGACAACCACCCGTGACATCCCGACGCACGCGGTGGCGCGTTGCGTCCCAAATCGGCCCGCCGATATCCCCGCCACCGCCACCGGCACTCACGACACCGCACGTCCACCGAGGAAGCACACGGCACCGCGGAGGCCGCGGACGGGGTCCGCACTCCCCCGACCACGCCACCGCGCGTCCGCCGAGGACGTACCCGACACCCCTGCGGTGACCTGGGCGGACGCTACGATCACCGGGTGCGACCACCCGGATTACCGACACCTCCCGGCCACGCCGGATGAGCGCCCCGCTGGAACGGGACCGTGAGCTGGACCGGATCGCCCACGCCCTGGACTCGGCGACGGCGGGCGTCGGCCGGGTCGTGGTGATCGAGGGACGTGCCGGCATCGGCAAGACCCGGCTGGTCGAGGCGACCCGGGACATGGCCAAGCGCCGGGGTTTCGGCCGGATCCAGGCGGTCGGCGACGCGCTGGAGAGCGCGATGGCGTGGGGCGTCGTCCGGCAGATGGTCGAGCGGTCGGTGTCGCGCTACCGGGGTGCGGTCCGAGAGGCGATCCTGGCCGGCCCGTCCGGTGACGCGCTCACCGCGCTGGACACCGCCGCCGCCGACCCGGGCGAAGCCGAACTGGCCCGCACCCTGCACTCCCTCTGGTGGGTGGCGGTGGACCTGAGCGCGAACCGCCCGCTGCTGATCACGGTGGACGACGCGCACTGGGCGGACCTGTCGTCGCTGCACTTCCTGGTGTACCTGAGCCGCCGGATCGAGGACCTGCCGATCACACTCGTGGTGGCGACCCGCCCGGCCGCGAACACCGGCCCGCTGGCCCAGCTCAGCGATGCCCGCCGGGCCGAGCGCCTGCTGCCCCGCCCGCTCACCCCGGACGCGCTGGCCGACCTGGTCGCGGCCCGGGGCGTCCGCCCGCACCCGACGGTGGTCGCCGCGCTGCACGAGGCGAGCGCGGGCAACCCGTTCCTGGTCCGCGTCCTGGTCGACGAGCTGGACGCGCTTGGCCTGCCCCTGGACGTGCCGCCGACCGCCGACCGGGTCGGGAAACTGGGCCCCACCACGGTGTTCCGGGCCGTGCTCGGCCGGCTGCCGCCGGACGCGGTGCGGTTGGCGGGCGCGGCGGCCGTGCTGGGCACCGGCAGCGACCCGTGGCAGGTGGGCACGGTCGCCGAGGTCGAGCCGGAGGCGCTGCCCGCCGCCGTGGCCGCGCTGGTCGGCGCGCACGTGCTGACCGACGAGGACGGCCACCTGGTGTTCGTGCACCCGGTGGTGCGCGAGGCCGTGCTGTCCGAGCTGGGTCCGGTGGCGCGGGCCGCGCTGCACGCCAAGGCCGCGAACCAGCTGTGGGCGGCCAAAGCACCCGCGGACCGGGTGGCCGCGCACCTCGCGCACGCGCCCAAGGGCACGCTCCCGGACGCCGCCGACGTGTTGCGCCGGGCCGCCGCCGCGCTGCTGGCCGCCGGGGACGCCGAGACCGCCGCCGCGCACCTGTCCCGGGCCGTGGCCGAACTGCCCGACGACGCCGGGCTGCGCGCCGAGTACGGCCGGGCGCTGCTGCGCACCGGGGACGCCGTCCGGGCCCGACACGAGCTGCGGGCCGCCGCGTCCGGGCTGCCGAACGCCGAACTCGTCGCGACCGCCGCCTCCGCCACGTCCATTGTGGATGGACCGGAGGCGGCGATCGCCGAGCTGTCCGACGCGATCCGCGCGCTGCCCAGCGGTGACGGCAGGCTGCACCTGGAGGCCCGGCTGGCGGTGACCCGGTCGTTCCTGCGGGACCAGCGGCACGTGGCGTCCGAGCACCTCGGCCGGTACACGTCGTTGCGCGGCAGCACACCCGACGAGCGCACGCTGCTCGGCCTGCTGGCGCAGATGGGCCGGTACGAGGCGTGGCCCGCGAGCCAGGTCGCCGACACCGCGCTGCGGGCGCTGTCCAACGGCGCGTACTTCGACGACGCCACCGGCAGCACGGACGCGATGGTGGCGTGGGTCGTCGCGATGCTGGCGCTGGTGTCGGCGGACGGTGTGGACGAGGCGCGCCGGGAGGTCGACCGGGCCCGGCTGCGGGTCCGGCAGCACGGGTCGCCGGTCGAGTACGCGATGGTCGCGAACGCCGCGCTGATGCTGAACTGGCGGCTGGGCAACGTGAACTTCGTGGAGGCCGAGTCCGAGGGCGCGCTGGCCGCCGTCCGGGACGAGGAGCCGGCGTCGCACATCATCGCCTTGCGTGCCACGGTAACGCACTTCATCGCCTACGCCGCGTTGGAGCGCAACGACGTGGCGGGCGCGGCGCGGGCGTTGGCCGAGTTCGACGCGCTGCACGCCGACGCGCCGCCGATGATGCCCACTCTCTGGCTCCGGGAACCGCGCGCGCTGGTCGAGCTCGCGAACGGCAACCCGTTGCGGGCCAAGGCGGAGGCGTTCCGGCAGCGGGACGAGGCACTGGCCGCCGGCGTCGACCCGCCGTCCGTCCACCCGTGGCGCGAACCGGCGGCGCGGGCCGCGCTGCTGCTCGGCGACGAGGCGGAAGCATTGGCGCTGGCCGAGGAACAGCTCGCCATCGCCCGGAAATGGGGCGCGGCAACGGAAGTGGGCTCCGCCCTGCGGCTGCTCGCCCACGCCGACGCCGGGAACCGGGTCGACCTGCTGACCGAATCCGTTGCCCTGCTGGAGACTTCGCCCGCGCGGCTGATGCTGGCCCGGTCGCTGGTGGATCTGGGCGAGGCGCTGCGGGTGGTCCGGCGGCGCACGGACGCCCGGGCACCGCTGCACCGGGGGATCGAGCTGGCGACGGAGTGCGGCTCGGTGGTGTCGCGGACGCGGGCCGTGGAGGCGTTGGAGGCCTTGGGCGACCGGCCCCGCCGGCTGGTGGTGGCGGGTGCGGAGGCGTTGACGGCGAGCGAGCGCCGGGTCGCCGACCTGGCCGCGTCCGGCCGGCCGAACCGGGAGATCGCGCAGGAGCTGTTCGTGACGCCCAAGACGGTGGAGAACCACCTCGGCCGGATCTACACCAAGCTCGGCATCAACGGCCGGCGCGAACTGGCCCGAATCCTCGCTTGAGAGACACGGAGCGGGTTTGGGGGGTGCCTGATACACCCAACTTCGGCAACCGCCCAGGTTGAGGGACGACCCCTCATGCCCTGGGGGTTTTCGCAGGTCAGTCTGGTCCTACCGCTCCACGGGGAGCCACTCACAGGAGGTAGGACCATGATGCGCAAGGCACTCGCCCTGACCCTCGCCACCGCCGCCGGCGCGATCGCGTTCTCCGGTGTCGCCACCGCCGACCCGATCGGCACGCCCACCACGTGCACCCGCACCGCCGACGTCACCGGCCCGGACTTCGACGTCAAGCTGTGCGGCGTGAGCGACGTCGACCAGTTCCGCGCGGGTCTGGAGTGGAACGGCGGCGCTTATTGCGGCCCCACCTCCCTCTACAACGTGCTGCACTACTGGGGCCACGTGAAGAACGCGCCGGTCGGCTGGCTGTCCACCAAGGTCAAGAACCTCGATCCCCAGGACCCGGCGGACTACAACGTCATCACGAACTCGATCGGGCGAATCGGCGTGGACGCCAAGTACGACGGCAAGACCAACCTGACGGACCTGCGCAACGCCTGGCAGATCGCCACCAAACCGGCCCGGGACAACGGCTGGAAGACCGCGGCCGGCGGCGTGAACTCCAAGGACACCGCCGACTTCTTCGGTGAACTGGCCAAGCGGCTCGACGGGGGCCCGGTGCAGCTCGTCTACGGCCGCTACTCGGCGGGTCCGCAGGGCAGCCTCAAGCGGGGCGGCGGGCACATCGTCACCGTGGTCGCGGCCAAGGGCTCGTTCAACGGCGGCACGGTGCAGCTCAAGCTGGCCGACCCGGGCCGCGCGGCCGACCACGGCGACGCCGGCTACCTTTCCACCCAATCGGATTACCAGCTGCTGGACGTGGTGCTCAGCCGCCGGTCGGTCTTCGAGTACATCCCGGTGCAGGACGACGAGAACACCGACGTGGACGAGAGCAAGCAGCCCGGCACCTACCGGACCGTGGAGCGCTGGCAGCTGACCGGCCCGCAGTACATCGCGTCGACCACGCAGCTGGTGGAGGCGTTCAACTGGTTCAGCATGGACGCGCCCAACGGCTCGCTGGGTCACTGACCGGGCACTGAAAGCCACAGGACGACCCGGAGACCCCGCCTGTCCGGCGGGGTCTCCGGCCGTTCCGAACCGGGTGGACCCTGCCCGGTTCGGCGGCCGGCCGAGCCCACGACCTGGGCGAACCGCAAGTGCCGCACGGCCGGCTCCATTCGGCCGAGTGCGGCCGATACGGCAGAGAGGTCAGCCCGTACGTCGAATGCCTTTCACGAATACTCCGCCGAGGTCCGGCCAATACTGTTACGAGGTTGCGTGACCGACGTCACATATTACCCGTCACAGGGACTGCGACCAGCGGCGCCCGGCCGTTCAAAGTCGAATTCCGCAGGTATTTATTCACAGTCGACAAGAAATCACCACAGCACCCCGGTAATCCGCTGTTAACGTCGGTTCAGGTGCTGTGACCTGGCACCGGTCCGGTCGAATCCGACATTCTGGGAGAACCGACATGACGAAGCTCGCGCGTGTTCTGGGCGCAACCCTGGCCGCCGGCGCGGCCACTCTCGCGCTCACCGGGGGTACCGCGCAGGCCACCCCCAACACGGTCTACCTCTACACCGGCACCCAGGCCCTCTGCGACAAGATCGGCACCGGTGGCCTCAGCAACGGCGTGTTCGACTCGTACGAGTGCAAGAGCGGCGTGGCCGGCTACAGCACCCTGGTCGACCCGTCCAGCCTGCGTCCGCTGAACGACCAGCCGGTCTTCACCGACGCGCAGGCCGTGTGCGAGACCGTCGGCACCAACGGCAAGAACAATGGCGCCTGGGACGACTACTACTGCCAGCTCGGTATCGTCGGCTGGACCCTGTTGATCGACCGCGTCTGATAATCGCGTGTGCCCCGGACGCCGGTGCGTCCGGGGCACACCCGCACGTTCGGTGACGAATCCCGAACAATGCGCGCGCAATTACCCGCGCGAATCGGCGACCGTTTTCATGTTCACCGTGAACCGCTCCCGCCAGCGAAGTCCAGGACGCAACCGGAACCGGTCCGGGCCGCCGACGACCAGGCCCGATCGAACGGGTGTTCGAGCAGTCCACAGCTGTGGACAATCCTGTGGACAACCAGACCTCAGCCGCAGGCAGCGTCGGCCGGACGGCGTCGACAGCGGGCGGCGACACACTGTCCACAGTGGATATTGGCCCATGTGGCCTCGACATCGTGCCGCGCGGCTTGGCCAAGAACTGGCCCGCGCGACGTGTTTGGCGGGGGCGGCGGTCGGGTGCGGCCGACCTCCGCGCCAGTGGCGACGAACACGGAGTTCCGCTTCGAGCGTCACGGAACCGGACAACGGGCGCGGAGCCGGTTCCCGCTGCGTCTCCAGGTCAGGTTCGTCGGCGAGGGACACGTGCCGCCCCTCTACCTGTTCCGGCCGGAACAGGCCGTCTGGTCAGGCGATCCGGTCGTCGGGCAGGTCGAGCAGTTCCTCCAGGACGCTCGTGGCCGGCCCGCGCCGCCGCCAGGAAAATCTGGTGGGGGACAACACGTTCATCTCGTCGGCGGGCATCCGGATCGCCACCGCGTCGTCTTCGGTGTGCAGGCGCACGACGTCGATGACGGCGTCGTGCGCACGCACACCCACCACCGCGGCGAGTTCGCCCCGGTGGTCGCGCGGGTGGAGGAACTGGAAACCGCGCGCGATCAGTTGGCGCAACTGCAACGATGTCCGCGAAGCGACGTCAGTCGACGAGGTCATCGAATTCCCCGTCCCTGGCACCGGCCACGAAGGCCGCGATCTCCGCTCGCGTGTAGACCAGAGCGGGACCGTCCGGGAACCGGGAGTTGCGTACCGCGATCTCGCCGCCGGCCAGCACGGCGAGCTCGACACAATTGCCGTACGCACCGCTGCGTACGCTCTTCCGCCAAGTCACGTCCGGCAACTCGGCCGCGGACATGCCGTTGCGGGCCTTGATGGCCATCGACATCACCTACCCCACGCGACGGGATGCATCTGCACGTGCATCTGGCTGTGCACGGACCGTAGCACTACGTGAAGCACGGGTAAATGCACGTGCAGATGCAGAGGGCGAATCTCCCCCGGAAGGAGGAGCGCTACAGGTCCGCTCGGAACTTCATGAGCAGCTGTCTGCTTCGGTCGGGCGTCTCCGCGTCGACCGTCAGCCGGTCGAACACCCGGCTGTATTTCTCCAGCTCATCGAGTTTGTCCAGGTAGAGAGCGCCGGACAGGTGTTCGAGGTAGACGATGTCCGGCAGGTCGGGCTCACCGAACCGCAACATCGTGAACGGACCCTCCGCCGCGTAGCCGCTGAGCGGGAACCGGACGATCTGGAGGGTGATGGGCGCGATCTTGGTCACGGAGAGCAAGTGGTCGAACTGGTCGAGCAGCACCTGACGTCCGCCGATCGGGCGGTGCAGCACCGATTCGTCGATGACCGCCCACAGCCTCGGCGCGCCCGCGCGCTGCATGACCTTCTGCCGCTGCATCCGCAGCGCGACCCGCCGCTTGACGTCCGGACTGGCCAGCTCGGGCCTGCCGTGGCTGGAGATCGCCATCGCGTACGCCTCGGTCTGGAGCAGGCCGGGCACGAACTGCGTCTCGTAGGTCAGGATCCGGGCCGCCGCCTCCTCCAGGCCGACGTAGTCCTGGAACCAGTCCGGCATCAGGTCGGTGTACCGGTGCCACCAGCCGGGCTCGTTGGACCGCTGGACCATCGCGAGGAACCGGTCCCGGACGTCCGCGTCGGTCATCCCGTACATGGTCAGCAGGTCGGCGACGTCCCGCGCCTTCAACCCGACCCGGCCCAGCTCCATCCGGCTGATCTTGGATTCCGAGCCGCGGATCGCGTAGCCGGCGTCCGCCCGGCTGATCTCCGCCGCTTCGCGGAGTCGGCGCAGCTGCGAACCGAGCACGATCCGGAGCGCGGTGGGACCGCTCTCCCGCTCGGCCGTCGAACCATCGGGGTCACCAGTGGCCATCGCTGATCCTCCCGGCCGTCCTCACTCGTGCGAAGCCTCTCCACCCGAACAGCGGTTGTGCCCGAACGGCGCGAACTCGCATCGTCACCGAACGTACACCCCTGATCTTCCCCCATCCGCCGCACACCGCTCACTCACGCGTTGAGCCCATACCCTTACGCTGAGTGGCCTGTGACGTGGTGCACAACCACCGCCCCCTTGATCCGTACCGCTGATCCGTACTGCGAGGTACCAATGCCGAGTACGTCCTCGGACACCGCCGCCCCCGTCCACATCGACACTACGAAGGCCAGTATCGCCAGGGTCTATGACGCCTTCCTGAACGGCAAGGACAACTACGAGATCGACCGGGAAGTGTTGCGGCGCGTGCAGCAGGTCGCGCCGGAGGCCGCCACGCTGGCGGTCGACAACCGGTCGTTCCTGGTCCGCGTCACCCGGTTCGTCGCGAGCCAGACCGGCATCACCCAGTTCCTCGACTGCGGCTCGGGTCTGCCCACCGCGGAGAACACCCACCAGGTGGCACAACGGCTCCAGCCGGACGCCCGCGTCGTGTACGTGGACAACGACCCGGTGGTGCTGGCCCACGGCCGGGCGCTGCTGGAGGAGAACGACCAGACGCACTTCTCGGCGGCGGACATCTTCAAGCCGCAGGAGATCCTCGACGACGAGGTCGTGCGCCGGCACATCGACTTCGACCAGCCGCTCGCGCTGTTCCAGCTCGGCACGCTGCACCACTACAACGGCGATTCCCCGACCACGGCGGAGATCATGGCCGAGTACATCGAGGCGCTGCCGTCCGGGTCGTACGTGGCGATCAGCCACTTCCTGGACCCGGAAACCGAGGAGCACTCGGCGATCGCGCGCCGGATGGAGGACACGTTCCTGCACTCCCCCATGGGTTCGGGCAAGTTCGCCACCAGGTCCGAGCTGCTGGCCCTGTTCGACGGCCTTGAGCTGGTCGAACCGGGCCTGGAGATCTGTGCCGACTGGTGGCCGGACGGGCCGCGCCTGCGGAAGCTCGACGCGGTGTCCTACTGCATCGCGGGAGCCGTCGCCCGCAAGCCGTAGGGTCGCTTCGCTGGGGGCAGCAAAGCGTCGAGCGCCGTGCCAAGTGCGGATGGCACGGCGCTTTTCGTTGCCGCGGTCGACTTTCCGGGCACCCGGAGCCCCGGGTTCAACGCTTGAGGAAGTCCACCAGCACCGGTGCGGTCACCGGGGCCTTGACCATGTGCGTCTGCCCGTCGAGCACCTTCAACCGCGCGTCGGGCAGCACGTCGACCAGGCGCTCCTGTGCGTTGCGCATCCACTCCGGGCTCTTGCCACCCGCGATGACCAGCCCCGGCGCCTTCGCCCCGGACCACCGGTCGGCCGGCAATGCGTTGCCGCGCTGGAGTTCGCCCACCACCGCGATGTCGTTCGGCAGGGTGTGCGCGACACCCTTGAGCTTCTTCCACGGCGGCATGACCTGCATCAACAGGATGAAGATCCCGGGTGTGCCGACGAACTTCATGAACAGCTTGACCGCGTCACCGCGCCGCCCCTCGGCGATCGCCCGGCGCACCTGCTCCGGGAAGTCGGCCGGCATCGGCTCACGCGTGCCGTCCACGATCATCGGCGACTCGTAGATCGCGTACCGGTCCACCGCGACGCCCCGGTGCACGGCCTCCGCGACCAGCGCGCCACCGGACGACATGCCGAACAGGTGCGCCCGGCCACCCGCTTCCCCGATCAGCGCGGCGATGTCCTCGATTTCGCGCGCCACGTCGGAGGGCCCGGTCTCGCCGCTCTCGCCGCGGCCACGCCGGTCGTAGGTGTAGACGGTGAAGTGCGGCGCCAGCGCCTCCGCCAGCTTGGCCGCCGGCCCGAAGTCCCGGTAGCACAGCGCACCGTCCACAATGACCAGTGCCGGTCCCGAACCCGTTTTGCTGTAAGCGATCCTCGTGCCGTCTGCGGACGTGACGTTGCCCATCTTCTCCCTCAGCTTTCCGAACGCAGCTTCGCCGCGATCGCGGACACCCCGAGCCAACTGACCACCGCGACCACGTAGAGCACCACGGTTCCCCACTCACTGCCCATGAAGACCATGGGCGCCAACGAGATCACACCGATCGCCACGCAGAACCGGGACCAGCCGCCGGTGAACCGCCGGGCGAACACGAAGCACGCGGCGATCAGCGCCGGGAACGCCGCGAAGAACACCACCCCGTGCAGAGTCCCGTGCCACGAAAGGACTTCCGGCTGACCGTCCGGCGCGCCGACCGGGTACCCGAACGCGGGGTCGGCCGTGAACACGCCGCCGCCGATCATCCCGACCGCGAATATCCCCAACAGGACCGGGCCCCACGTCCCGCCTCGCTGACCCCGGATCGCGCGCCGGACACCCACCGCGGACGCCAGGAACAGCAGTCCACAGAGGACGAAGTTCGCGATCTGGAGCCAGCCGCCCGGCCCGAGCGACAGGAAGCTGAACGGGTGCTTCTTCAGGTCGAAGCCCTCCCGGGTGAACGCCATCGCGAACCCGGTCACCAGGTACAGCGGCCCGGCCAGAACTCCGCACCCCAGCAGGAGTTTCGTGGTGTCGTCGCGCGTTTCCAGCGTGGTCATGCCGGCTCACCCATCCAGGAGGACCAGGTGCGCTCGTCACGCTGGTCGTCGGCGAACACGTGGTGCATCGCGATCAACGCACCGTTGAACCCTTGGACGAACCGGTACATCGCGTCGGGCGTGCGGATCCCGACCGCCTGCGGGTTGGCGAAGTACACGACGCCCCGCAGGCCGTCCACGGTCACCCCGTCCCCCGCGACGGCGGCCCGGTCCAACCCCAGCGCCCGGTACAGCACGCTCCACTTCGCGGGCCAGTCCGTGACTTCCGGCCCCATCACGGTGAGCGGACGCGCGACCCGTCCGGCGAAGTGCCGCAGGTACTCGACCAGCGTGAGCCAGATCATCGCGCCGCCGGCGGTCATCGCCTCGAACTCGTCGTGCCAGTCGTCGCCGGGCAGGAAGCCACTGGCCACCATCCGCAACACGGTGCTGCCCTGGTTCCGGCCCTCGACCAGGAACTCGTAGGCCATGAACCGGCCGTCCGGGTCCTTCTCCTCGCCGTACGCGAGGTGCTTGCCGGGCTCCCAGGCGGTGATGCCGTGCCGGGGCTGGTAGGCGCCGAACGCGCCCTTCACCGCCACGCCGGGCTCGACCTCGTTGCTGCCCATGTACCAGGAGTCGATCCCCGGCCCGGTCGCGATGGCCTCCCACACCTGCTCCGGCGTGACGCCGGCCAGCTCGACCTCGTTGACTTCCTCGAACGCGTGCCCCATCAGGACTCCTTGGGAATACTGGGGTGTACGGCGACGACGACGCGATGCGCCCGCCCACCCTCCGCCGTCTCGTCGTGGTACTTGGCGACCAGTCCGGTCACCGCCGCGGCCAGTTCCTCCGCGAACGCCGCCCGGTCGCCCGCGGTGGCGAACCGGACCTCGCCGTCCAGCGCGAACGTGGCCACCCGCTTGCCCGCCTTGGTACTGCCGGTCAGCAGGTTCCCCACGTCCCGCACCAGCCGGGCCGCCACCGCGAGCAGCCAGCGCGCCGACAGCCGGTCCGGCGAGCGCTCCGGGTCGGGCTGCACCGCGGCCAGCGCGACCGGTGAGATCACGTAGGACGCGGCCGTGGCCCGCATGACCCGCTCGGTCATGTTCCCCTTGCGCCGCTCCTCCGCCAGCTCGACCAGCCCGTGCTGCTCCAGCGTGCGCAGGTGGTAGTTGACCTTCTGCCGGGGCAGCCCGACCTTCGCCGCCAGCATCGCCGCCGAGTTCGGCTCGGCCAGCTCGGCCAGCAGCCGGACCCGCACCGGGTCCAGCGTCACCTCGGCCACCGCCGGGTCTTCGATCACCGCCACTTCAAGCATGGGGCAACCCTCTCACCGACAACTTCGTTTGTCAAGACAACTCAATTTGTCGGTGAACGGGCCGGTCAGCGTTTGGTGCGGGGTTCGTCAGCGGTGCCGGCCAGGCTCGGCGGCATGGTGGACACACAGGTCAAGAAGCAGAGCTGGTGGCGACGGCCGTGGGTCGTGCCGCTGGGGTTCCTGGTGGTCGCGTTCGTCGCGTTCTCGCTGCCCAGGTACCTGACGTTCGACCGGGCGAAGTCGTTCGTGCCGCAGCCGGGCAACCACACCTGGCACTACCCGGCGCTGGCCACCCACGTGATCTTCGGGTCGATCGCGATCCTCGCGTGCGTGCTCCAGATGTGGCCGTGGTTCCGGCAGAAGCACCCGACGTGGCACCGCCTGACCGGCCGCGTCTACGTGTTCGCGGGCGTCCTGCCGGCCGGTGTGCTCGCGATCGCGGTCGGCGCGGTGAGCCCGTTCGGGCCGATCGACACGTCGGCGACGGTCCTCATGGGCACGCTGTGGCTGGGCTTCACCATCGCCGGCTACCGCGCGGGACGGCAGAAGCGGTACGCCGACCACCGCCGCTGGATGCTGCGCAGCAGCACCCTCACGCTGTCGATCATCACGAACCGGTTCTGGGGCGCCTTCCTGGGCTTCGTCCTGCCGCCGCAGCTCGACACCACGTTCGGGGGCAGCGAGGTGGCCATGATGCAGGCCCTCGCCGGGATCACCGCGTGGCTGGGCTGGGTGATCCCGTTCCTGATCGTCGAGTGGTGGCTGGAGCGGGGCCGGGCCAAGCGGACCCGCCGCCCCGCCGCCCGTCAGCCGGAGCGGACCGAGGTGAGCGTCTGAGCCTCGAAGTCCAGCAGTTGCCGCTTGCGCTCGATGCCGCCGCCGTAGCCGGTCAGGTCACCGCCCGAGCCGACCACCCGGTGGCACGGCACGATGATCCCGATCGGGTTGTGCCCGTTGGCCATGCCGACCGCCCGCGCGGCGGTCGGCCGGCCCAGCGCCGCCGCCAGCTCCCCGTAGGACACGGTCTCCCCGTACGGGATCGAGCACAGCGCGGTCCACACCGTCCGCTGGAACGGCGTGCCCAGCAGGTCCAGCGGCAGCTCGAACGACGTCCGCCGGCCCGCGAAGTACTCCGCCAGCTGCGCGGTCACCTCGCCGAACGGGGCGTCGTCCCGCACCCCGAAGCTCTCCTCGTCCGGCCGGTACCGCTGTTCGGTCATGTACAGCCCGGACAGCAGGCCGTCCGTGGCCACCAACGTCAACGGCCCCACCGGGCTGTCGACCACCGTATGCGCGATCACAGGAAATCCTCTCAGGACGGCAGCCGGTTGACCGCGTGGTCACCGGTCGCCCACAGGTGTTGGACGGCGTACGCCCGCCAGGGGCGCCACGCCTGCGCACGTTCGACCAGCGCGCCCGGTGTGTCCGGCAGCCCCAGGCCGCGGGCGGCGGCCCGGACTCCGAGGTCGCCGGGGATGAACGCGTCCGGGTCGCCGAGCGCCCGCATCGCGATGACCTCGACCGTCCACGGCCCGAACCCCGGCAGCGCCGACAGGTCGGCCCGCGCCTTGGCCCAGTCCGCGCCCACCCCGAGGTCGACCGTGCCGGCCGCCAGCGCGTGCACCAGCGCGGAGAACGCGGTCTTGCGCGCCTTCGGCATGGCCAGCACCTCCGGGTCCAGCTCCACCAGCTCCGCCGGCGTCGGGAAGAGGTGGGTCAGGCCGTGGTCGGTGATCGGGGTGCCCGCCGCCGTTACGACCCGGCCGGCGTGCGTCCGGGCCGCCGCCGTGGACACCTGCTGCCCGAGCACCGCGCGCACGGCGAACTCGGCGGCGTCCACGGTGCCCGGCACGCGTCGGCCGGGTTCCTTGTCCACCAACGGTTTCAGCGCGGGATCGGCGCGCAGCCGCTCGTCCACCGCGACCGGGTCGGCGTCCAGGTCCAGCATCCGGCGGCAGCGGGCGATGGCGATCGACAGGTCCCGCAGGTCGGACAGGGCCAGTTGGCAGGCCACGTGGTCGGGCTCGGGCCGCAACGACACCACGGCGTGCCCGCGCGGCAGCCGCAGCGTGCGCCGGTACGCGCCGTCCCGCCACTCCTCCACGCCCGGCACGGCGGTCGCCGCGAGGTGTCCGAACAGGTTGTCCGGACACAGCGGAGCCCGGAACGGCAACCGCAGCGACAGCACGCCCGGAGTTTCCGCCACGGCCCGCCGCCGCGTCCGCAGGTCCGTCGGGGACAGTCCGAAAACCGTGCGCACGGTCTCGTTGAACGCCCGCACGCTGGCGAACCCGGCGGCCAACGCGACCTCGCCCATCGGCAGGGTGGTGGTCTCGATCAGCAGCCGGGCCGTCTGCGCCCGCTGGGCGCGGGCCAGGGCGAGCGGACCCGCGCCGAGTTCGGCGAGCAGCTGCCGTTCGACCTGCCGCACGCTGTACCCGAGCCGGGCGGCCAGCCCCGGAACGCCTTCCCGGTCGACCACTCCGTCGCCGATCAACCGCATGGCTTTCGCGACCGAGTCGGCGCGGTGATTCCATTCCGGGGAGCCCGGACTCGCATCGGGCCGGCATCGTTTGCACGCGCGGAAACCCGCCAGCTGGGCCGCCGCCGCACTGGGGTAGAACCGCATGTTCTCGACCTTGGGCGGCACCACCGGACAACTCGGACGGCAATAGATACGGGTGGTCAACACCGCGGTGAAGAACCACCCGTCGAACCGCGCGTCCTTGGACTGCACGGCCCGCACACACCGTTCCGCGTCTTCGTGCACGTCATCCAGCATCGGTCAACACCGAGCCGTTGGCCGGCGGAAATACGACGTCACGGACCACGCCCGACGTGGCCGCACCACGCCGTACCACGCTGTACGGCGCGGCGGTCCGGGCGTGCGGTCGAGCCACCGGCCCGACGGACGACGCCGGCCTCACCACGGCCCGATCCCGGTCGCGGACGACCAGCCGGATCGGGCGGACCCGCGCCGGGCCGGGTGTTCCGGGCCGTCACGGGTCGTGACCGGCGCACGGCCGGCCGCACCGTCCTCAGTCGCGGTCGGCACGACAGGTCGCCGCGCCGTTCCACCGACCGGGCCGGCTCTGCGCACCCCGCTGAGGAGACCCCCAGGACCCCTCAGCGACGAACGGTCTGCCACCCGTGGTAGTTGCTGGCGAAACCACTTTGACCGGTCCCTTCGCACAACCCGACGACGTCAGCGGAACGTCCCGGGCAGCTTGGCAGCGGAACTCGTTAGGGTGGACTGCCCGGTGCTGCACTGGTCCACAAACGACCTGTTCACGCGCTCACATCCGGTTTTCCGGTCCGGAACACCGGGCACAAGGAGGTCAGCCGCGAATGGCTGGTTCTGGTCAGGGGTCGGGGCCCCGCGCGGTCTTCGCGGAGCGGTTCGCGCTGCTCTACGCGGAGGCGGGCGACCCACCGCTGAAACGGGTGACCGAGTCGGTCGCCCGCGCCCGGCGCACCGACGAGCGCGGCCGGCCGGTCCGGGCGACCGCGCAGCGGGTCAGCGACTGGCGGCGCGGACGCAACGTGCCGGCCCGGTTCTCGGCACTCTCGGTAGTGCTCGAAGTGCTCATCGGCGAGGCCCGCAAGACCCGCCCGCACCCGCCCGCACCCGGCCTGTACGACCTGGAGGCGTGGCGCGCGCTGTGGGAGGAGGCACTCGCCAGCCCGGCCACCGCGCCCGAGGACGAGGAGCCGCCGAGCTCGGACGAGATCGGCGTGTGCCCCTATCGCGGACTGGCCGCGTTCCAACCCGAGGATTCGTCGTGGTTCTTCGGGCGGGAACGCAGCACGGCCGCCCTGGTGTCCCGATTGGGCGCGGCGGCGGAAACCGGCGGAACAGTGATGCTGGTCGGCGCTTCCGGTGCCGGAAAATCGTCCCTGGTGCGCGCCGGGGTGATTCCCGCGATTCGCGGCGGGGCGCTGGCCGTGCCCGATTCGGAGAATTGGCCGGCGGTCGTGTTGACGCCGGGCGTCGACCCGGTGAAGGAATTGGTGCGGCAGATCCCGGAATTGGCCGACGCGCTGGAACAGGCGGCGCTGCCGGACCCGCCCGCCGAGCCGGCCGAGACGTTCCCCGGGCAGCCGCTGCCGGGCGTGCCCGCGGTGCGGATCCGGGCGGCGTTCGCCGCGCACGCGGCCCGGCACGGCGGCGGGCGGGTGGTCGTCATCGTGGACCAGTTCGAGGAGGCGGTCACGCTGTGCGGGGACGAGAGCCTCGTGCAGCTGTTCGTGCAGGCCCTGCACGTGGCGAGCACCCCGGCGGAACCCGGCGGGACCGCGCCGGCCGTGGTGGTGCTCGGCGTGCGGGCCGACTTCTACGGCCGCTGCCTGGCGTTCCCGGAGCTGGCCGACGCGTTGCAGGACCGGCAGATGGTACTCGGGCCGATGACGTCCGCCGAGTTGCGGGAAGCGGTGTCCCGGCCGGCCAAGGCCGCCGGGCTGCAACTGGAGCCGGGCCTGATCGAGCTCATGCTGCGCGACCTGGGCGTGCGCAGCGGACGTGCCGGGGGCCGGGCCGGCCAGGGCGCGTACGACGCGGGCGCGCTGCCGCTGCTGTCGCACGCGCTGCTGGCCACGTGGCAGCGCCGCACGGCGGGCAAGCTCACCATCTCCGGCTACCGGGCGGCGGGCGGCATCCAGGGCGCGGTCGCCGCCACCGCCGAACGCGCGTGGGCCGAACTCGCGCCGGACGCCCAGCTCGCGGCCCGTCCGCTGCTGCTGCGGCTGGTCCGGGTCGGCGAGGACACCCAGGACACCCGCCGCCGGTCGACCCGGCACGAGCTGGTCGACCAGGCCGCGAACCGGGCCGCCGGCGAGGAGGCCCTGGAGGTGCTGGCCCGCGCCCGGCTCGTGACGCTGGACGCGGGCTCGGTGGAGATCACCCACGAGGCGCTGTTGCAGGCGTGGCCCCGGCTGCGCAGCTGGATCGACCAGGACCGGGAAGGCCAGCTGCTGCGGCAGCGGCTGGAGGAGGACGCGGCGACGTGGGCCAACCAGGACCGCGACTCGTCGCTGCTGTACCGGGGTGCGCGGCTGGAGACCGCGCGGCACTGGGCCGACGCCGCCGGGCCGAGCGGGCTGACCGGGGTGGCGCAGGACTTCCTGGCCGTCTCGACGCAGTACCGCAGGCGCGCGCTGTGGGGCAGGCGCAGTGCGGTGACGGTGGTGGCGGTGCTCGCGATCATCGCCGTGACGGCCGCCGTGCTCGCGGTGCGGCAGCGGGACGACGCGGTGTTCCGGCAGGTCGTGGCCGAGGCGGACCGGTTGCTGGAGAGCGACCCCTCGCTGTCCGCGCAGC
>CBHFOL010000144.1:0-18180 GCA_965995405.1 uncultured Saccharothrix sp.
CGTTGACGACGACGCGCTGACCCAGGCAAGGGAGCTGCTGGCCGTCGCCGAGCTCGACCGCGCGGTCGAGCTGCTGGTGGGCGTGCTGCTGGCCGGCCGGATCCCGGTGTCGGTGGACGAGCGCCGCGAACTGGGCCGGTTGCTGGGCGAGGTCAGATCCGACAGCGCCCTGGCGGACCGCCTGTTCGCGGTGGAGCAGGTTCCGGTGCCGAGGCATCGCTTCACCGTGGAGTCCGACCCCGCCGAAGGTCTGGCGGAGATCCTGGGCAAGACGGCTTCGGTGCTGCCGGACGTGCGCTCGGTGCGCGCGACCTGGCGCTCCAGTCCGGCCGGCGCGACCCCCGGCCCACTGCCGCAGCGGGTGATCCTGGTGGACGTCGGTCCGTCCGGCTTCGCCCCCGCGACGGCGTACCGGCTGGACACGGTGCTGCGCCAGGCCGGAATCCGCGCTGCGGTGGAGGTCCTGACGGTGGGGGTCCCGTTGGGCGACTACCACGGTGCGGCGGTGACAACGGCCCGCGAAGTCTTCTACCAGTCCGCGTCGGCGTCGATATCGCCACCGGACTCCGGGACCTGGTTCGACGGCGAGGTCCGGGACGAGGCACCGGTGGTCGAGCCGGAACCGGTGCCCGTGGAACCCGAAGCCGGCTCCAAGCCCTCCCGCCGTGCTCGCGTGGACCCGTTCGAAGGCGCCCAACCCTTCCCGCCGAAGCCGGTGAAGCGCCTCCCCGTGCGTGAGGTCGCGCCACTGGACCAGGCCGCAGGCCCGGACCACGCCACATCGCCGGACCGCGCCACAGGCCCGGAGCACGCCTCGTCGCCGGACCACGTGATGTCGTCGGACCGCGTGATGTCGTCGGAGCACGCCATGTCGCCGGACCGCGTGATGTCAGATCACGAGGATCCGCCACAAGCGGACGAGCCTCACCGCGAGCCGCACGGCGAGCCGACACACGCGCAGAACGGCACTCCCCACCTCCAGCCTGTCGACTCCCCGCAGCCCGACCCCCAGCCCGAGGCGCTCTCCCAACCCCACGCCAAGTCCCACCCACAGCCCGCACCGCAACCGCTGCCTCAGTCCCAGCCCCACTCCCAGTCCCGCCCAACCGAGGAACCGCCACTGTCGCGCTCCGAGGTGACGACCGAACTGGGCCCGGACGACCTGGCGGCACTGCAAGCGGCCCTGGCGGACAGCTCTCCGGACTCCCGCATTCCAGACGCCCACAGTCCAGACCCCCACACCCCGGCGTCGGTACACCTGCCGCCAACCGTGGACGCCAAGCTGAGCGACCGCGAACGGGCCCTGCTCCAGCAACTGCACGAGGAGCTGGCCCAACGCGAACAACAGTCCTGGCCCGCCGGCCCCGAGTACGTCAACGGCATACCCAAGCCGAACAACGGCAAGTACCCCGGCTGACACCAACCCGGCCAGAACACCAACCCGGCCGCCCAGCCCACCAGTCGCCCAGCCCACTGGCCACCGGGTCCCACCGCTGTCCAGCTCACCCGCCGCCCAGCCCACCGGTCGTCCAGCCTCACCGGCCACCGGGTCCCATCGTCGCCCAGCCCGCCGAGCCCACCCGCCACCGCCGCCCCAGGCCACCCGCCAGGGGCGGCAGTTTCTTTCAGGAAGCCTTCCTGAAAGAAAGCCCGGCCAAGATCTTTCAGGAAGCCTTCCTGAAAATTCCAGGCAGCCCGAACCGGCAGCCGGAACTATCAGGAAGCCTTCCTGATAGTTCCGCACTGCAACATCTATCAGGAAGGCTTCCTGATAGTTCGCTGCGCGGCCGGCCCGGCGCGGCGCCTACGCCTCGGCCTTGCGGCGGGCCTGGTCGATGATTCGCTGTAGGTGGAGTCCTCGGTGCACGTCGCAACGGTGGGTCGTGGTGCCGCTGTCGACCATGGCCACGAAATCGTCCAATAGGTTGGTGTAGCACTGCTGCGCGGTCGTGCCGCGGTTCGCCAGAACCCGGTAGCCGTGCGCTCCGTACACGCTCACCTCGGCGATGGACGGCGTGATCGGCAAGGTCATGGCCAGCGACGCGCTGCTGGTCGCGCCGCCTTCGTGTCCGAACACCAACTGCCACAGGCCGGTGTCCGAGCGGTGGGCCGCGATGACTTCGGTGATCCGGCCCAAGGCCGCGTCGAGCAGGTCGAACGCGTGCGGGCCGACGTCGTCGAGTGGGCCTCGGTCGTGCCGCCAGGGGGAGTTCGAGTACGGGCCGTCGAGCAGTGCGCCGGTCAGCCAGCGGGCGTTGCCGCCGGTCCAGCCGCCGGTTTCGGACAGTTGGGCGAGGTGTTCCTCGGTTTCCGGGGCGAATCGGCGGGTGAGCACCACCAGGGAGACGACGCCGGCCTGGTCGACGGCATCGGCCAAGCGTTCCGCATCGTCCACAGTGGACGCTATGGGCTTCTCCAGGATCAGGTGCTTTCCTTGTCGGGCGGCCTTGATCGCGAACTCCGCCTGGATGTCCGGTGGCACCGCGAACGCCACCGCGTCCACAGTAGACAGTAGTTCGTCCAGGTCGTGGGCGACGGTCGCGCCATACGGGTCGGCCAACGCGGCGGCGGCCTCGGGGCGGCGGGCCCACACGGCAGCCAGTCGGGTGCCGGGGTGGTCGGCCAGGCCAGGCGCGTGCACCGAATGCGCCCACGGTCCGGCTCCGATGAGTCCTACGCGCAGTTGCTCGTCCACGTCGACCATCTTTCACCGGCCGCCGGTGTAGGCCGCGGCGGGTACGAAGATCCGGCCGCCGTTGTCGAACCGGAGTTCGACGCCGTCCGGCCGGCGGTCCACCTCGGGCGTGTGGTCCCAGCCGCTCGGGATCCGCACCACGTGCCCGTAGTCCTCGGTCCGCCCGAGCCACACCTCGTAGTCGGGCGCGCCGATCAGGCTCTCCGATTTCTTCACCCACACGCCGGGCGTGCCGTCGTTCGAGCTGATCGTGCTGGTCGTCGGCAGGAGGACGACCACCGCGCACACGGCGGTCATGCCCGTCCCGACGATCGCGCCGACCACGAACAACAGCACTTTGACCAGGCAGCCTTTAGTCGCGGTGTCCACAGGGGATCATCCTCGTCGTAGGCTCGGGTTCGTGCGTGAACTTCCCGAGGAACTGGTTCTGCCGCCGGGCCTGGTGCCCGACGTGCCCCCCGAGGTGCCGGCGACCCCGCGGGACGCCGCCACCGTCATGCTGCTGCGCGACGGCGACGCCGGCCTGGAGGTGTTCCTCCAGCGTCGGGTGTCCGGCATGGCCTTCGCGGGTGGGATGACCGTGTTCCCCGGTGGCGGGGTCGACTCGCGGGACGCGGACACGTCCGTGGCGTGGAGCGGTCCGCCGCCGGAGTGGTGGGCCGAGCGGTTCGCGTGTCCGCCGGAGTTGGCGCGGGCGTTGGTGTGCGCGGCGGTGCGGGAGACGTTCGAGGAGTCCGGTGTGCTGCTGGCCGGGGCGGCCGGCGACTCGGTGGTGGCCGACACCTCGCCTTACCGGGACGCGCGGAAAGCGCTGGTGAAGCGGGAGTTGTCGTTCGCGGAGTTCCTGGCGGGCGAGTCGCTGGTGCTGCGGGCGGACCTGCTGCGGCCGTGGGCGAACTGGGTCACGCCCGCCGAGGAACCCCGTCGGTACGACACGCGGTTCTTCGTCGCGGTGCTGCCCGTCGGTCAGCTTGCGGACGGGTGGACGAGCGAGGCGTCCGACGCGGTGTGGCAGACGCCGGTCGACGCACTGGAGGATTGGCGGCAGGGACGGCGGATGCTGATGCCGCCGACCTGGGTGACGTTGTCGGATTTGGCGGAGTTCGCGGGGGTGTCGGACGTGCTGGGTGCGCCGCTTGCGGTGGAGAAGATCATTCCGAAGGTCGTGCGGGACGGGGACCAGGTCCGGGTGATCCTCCCGTGACCCCGGCCTACGGAAAGCTGCGCGAGGTCACGCCGTTCGCGTCGGTCGTGCTCGCGGAGAACCCGTCGATGATGACGCTGGAGGGCACGAACACGTGGCTGCTGCGCGCGCCCGGTTCGGCGTCGTGCGCGGTGGTCGACCCGGGGCCGTTGGATCGCGGGCACCTCGAACGGGTCGCGGGGTTCGGGCCGGTGGACGTCGTGCTGCTGACCCACGGCCATCCCGACCACTCGGAGGGTGCGGCGGAGTTCGGGGAACTGGTCGGGGCACCCGTGCGGTCGCTGGACCCGAAGTTCCGGCTCGGCTCCGAAGGACTGGCCGGCGGCGATGTCGTGGAAGCGGGCGGCCTTGAGATCCGGGTGCTGGGCACGCCGGGGCACACCGACGACTCGCTGTGCTTCCTGGCGGAGAACGCCGTGCTGACCGGAGACACCGTGCTCGGGCGCGGCACCACCGTGCTGGACGGCAGGCTGCGCGACTACCTGGAGTCGCTGAAAACCCTTGCCGACCTGCCGCCGGACACGATCGTGCTGCCAGGGCACGGGCCGGAGCTGGCCGACATCGGGACCGTGGCGCGGCAGTACCTGGCCCACCGGGAACAGCGGTTGGCGCAGGTCCGGGCGGCGGTCGCGGAACTCGGCGGCTCGCCCACCGCGCGCCAGGTCGTGGAGCTGGTCTACGCGGACGTGGACCGGTCGCTGTGGCCGGTCGCCGAGTGGTCGGTGCGGGCGCAGCTGGACTACCTGGCCGAATCCTGACGCAGGGTCTCCGGATTTGCGCCTGGGCGTTCGCGACGCCGTGATTGCCGGTGCCCGTGATTGCCGGCACCGCGATTCCTCGAAGTGGGCACGGTGAGTCCTGGTGGGCTCGGGCTCCGGATGCGTCCGGCGGGTTTGGCGGTGGGCCTGTGCCTGGGGGCCGGGCTTGCGCCTCGCCGTGGTGGCCGCTTCCTTCTGTTTACGGCAACGCTTTTTTGCAGGAAATGTTCCTGAAACCGTGTAACTGGATCGGGTGATCCTCTATCGGGTGATCTCCAGTGGTCCTTGGGTGGCGTGGTCAGGCGACTGTTCGCAGGGGGACCACCAGGTACTTCAGCTCTATGCCGTCGTCGCCGGGGTGGGATGTCAACACTGTCGAGCGCAGGCCGTCTTGGATGCGGAGTTCCACGTTGCGGCCACTGAATGCCTTCAGGGCGTCTGCCAGGTATCTGGCTTGGAAGGTTTTGGTCACCCGGTTGCCTTCTATGGTGGCCTTCACCGACTCCTCGGACTCGCCGGTCTGGGGGTCGCTGCCGCGCACCCGAAGTTCGCTGTCCTCCACCTGCAACGTCACCGAGCCGTGCGGGCCGGAGAACGGGGTTGCCCGGCGTACCGCGCCGGCCAGTGCGTCGGCCTCCACCACCACCGTGCTGTCGATGATCGCCTCCAGCAGTCTGCGGGCTCGGTCGTCGGGGAACGGGGCTGCCAACAGCGTCGTGCTGACGCTGCCGCCCGGCCAGGAAAGCGCGATCCGGTCCTCGTCCGCGTGGACGGTCACGACAGTGTGCTGCGGGAGGCGCGCCACGTCAGCCATCAGAGCGGCTGGAGCCAGGACGTTCAGGGAACCTTCAGGCGGCGAACCGGACGAGCCCGCCGCGGAGGCCGACGGGACCGCGGGCGACCACGGGATTGTGGCGTACGCCATGCGGTAGCGGTCTGTGGCGATCATTTCCAGGCGGTCGCCCAGGGACAGCATCCGGACGCCGGTGAAGATCGGCAGGGCGTCGTCCTTCGAGGTCGCCGAGGCCAGCGGGGCCAGGGCTGTGGCCAGGACGGTGGACGGCAGGCTGCCCGCGACGGGGGGTAGCACGGGTACGCCGGGGTGGGACGCCAGATCCAGCAGGGGCAGCGCGAACCTGGCCTTGGCGGTGCGGACGGCCAGGCGGGAGCCCTCGACCACCAGCCGGACCTGGCCGTCCTCCAGGCTGCGGAGGGTGTCCGCCAGGGGCTTGGCGGGGACCAGGACCGCGCCGTCGGTGTGCACGGTGGCCGGACGTGTCAGGCGTACGGCGTGCTCGCGGTCGCTGCCCGCCAGCTCGACCCCGTCCGGGCCGGCGCGCAGCACGAGGCCGGTCAGGACGGGGTCGAGCACCCTCGTCGGGAGGAGGCGGGCCACCTCGGTGGCGGCGGATGCCAGGTCGGCGGTGGTCGCGGTCAGATCCATGCTGCGCACGGTAGACCCGACCACCGACAATCTTGGGGTTCGGGCAGGTCAGGGTGCCTTTAGTGTGCTGCCAGCGCGACCTCGCGCGACGTCGGCAGCGGGGTGCCGGCGGCGACGGTGTGGCGGAACGCCCACACCAGCGCGGCGACGGCCAGGCCCGCGACGGCGGCGGCGACGAAAGCGATCGACGTGCCGAGCGTCTCCACCAGCTGGCCGCTGAACAGCTGGCCCAGCGCCAGGCCGACGGTCACCGCGGTGATCACCCAGCCGAACGCCTCGGTCTCCGTGCCGGCCGGCGCCACCTGCTCGATCGCGGCCGAGTGGGTGGTGGCCTGCGGCGTGATCAGGGTGCCGACGACCAGCAGCGCGGCGCCCAGCCCGATCAGCGTGGTGGGGATCGCCAGCAGCAGCGACAGCAGCGCGAACCCGCCCAGCAGCACCGGCAGGCGCAGGTGCATGGCCTTGGGGAACGGCCGCATCGCGTACAGCACGCCGAACAGCACCGAGCTGACCGACCACAGGCTCAGCAGCAGGCCGCCCAACCCCACGTGACCGGCTTCGGCGGCGGCGGCCGGCACGGCCACCTCGATGAAGCCGATGGTCACGCCGAAGCCCAGCGCGGCCAGCGCCACCGTGCGCATCCCGGGCGACGCGAGCGCGCCCAGCAGGCTGCGGCTGATCTGTTCGGGCTGCACGTTCCGGACGGTCGGGTTCAGCGCGAACCAGAGCGCGCCGACGACCATCGACGCCGCGCCCAGCACGACGCCGGTACCCGCCCACGGCGCGGTGACCAGCAGGCCGGCCAGGCCGGGACCGAGGATGAAGAACACCTCCATGCTGATCGCCTCGTAGGCGTACCCGGCCAGCCGGGTGGAGCCGGGCGGCACCATCCGGGCCCACAGCGCCCGCGACGCCGAGCCGACCATGGGCTCGCTCAGACCGACCGCGAACGCCACCGGCACCAGGACGGTGAGCGGGGCGTGCGCCTCGACGGCCAGCACGGCGAGCGTGACGAACACCGTGAACAGCGACACCGCGCCGATCAGCGGCCGGGTCGGGCCGTGCCGGTCCATCAGCCTGCCCTGGACGATCGAGCCCACCGCCACGCCGATCAGCGACGACGCCGACGCCACACCCGCCGCTGCGAACGAGCCCGTCTCGCGTTGCACGTAGAGCAGCAGCGAGAGGCCGACCATGGCGATCGGCAGCCGGGCGAGCAGGGACGCGGCGACGGGGCCGCGCATGCCGGGGGTGGTCAGTGCGGTGCGGTAGTCGGAGAGGCGGGCAGAGTGGGACATGCGTACCAGTATGCCGCACACTGGTACGCCCGTACCAGGATTTTGCCGGTGCCTTCGGTCACCACCGCCGCGCAGTGTTGCGATTCGGTCACAACAATGGGATGACCGGGTGAAACCGTGCAACGAAACGCCTGAACAGGCGGTCCTTGAGGGTGAACGGGCTTGAGTTGCACGGTAGGTGCCGTGCGATCGTGGAAGCACCCACCCCGGCCTGTTTCGATCGAGGTCAGGAGGGGTAACCAAGCCTCCTTCCGGCACCCAGAGGGTCGGGGCCTGCGGGCGTCGGAGGTGTGGAGGCGCGGTCTGTCGGGGGATGGGCCGCGCAAGACGACAAGACCGGTGCGCCGCGTCGGGGGCGGCGCCCGGTCTTGTCGTCCGAACGTTGGGTTCTCGTCGCGCGAAAAGCGCAAAAGCAACGGCCTCGCGCCGCAGAGTCCGCGCGAGGCCGTTGCCTACGTACAGGGTGCTGCTCCGCCGGCACGGCGGTGGTGGTCCGGCAAGCCCCACACCACCACGCTCGGCCGCGTCGGTAGGTCGAGACTCATTTCTCCGCGATCACGCCCTTCGATCGCGGAGAAATCAGGCACGACCTGCCGACTTTCAGGCGGCCGAGCCACCGTCTGCGGAGCAGCGGCAATTCAACACGGCAATCCAACACAGCGGTACCTCTTTACCGGGCGCGACGGGCGAGGCGCTCCGGGTCCAGGATCAGGACGCTCTTGCCCTCCAGCCGCAGCCAGCCGCGGTGGGCGAAGTCGGCCAGCGCCTTGTTCACGGTCTCCCGTGAAGCGCCGACGAACTGGGCGATCTCCTCCTGCGTCAGGTCGTGGGTGACCCGCAGCAGACCGGCCTCCTGGCTGCCGAAGCGCTGCGCGAGCTGCAACAACGCCTTGGCGACGCGACCGGGCACGTCGGTGAAGATCAGGTCGGCCAGCATGGAGTTCGTCCGGCGCAGCCTGCGCGCCAGCGCCCGGAGCAGCTGCTCCGCGATCTCCGGTCGGTTGGTGATCCACTGCCGGAGCGCGGGGCGGTCCATGCTCACCGCGCGCACCTCGGTCACCGTGGTGGCGGTGGACGTGCGCGGACCGGGGTCGAAGATCGACAGCTCGCCGAACATGTCGGACGGGCCGAAGATCCCCAACAGGTTCTCCCGACCGTCCGGCGACTTGCGGCCGATCTTCACCTTGCCGGACTGGATGATGTAGAGCCGGTCACCCGGCTCGCCTTCCGCGAAGATCACGTGGCCACGCGGGAATTCAACGGACTCCAGCGTCTGCGCCAGTGCCTCCGCTGCCGCCGGTTCAACCCCCTGGAAAATGCCCGCGCGGGCCAGGGTCTCGTCCACCTCGTCCCTCCTGTCGAGACGCGACGGCTGGTCGAGCGCGTTCCGCCTTCTGGCGGATCAGCGCCTGCCGTCGATCACTGAGTGCAGTCTAAGCGCTGTGTCGGGGATCGCCTTTCGGCGCGCCGTCGACCCAGGCTCGGACAGCCCGATAAGGCCCGCCGGGGGTTGACCCCGTGGGCCTCGCCGGTCCTTGCCCCGCTAGCGGCGGGTGCGCCGCTGACGCAGGTTCCTGGCACGACCACCCCGCCGGCGCAACCGGAACCGCTCCAGCGCGCGACCGTGGCCGTGCCCGTAGCGCCCCCTGACCTCGTCGGGGCGCGCCGACTCCAGGAACTCCTCGACCTCGTCCTCCTGGACGGCGACGTGGCGGAGACGAGCTTCAACGCGCTCCATGAAGAGCGCGAAGAACATGATCACGATCGGAACGGCGATGACGAACCAGGCAGTCATGATGGCTCCGATCTTTGCGCATCCCGTCCGGACACGCATTCGAGGGGGTCTCTAGTTCCGCTTCGATGCCGTCTTGTATGAGGGACGTGCACGGTACGGCGTTGGTTGCGCGCCGTGTTCGGATACCCCCGTTCCGTGCGGTCGACCGGCGTGTCGGTGGGTGCCAGTAACCTTTGGGACATGGCGGCTCGCAGCACTGGGAACAAGGCCGAGACCTCGCTGGGCCGCACCCGGCGGGCGCGTCGGATGGTCCGGATCCTCCAGGTGGGCTACCCGGACGCGCACTGCGAGCTGGACTTCACCACGCCGCTCGAACTGCTGGTCGCGGTCGTCCTGTCGGCGCAGACCACGGACGTCCGCGTGAACATGGTCACCCCGGCGCTGTTCGCCCGCTACCGGAAGGCCGCCGACTACGCCTCCGCCGACCGCACCGAGCTGGAGGAGTACATCCGCTCCACCGGCTTCTACCGGAACAAGGCGACGTCGCTGATCGGGCTGGGCGCGGCGCTGGTCGAGCGGTTCGGCGGCGAGGTGCCCGGCACGCTGGACGAGCTGGTCACGCTGCCCGGCGTGGGCCGCAAGACGGCGAACGTGGTGCTGGGTGACGCGTTCGGCGTGCCCGGGATCACGGTGGACACCCACTTCGGCCGGCTGGTCCGCCGCTGGGGCTGGACCGAGGAGGAGGACCCGGTCAAGGTCGAGCACGCGATCGGCAAGCTGATCGAGCGCAAGGACTGGACGCTCCTGTCGCACCGCACGATCTTCCACGGCCGCCGCGTCTGCCACGCCCGCACGCCCGCCTGCGGCGCGTGCCTGCTCGCACCGCAGTGCCCGTCCTACGGGATCGGGCAGGTGGACCCGGTGAAGGCGGAGAAGCTGGTCAAGGGCGAGGAGGCAGCGCACCTGATCGCGTTGGCGGAACGGGTACGCGCCGGGGAGAAACTGGCGTGAACCGGACAGCCCGGTGGGCGGCGGTCGTGGTGGTGTTGGCCGTCGCCGGTGCAGTCGCGCTGTGGCCGCGTTCGTCCGATCCGGCGCGGGTGGACGGTCCGACCACCTCGGCCACGCCGGCCCGGGACCTGCTGATGCTGCGCAACCAGGCGGCGCTGCGGCCGTGCCCGGTGGGTGAGGGCGGACCGTCGGTGCTGCGCGGGGTGACCGTGACCTGCCTGGGCGACGGGACGGCGCTGGACTCGGCGACGACGCTGCCGGGGCGGGCCCTGGTGAACTTCTGGGCGACCTGGTGCGTTCCCTGTCAAGAGGAACTGAAGGTGCTGGACGCGTACGCGCAGCAGCCGGGCGCGGTGCCGGTGGTGACGGTGTTGGTGGACAGCAAGGAAGCGGACGGGCTGGAGCTGCTCGCCAAGCTCGGCGTGCACCTGCCGGCGGTGTTCAGCGAGCCGGACGCGGTGCGCAAGGCCGTCCGGACGCCGCCCCGCCTGCCGCTGAGCTACGTGGTGGGCGCGGACGGCTCGATGACGGAGGTGACCGATCCGATCGTGCTGACGAGCGTGGAGCAGGTGCGCGGGGTGGTCGGATGAGTGCGCTGGTGGGTCCGGACGACGTCCCAGAGTGGATGAGTGGGCTGGTCAAGGCGACTGCCGAGATCGACGCCCACGCGTTCAGCCGGGTCTCGCCGCCCCCGGACGGGGCCGGACGGGCGGCTGCGGTGCTGATGCTGTTCGGCGAGGGTGCCGACGGTCCGGACGTGCTGCTGTTACGCCGGTCGGACACGCTCGGGTCGCATCCCGGGCAGGTGGCCTTCCCCGGCGGCGCGGCGGACCCGACCGACGACGGCCCGGTGGACACGGCGCTGCGCGAGGCGTTCGAGGAGACCGGCGTGCTGCGGTCGGGCGTGCGGCCGGTGGCGACGCTGCCCAAGCTGTACGTGCCGGTGTCGAAGTTCGTGGTCACGCCCGTCCTGGCGCACTGGGACGAGCCCTCGCCGGTCGGGCCGGTCGACCCGGGCGAGACGGCCGCCGTGGCCAGGGTGCCGATCGCGCACCTGGTGGACCCGGCGAACCGGTTCCGGGTGGTGCACCCCTCCGGGTTCAGCGGACCGGCGTTCTCCGCGCCTGGCATGTTGGTGTGGGGGTTCACGGCCGGGCTGCTGAACGGGCTGCTCGCGATGGGCGGCTGGGAACTGCCGTGGGACACGGCCGACGTGCGCGACCTTGAGCTAGCGTTGCGCGCTACGTGACGGAGGGTTGGGCGGCGTGAACTGGGTTGACCTGCTTGTGCTGGCGCTGGCCGCCTTCGCCGCGGTCTCGGGCGCACGGCAGGGCATGGTCGTGGCGCTGCCCGCGTTCGTCGGGGTGCTGATCGGCCTGGTGCTGGGCACGCAGCTCGCGCCGCTGGTGGTGGCCCAGTTCGAGAACGTCGTGACCAAGGTCGTGTTCGCGGTCGGGATCGTCGTCCTGCTGGTCGCGCTCGGCGAGACGCTGGGTGTCTACGTCGGCCGGATCATCAAGCCCAAGATCAATTCCAGCCCGCTGCGCGGGGCGGACAACGCGCTCGGCGCGATCGTGCAGGGTGCCGTGGTGTTCGTGGTGGCCTGGATGATCGCGTTGCCGTTGACGATGGTCGCCGGATTGCCTTCCCTGGCGAAGGCGCTCAACCAGTCGCTGATCCTGTCGACGGTCGACGACACCATGCCGCAGGCGGCGCGGACGTTGTCGCAGGATTTGCAGAACCTGTTCGACGTGTCCGGTTTTCCGGCGGCCATGGACCCGTTCAACCGGACGCCGATGAAAGAGGTCGGGCCGCCGGATCCGGCGTTGTCCGCCAATCCGATCGTGCAGAAGCTGCGGCCTTCGGTGTTGAAGGTGCGCGGGCGTGCGCCGTCGTGTTCACGGGCGTTGGAGGGGACCGGGTTCGTCATCTCGCCGGAGCGGGTGATGACCAACGCGCACGTGGTGGCGGGGACCACCGAGGTCACGGTCGAAGTCGGGCGGGGGCAGTTCGACGCCACCGTGGTGCATTACGACGCGCAGACCGATATCGCGATTCTTGCCGTGCCCGATCTTGAGGCCGCGCCGTTGGTGTTCCGGACGGACGAGATCCAGCAGGGCGAAGACGGGATTGTGCTCGGATATCCGCTGGACGGGCCGTACACGGCGTCCGAGGCCCGGATTCGGGAACGGATTCCGATGCTGCGCGGGCCCGATATCTATGACGCCACCACGGTCACCCGGGACGTGTACACGGTGCGGGCCAAGGTCCGCAGCGGGAATTCCGGCGGGCCGTTGATCGATCCCGAGGGGCGGGTGATGGGGGTGGTGTTCGGTGCGGCGGTGGACGACCAGGAGACCGGTTTCGTGCTGACCGCGCAGGAAGTGGCCGCCGAGGTCGCCAAAGCACCCACCCTGGTTCGCCGGGCGTCGACCCAGGCGTGCGCGTCCTAGCGGTTGTTCACGGCTGTGCCGAGGCCAGGAACTCGGTGATCGTCCGGCTCGCGGTGTGCGGCGCTTCCTGGTGTGGGAAGTGGCCGATTTCGGGCAGGCAGCGGTACTCGGAGTGCGGGCCGACCCACGGGCCCGAGTCGACGGCGGTCGCCGGCAGCATCACCGGGTCCAGCGCGCCGTGCAGTTGCAGCACCGGCACTTCCAGTCGGCGGTCGACCTCTTCGGCGAAGCGGCGGCCATCGGTGCGCAGCTGGGAGCGGACCGCCCAGCGGTGGTATTCGAGTGCCGAGTGGGCCACGGCGGGGATCCGCATCGCCTCGCGGTTGCGGCGGAGCACCTCGTCGAACTCCTCCGACACCGTCCACTTCGGACCCGACCAGCCGGTGATCAGGCGCTCCACCGCCGCGCCGTCGTTCTTCGTGAGCCAGCGCTCCGGGTAGAGGGGGAGCTGGAAGCGGAACACATGGCCGCTCGCCCGACCCTGGCCGCGCGGGTGGCGGCGGATGGCGCGGCGCAGCGCCAGCGGGTGTGGTGCGGAGACGGCGGTGACCGAGTGGACCAGGCGGGAGTGCATCGCGCCGACCGTCCAGGCCAGCAGGCCGCCCCAGGCGTGGCCGATGATGTGGGCCTTGGCCGCGCCCAGTGCTTTCACCAGGCCCGCGACGTCGCCGGCGAGGGTGAAGCCGTCGTAGCCGCGTGGTGGTTTGTCCGAATCGCCGTAGCCGCGCAGGTCAACCGCCGCCGCCCGGTAGCCGGCCTCGGCCAGCGCGACCAGCTGGTGCCGCCACGACCACCAGAACTCGGGGAAGCCGTGCAGCATCAGGACGAGCGGTCCGTCGCCCAGCTCGGCCACGTGCAGGCGGATGCCGTTCGCGGACACGTCCCGGTGCGTCCAGGGCCCGGGGACCCTGGCGGTGGACGGATCCGGTGGCCGCGGCACGGCGCGGCTCAGGACCCGTCGCCGCGGTGGGTCAGCGCCGCGACGGTGTCCTTGGCGGACTCGATGGTGCGGACGGGCGCGCGGAGCTTCTTCACCTTGCGGTAGCCCAGGAACGCGAAGCCGATCGTGGTCAGCAGCATCAGGCCGAACACGATCAGGAACGCCGCCCAGCGCGGCAGCCACACGGCCAGCAGTTCGGCGCCGAAGAAGAAAAAGAAGAACGAGCTGAACAGCAGCACGGTCAGCGCGATGATGAAGTAGACGCTGCCCTTGAGGCCCTTCTTCACCTCGCCCGCGATCTCCGACTTGGCGAGCTCGACCTCGGCCCTGACCAGTGTGGACAGGTGGGCGGTCGCGTCCCGGACCAGGCCGCCGAGCGACGTCTCCTCCGCGATCCGCTCCGCGCTCTCCGCGGTCAACGGGATCGACGGAACAGGAGGCAGTCCGCTGCCGTTGGTGTTCTCCCGAGCGCTGGTCACGCTGCTCATCGTGCCATGTGTACTGGAGTGGAGCCGTTCGACTGGCTGATCCCGTGTGATCACGTCTTTCAGTTGAGCGAGCCGGCGCGACTGTTAAGCGTCCTCGTCGGCGCGCTGGTGCACGCGGCTGCGTCGGACGAGCAGGACCGCCGCCAGCAGCGAGGCCGTCATGGAAGCCAGCAGCACGGCGGCTTTCGCCTGTTCGGCGGCCGGTCCTTCCAGCGCGAGATCCGAGATCAGCAGGCTCACCGTGAACCCGACGCCGCCCAGCATGGCCACCGCGACGATGGCCCGCGGTCCCGCGCCGCTTGGCCACACGGCCGCCTTGAACAGCACGGCCAGCGCCGACGCGCCCACGATGCCGATCAGCTTGCCCACCACCAGACCGAGGATGATCCCCAGCGCGATCCTGTCCTCGAACAGCGACCCGAGCGCCTCTCCGTTCACCGGAACGCCCGCCGCGAACAGCGCGAACACCGGCACGGCGACCCCGGCCGACCACGGCTGCAACCGGTGCTCCAGCCGCAGCGCGGGCGCTTCCTGCTCGTAGTGGTCCTTACGCACCCGTGTCAGCAACGCCAGCGCAACGCCCGCGATGGTGGCGTGGATGCCTGCGGCGTGCACGGCGACCCACGTGCCCACGGCGATCGGGACGTACAACCACGCCGTGGTGACCCGTCGGTGCTGGAGGAACGCATAAAGCGCCAGCAACGCGACCGCGACGAGCGCCGCCAACACGTTGAACGTCGCCGTGAACAGCACCGCAATGAGGACAATCGCGCCCAGGTCGTCCACCACGGCCAGGCTGAGCAGGAACACCCGCAGGCTGCTGGGCAGCCCGGACGCGGTGATCGCCAGCACGCCCAGCGCGAACGCGATGTCCGTCGCCACCGGGATCGCCCAGGCCCGTTCCACACCCGGCTGGCCCCACCCGACGTACAGCGCGATCGCGGCCGGCACGACCATTCCGCCGACCGCCGCCACCACGGGCAGGATCGCGGCCTTGACGTTGTTCAGCTCGCCGATCACCAGCTCGCGCTTGAGCTCCAGCCCGGCGACGAAGAAGAAGACCGCGAGCAGCCCGTCCTTCGCCCAGTCGCCGACGCTCAGGCTCAGGTGCAGCGACTCCGGTCCGACGTGGAAGTCCCGCAGCGCGGTGTACGCGCCGCTCAACGGCGAGTTCGCCCAGATCAGCGCGACCGCCGTGGCGGCGAGCAGGATCATGCCGCCGACGGTCTCGGTGCGCAGGTAACGGGCGAATTCCGCGACAGCATGGCGCTTGCGGCTCAAGACGGCTCCCGGGTGGGTCGGCTACGGAACATCCTCGTGCCGACCAGACTTCCCGGCTCACCTTGACGTCATTTTAACGCACACGGGTGCCTTCCGGAGCGGAAGGCACCCGTGTCGGTGCACTCAGTCTTCGGCGGAACCCGAGTTCAGCCCGCTGGAGATCAGGTCCATCACCGACGAGTCGGCGAGCGTCGTGACGTCGCCCACCTGCCGGTTCTCCGCCACGTCGCGCAGCAGCCGGCGCATGATCTTGCCGGACCGGGTCTTCGGCAGCTCCGGCACGACCAGGATCTGCCGGGGCTTCGCGATCGGCCCGATCTCCTTCGCCACGTGGTCGCGCAGCGCCTTGATCGCCTCCGCGCCGGACGCCTCGTCGGCCACCCCGCCGCGCAGGATCACGAACGCCACGATGCCCTGGCCGGTGGTCGCGTCGGACGCGCCGACGACCGCCGCCTCCGCCACCGTCGGGTGCGAGACCAGCGCGGACTCCACCTCGGTGGTGGAGATCCGGTGGCCGGACACGTTCATCACGTCGTCCACCCGGCCGAGCAGCCAGATGTCGCCGTCGGCGTCGTACTTGGCACCGTCGCCGGCGAAGTAGTAGCCCTGCTCGGCGAACCGGGACCAGTAGGTGTCGCGGTAACGCTCCTCGTCGCCCCAGATGCCGCGCAGCATCGCCGGCCACGGCTGGTCGAGCACCAGGTAACCGCCACCACCGTGCGCCACCTCGACGCCTTGGTCGTCCACGACCTTGGCCGCGATACCGGGCAGCGCGCGCTGTGCCGACCCGGGCTTGGTGGACGTCGCACCGGGCAGCGGCGAGACCATGATCGCGCCGGTCTCGGTCTGCCACCACGTGTCCACGATGGGCGTCTTACCGGCGCCCACGTGGTCGCGGTACCAGATCCACGCCTCGGGGTTGATCGGCTCGCCGACGCTGCCCAGGACGCGCAGCGTCGACAGGTCGTACTTGGCCGGGATGTCCGCGCCCCACTTCATGAACGTGCGGATCAGCGTCGGCGCGGTGTAGTAGATCGAGACGCCGTACTTCTGCACGATCTCCCAGTGCCGTCCCTCGTGCGGGGTGTTGGGCGTGCCCTCGTAGACGACCTGTGTGACGCGGTTGGACAGCGGGCCGTACACGATGTAGCTGTGGCCGGTGACCCAGCCGATGTCCGCGGTGCACCAGAAGACGTCGGTGTCCGGCTTGAGGTCGAACACGTTGTAGTGCGTGTAAGACGCCTGCGTGAGGTACCCGCCGGACGTGTGCAGGATGCCCTTCGGCTTACCCGTGGTGCCCGACGTGTACAGGATGAACAGCGGGTGCTCGGCGTCGAACGCCTCGGGCGTGTGCTGGTCGGACTGCTTGTCGACCAGGTCGTGCCACCAGATGTCGCGGCCCTCGGTCCACGCCACGTCGCTGTCGGTGCGCTTCACGACGAGCACGTGCTCGACGGTCTCGGCGGCGGCCACGGCCTCGTCCACGGCGGGCTTGAGCGGGGCCGGGTTGCCGCGGCGGTACTGGCCGTCGGTGGTGATCACCAGCTTGGCCCGCGAGTCCTCGATGCGGGTGCGCAGCGCCTCGGCGGAGAAGCCGGCGAACACGACGCTGTGCATCGCGCCCAGCCGGGCGCAGGCGAGCATGGCGAAGATGGCCTCGGGCACCATCGGCATGTAGATGGCGACCCGGTCCTCCGCGCCGACACCGAGTTCGGTGAGCGCGTTGGCGGCCTTGGAGACCTCGCGCTGGAGGTCGGCGTAGGTGATGGCGCGGCTGTCGCCGGGCTCGCCCTCCCAGTGGATGGCGACCTGGTCGCCGTGGCCGGACTCGACGTGCCGGTCCACGCAGTTGTAGGCGACGTTGAGCCGGCCGCCGACGAACCACTTCGCGAACGGGGCGTTGGACCAGTCGAGCACCTGGGTCCACTTGGTGTCCCAGCTCAGCCGCTCGGCCTGCGTCGCCCAGAACGCCTCACGGTCGGCGTCGGCCTCGTCGTACAGCTCGGCCGTGGCGTTGGCCCCGGCGGCGAAGTCCGCGCTCGGCGGGAACGTCCGGTTCTCGGTGAGCAGGTTGTCCAGGGCCGGTCCCTGGGCTGGCGGCTGGGTCATGGTGGGAGGACCTCCTGAATCCGTGCGGTGCGCACTGACGGTAGTGCGATCCGCCGCACTGCGCACCAAAAAGGTTCAGACCAATTTCGAGCGGGTTCGAAACACGTGGGTAACTGTGTAACCCGGCCCGGCCGGCCTGACCACTGTGATCCCGCCGACTGGCGCGAGTCCTGCGACCAGTGGCGCGGTTCGTGAGCCGGGTCACGCCAGGAGGCGGGCCTTCGCCTCGGGCCACTCCGCGGCGGTCATCGAGTAGACGACCGTGTCGCGGAGCGTGCCGTCCGGTCGGATCCGGTGCACGCGCAGGACGCCTTCGCGGGTCGCGCCGAGGCGTTCGATGGCCCGTTGCGACCGCTCGTTGCGACCGTCGGTGTGCCAGCCGACGCGGTGCGCTCCGAGGTCGTCGAATGCCCTGGTCAGCAACAGCAGCTTAGCGTTGCGGTTCAGGGCGGTCCGCTGCCAGCGTGCGCCGATCCAGGTGTAGCCGATGTAGAGGGCCCGGTGCTTCGGGTCGATCTCGTAGTACGACGTGGTGCCCGCGATCTCGCCGGTGACCGGGTCGACTTGCGTCCACGCCCGCCGGTTCGGGTCGGCCAGCGCGTTCTCCACCATGGTCCGGGCCTCGGAGACGGTGTGCGGCTGGCGGAGGCTGAGCCACGTCCAGATGTCCGGGTCCTTGCCCGCTTCGAGGAGTCCTTCGGCGTGGTCGAGGCTCAGCGGTTCGAGGCGGACGTGCTCGCCGACGAGGGTGGGACGGTCGTACC
>CBHFOL010000145.1:0-18121 GCA_965995405.1 uncultured Saccharothrix sp.
TCCTGCGGCTCGAAGAGATGGGCAGGCTGCGGGTGACGGACGCGCTCGGCCGTTTCTTCGACGCCGTGCCCGAGGACAAGAAAGGCATCACGCTCCATCAGGTCCTCTCCCACACCGCCGGGTTCCCGGACGAGGAGGCGAGTTCCGCGATCGGCACCGTCATCGCCTACGTCATCGGCATGAGCATGAGCGAAGCCGCCTGGCTCACCATGCTCGCCGGCAGCGAGGAGACCGAGGAGGACTGGCACCGCCGACTCGCGCCGACCCTGACCCAGGCGGTCCAGGGCTACCCGCGACTGCGCGCGCAGTTCACCCAGCAGGGCGACGCGGACCCGGCGGGCCTCAGGGAACGGGACTTCGCCTACGGCCTGGACCGGGTACTGGACGGCCTGGCACCGCGCCGCGCGGGGCACTGAATCGCGTTCGCGGAGAAGGGCGGCGGCCCGGAGTGGGTCCGCGGGGCATGAGCGACGGCCGGCTCCGGGTGACCGGAGCCGGCCGTTCCAGCAGCACTCTGCAGGACTTCTCGATGGCGTCCACGACGATGCGGGCCGCCACGTCGATCACCTCCTCCGTCACGTTCAACGGGGGCAACATGCGGACCACGCAGTCGTCCCGCCCGCCCAGTTCGAGGATCAGCCCGTGCCGCAGGGCATAGGTCTGCGCCGCCGCGGCCTGTTCCGCCGCCGGGGCTTTGGTGACCGGGTCGGCCAGCTCGACGCCCCACATCAGGCCCCGGCCCCGGATCTCGTGCACCCACGGGTGGCCGTCGAGCGCGGACAGCCGGGTGCGGAGCTGGTCACCGCGCGCCCGGACGTTGGCGAGGATGTCGTCCCGCTTGAAGATCCGGACGGTCTCCACACCCGCCGCGAACGCCGCCTGGTTGCCCCGGAACGTGCCGGTGTGCGCACCGGGCGACCACGTGTCCAATCGCTTGTCGTACATGATGATCGCCACCGGTAGCCCGATGCCGCTCAACGCCTTCGAGGCCACGATCACATCGGGCTCGATGTCGTAGTGCTCGAACGCGAACCACGTCCCGGTGCGCCCGCACCCGGTCTGCACCTCGTCCACCACCAGCGGGATGTCCAGCGCCCGGGTGAGCGCCCGGACCCGGCGGACGAACTCGCGACTCGCCGGGATCACCCCGCCTTCGCCCTGCACCAGCTCGATCACCACCGCCGCCGGTTTGGTGATGCCGCCGTTCGGGTCCTCCAGCGAACGTTCCAGCAGGCTCACGCAGTTCGTCTGGCAGGACTCGGGTTTCAGACCGAGCGGACACCGGGCGCAGTACGAGTACGGGAAGAAGTGCACGCCGGGCACGCCGTTGGCGACCGGCTGCTTCTGCGAAACCAGGCCGGTCAACGCCATCGCGGTGTGACTGGCACCGTGGAAACCGCCCTGGAACGACACCACCTCGCCCCGGCCGGTGGCCGTCTTGCACAGCTTCAGGGCCGCGTCGACGGCGTTCGCCCCGGTGGGGCCGCAGAAGTGGACCTTCATCCGGGGCCGGAGATCGGACGGCAGCATGGACAGCTGCGCCTCCAGGAACTCGCGCTTGGCCGGAGTCGGGAAGTCCAGGGCGTGCGTCAGCACCCGCAGCCGGCCCGCGGCGGCCTCGGCCACCTCGGGGTGGTTGTGGCCCAACGAAAGCACACCGGCTCCGCACAGGAAGTCGATGAACACGTTGCCATCCACGTCACGCACGTAGCTGCCGAACCCCTCGGCCAGCGCGATCGGCAGACGCCTCGGGTAGCTGCGGGCGTTGGACTCCCACCGCCCCTGGTGCTCCAGGTACTCGGCCGAACGCGGGCCGGGCAGGTCGGTGGCGACCGACGGGAAGTGTTCGGTGGTCTGGGTCATGGCTGCCTCCGCGCGGGAACGCCCGCGCTCTGTTCGGTCAGTTCGAGGGCGGGGTTGCCCCGCCACCGCGACCTCGTGGGTACGTCGGAACCCTTCATCAGGAAGGAATCCGGTTCCAGCACGGCGCTGTCGCCCACCTTCGTTCCATAGTGGACGAACGCGCCGGTGCCCAGCGTCGCGCCCGCGCCGAGCTCGATGCGGTCCGATTTGAACGCGCCGTCCTCCAGCGAGTGCCCCTGGATCACCGTGCCCGCGTTGAGCGTGCAGTCGTCGCCGATGGTGACCAGCGACTTCTCCGGGATGGCGCAGCCGTCGTCGAACACCCGCCGGCCGATCCGCACGCCCAGCAGCCGCCACAGCACGTTCTTCAGCGGCGTGCCGTCGAACAGCATCAGGTACCGGCCGGGGCTGAGCTTCCAGAACCGCTCGTGCCGCCAGAAGATCCGGTCGTAGATCGAGCAGAACCTCGGGCGCAGCGGCCGGAAGCCCTGCACGGCCCGTTCGGTGAACACCATGAAGCACACCGAGAACAGCAGGCCCAGCACGAGGTTCGCGGTGGTCGCCAACCAGCCGAACCGGGCGTGCTGGCTGCCGGTGGCGACACCGATCAGCACGATGCCGAACAGCTGCACCCAGTGCGCCAGCAGGTAGAGCAGCGCGGTGACCGCGTTGTGCCGGTTCTTCGCGCCCAGGCGCAGCCGCCTGCCCTCGGCGACGTCGATGTCGGCATCCCGCTGCACGGTCCGGGGGATCTCGAACGAGGGCGACCCGAGCAGACCGGTGTCCGTGCGCACCGGGCCGTCCAGCGGCACCAGCACTTTCGTGGCCAGCAGGCAGTTCTCGCCGACCCGGGACTCGGGCGGGTAGGCAATGCTGTTGCCCAGGAAGGCTTTCGGCGCGATCACCACCTCGCGCACCCGGAACGACGAGCCGGTGAAGTCCGCGTTGAGCATGGAGAGCCCGTCGGACACCATCGTCCCGGCGCCGACCGTCGACAGCGTGGGCGACTCGTGCTTGAGGTCCACGCCGAAGTTCGACCCGGTCTGCTCGTACGCGCCGAGCCGGTAGCCCAGCAGGCGCAGGTAGTGCACGATGGCCGAGCTGTCACCGAACAGGTAGTTCAGCGACCGCACGTTCGTCAGCCGGACCACCGTCCGGTGCGCCGAGTAGCACAGGCCGTACAACGGATACGTACGTCCGGGCCGCACCAGCTTGGCCAGCAGGCGCGGCACGGTGAGCACGACGGCGAGCGTGACCAGCAGGCCGCCGAAGTACAGCAGCGCCGAGTCGAGCAGCTGGCCCTGGTAGAACGCCCAACTGGTGAAGTCCGGCGGACCCTCGTACACCATGCCGATCACCACGTCGGTGACGGCCAGCGACAGGGGGAGCGGGACCAGCAGCATGAACAGCAGCTGGGTGATCCCGAACAACGCCCGACGACCGCGCGGCACCCGTGCCTCACCGACCGCCTTGTAGTCCACTGTGGACGGCTGGGCGGGCGAGCCGTGCCACGACTCGCCGGCCGGCACGCGCTGCCCCTCGTGCAACGACGAGGAGTGCCCCAACTGGCCCCGGTCGCCGATCTCCGTGTCGATGTCGACCACCGACATCTCGCCGACGAACGCCTCCCGGCCCAGCGTCACGGGCCCGGTCCGCACCCGGCCGCCGCGCATCCGGTACCCGTTGAGCCACGAGTCCTTCCGCACCACGGCCCCGTCACCCACGGTGAGCAGGTCCGTGCACACGGGCGGGTTCCGGCTCAGGAACACCGCGCCCTTCCCGATTTTCGCGCCCAGGGCGCGCAGGTAGAGCGGGTACAGCGGCGAGCCGGCGAACAATGCCACCGGGCTGTACCGGAGGAGTGCCTTCACCGTCCAGAAGCGCAGATAGGTCAATCCCCACAACGGGAATTCGCGTGGCTTCCACCGGCCGACCAGCAGCCACTTCATCGCGATCGGCACCAGTGACATGGCCGTGAACCCGGTGCCGGCCAGCGCCACCGCCCGCAGGTAGATCACCCCGAAGTCGTGCGCCTCCGCGATCCACTCGAAGCCGGTCTCCAGCAACAGGCCCAGCCCGCAGGCGTAGCCCAGGAACACCAGCAGTTGGGCGAACCCGCAGAGCAGGTAGCGCACGGTGCCGGAACGCGGCGCGGTTTCCTCCCGCACGGCCACCGCCGGGCCGGACCGGGCCGTGTCGGCCAGCGAACCGGCCAACGCCCGCACGGTCGGATTCCGGTACAGGTCCCGCATCGGGATCGCGGGCAGGTCCGTGCGCTGCCGCACTTTCGCGCTGAACCTGGCCAGCAGCAGCGAATCCGCGCCGAGTTCGGCGAAGAAGTCGCTGTCCACCGACACCCGGTCGACCCGGACGGTCTCGGCCATCGCCTCGGCCAGCACGCGTTCCGTCTCGTTCGCCGGCTCCACGTGCGGACGCCCACCCGCGAGACTGCGGTTCACGGTGGGCGGTGGCAGGTTGCGCCGGTCGGCCTTGCCCGCCGGGGTCATCGGCACCAGGTCGAGCCGCTCCAGGTACGCGGGCACCATGTAGCCGGGCAGGAGTTCCCGCAGCCGCCGGTAGATCTCGTCCGCGCCCGGGTCGGCCGCGTCCCGGCGCAGGCTGTAGTAGGCGACCAGTTCCACCGTCGCCGGGTCGGGCCGGTGGGGCTCGACCACCGCCTGCGCCACGCCGGGCACCCGCAGCAGCACCGACTCGATCTCGGTCAGCTCCACGCGGTAGCCCCGGATCTTGACCTGGGTGTCGATCCGGCCCAGGTACTCGATCTCGCCCGCGTCGTCGATCCGGGCCAGGTCCCCGGTCCGGTAGATCCGGCCGGACGGGTTGTTCGGGATGTCCAGGAAATCCGGGATGAACGCCCGTTCGGTCAGGTCCGGTCGGTTCAGGTAGCCGGTCGCCAGGCCGATCCCGGCGATGCCGAGCTCACCCGCCTCGCCCCGGTCGAGCGCACGTGGCTCGTCCGGGTCGAGCACCACCACCGAGTACGTCGGCAGCGGCACGCCGATGGTCACCGGGCGGTCCGGCCGCACCACGGCCCAGGTCGCGGTGACGGTGGCCTCGGTCGGGCCGTACACGTTGAGGAACCGGCGGTCCGGCCGGTGCCAGCGGGTGACCAGGTCCTCCGGGCACGCCTCGCCGGACACCAGCAGGAACCGGAGGTCCGGCAGGTCGTCGTCGATCGTGGCGAGCAGCGTGGGCACGCAGCACAGCGCGGTGATCCCGTTGCCCAGCAGGAACTCCCGCAGCTCCGCGCCGACCAGGGCCGACCCCGGCGGACGCGGCACCAGGGTCGCCCCGGACAGCAGCGGCACCCAGATCTCCTCCACCGAGAAGTCGAAGGCGATCGTCATGCCCTGGTACATCCGGTCGCCGGGCTCGATCCCGTAGACCTCCACCGCGACCCGGACGAAGTTGCAGATCGCCGAGTGCTCGACGGTCACGCCCTTCGGCCGGCCGGTGGAACCCGAGGTGTAGACGACGTAGCACAGGTCGTCCGGCGGGACGCCCTTCTCGTCGGCGGTCAGCCGGTGGGCGGGCAACCGGTCGACCTCCTCGTCGTCCAGGCACACCGCGTCGACCGGAACCCGTTGGCGCAACGAGGAAGCGGTCAGCACGCGGCGGATGCCCGCGTCCCGCGCGATGTAGGCCAGCCGGTCGTCCGGGAACGCCGGATCGAGCGGCACGTACGCCGCGCCCGCCTTGAGCACGGCGAGCATCGCGGCGTAGGTGTGGGCGGGGTTGTCGAACAGCAGGCCGACCCGGTCTCCCGTCCGGACGCCCTGCGAGTGCAGGTGGCGGGCCAGGCGGTTGGCCCAGGCGTCCAGCTCGGCGAACGTCAGCCTCAGGTCGTCGGCCTCCACGGCGGGCCGCGATCCGGCGTTGTCGCAATGCCGTTCGAACACTTCTTCCAGTCGTTCGCCGTCCTGCCACCGGACGGCCTGGCGGAAACCGCCACAGGTGAGCACCCGTCCGTCCGCGACGACGCCGACGGGTGCGTCGCGCGGGCTCACCGGGCTGCCCCGGCGGGCTCGCCCAGCCCGAACGTCTCGTGCAGCAGGCGCACCGCCGGGTCGACCACGACGGCCGGCATGACGGCGGTGAACCGGGACGGCGAGGTGGTCAGCGCGGGCACGGCGACGCCCAGCTCACCCACCGCGCGCAGCATCCCGGACAGGTAGCCGGGGTCCTCGAACAGCCCGACACCCACCACGGACACCGCGCCCAGGTCGTCCCGGACGGTCCACGCGGCGTCCAGCTCCCGCGCGACCTCGCCGATCACGTCCTCCAGCGGTCCGCCGCCGCGCACGGTGAACCGGACCTCGCGGCGGTCGTCCCAGATCAGCACGTCCGGCTCGAAGCCGCGACCGACGAGCTTGGCCAGCGCCGACGCGCAGTCCGACGCGGGCGTGCCGGCGATGTCCAGCGACACCAGCCGCACGTCGCGCTCGTGCGCGATGCCGACCACCCGGTGGCCGGCCTCCAGCGGCTCGTCGGCGACCGTCGTTCCCGGCACGTCCCACGTCGAGTGCACCACGTGCACCCGCACCGCGTGCCGGGCGGCCACCGCGACCGACCTCGGGTGCAGCACCTTCGCGCCGCGGCCGGCGAGCTCGGTCATCACGTCGTACGGCACGGCCGCGAGCCGTTCGCTGCCGGGCACCACGCGCGGGTCGGCGGTGTGCACGCCGGGCACGTCGGTGCAGATCTCGCAGTCCGGGCTGCCCAGCGCGGCAGCCAGCGCGACCGCCGTGGTGTCCGAGCCGCCCCGGCCCAGCGTGAGCAGCTCTCCGTCGTGGTCGCGGCCCTGGAACCCGGCCACCACGACCACCTGCCAGGACCGGAGCCGGTCCCGGATCCGGTGGGCGTCGATCCGTTCGATCACGCCCGCGCCGGGTCGTCCCCGCACGACGATCCCGGCCTGGTCGCCGGACAGCGATCCGGCGGGCACTCCCCGGTGGTTCAGGGCGAGTGCGAGCAATGCCGCCGACACCTGTTCGCCGGTGGCCATGAGCTGGTCCAGCTCACGCTGATCGGGCCGGTCGGCGAACTCGCCCGCCAGCGCGACCAGCTCGTCCGTGGTGTCACCCATCGCGGAGACCACCACGACGATCCGCTTGCCCTCGGCGGCCAGCGCCGCCAGCGCGTCCGCCACCTCCCGGACCCGGCCGGGGGTGGCCAGCGACGAACCGCCGTACTTGCGCACCACGAGTTCGCCGGATAATTCGCCGGTATGATCTCGCCCGGCGTCGGGTCGGGGTTCGGCCGGACTGGTGCCGGCCTCTTCCGAACATTTCTTCATCACCTATTACCCCTGATCTTTCAGCACTGGATGTTCAACTGCCGAAGCGGGGGGCGCGGTCGTCGGAACGACCGGGCAGGGAATTGGTCGCCATCAGACCGGGTGCCCCTTCGGAAATTTGCGCCTGGAGGTGAAACCGGTGCGGCAAATCCGAACGTAGCGCAGCTCTTGAGGGGGGTACACCCCCAGATGGATTACTGGACCGCTGGTCCGCTGTGGTGCAATTTTGTGTTACACCGCCTGTCCGGGGTGAACCGAACGGCCGATGGTGGATTCCGTGGTCCGGCTGCCCCATTCCAGCCGACCGGTCGGCACGGCGGCGTCCGGATGGCCTGGAATCGACCCGGTCGGAACGGGTGTCGGAGTATTTCCGGTAATTGTTAAAGCGCTGGTCAGTGCCGGTTCCGATCGAGACGGAGTAGTTTTTCGGATAGGCCGACCGGGTGTGTCGGGTATTCCCGCCGTGCACTGTCCGGTTCGTCGCGAAAATGCGCCTCGGACCGGGCACGGAGGGTTACACATGAGGGGCGCTCGAAGTGGAAGGTTTCCGGTTTCGGACACCGGTAGTGGCATCGGGGCGGCCCGGGCGTTGCTGGTGTGGTTGGCGTTGGCGCCGGGACGTGTGGTGCTCGCCACTGCTTCCACATCATGGGACGTCCAGGCCGCGGCGTCCCGATTCGGACCCGGTCGACGGCTTCGGAAATCCCGAATCGGGCGTCCGCCAAACCGGTGCTCCGCTGCAATTGGCGGGGTGTGATCTTCGGCGGCGGCCGACCCCTTGTTGCCACTGCTTGGCAGTATGGGTGGGTGGCGAACGGAGGTCGGCTGGTGGACGTCGGGTGGGTGCCGGCCGTGCTCGGGGTGCTGCTGCTGGTCGGCACCGGGATCTTCGTGCTCGCCTGCCGGTGGTCGGCGGGCGGGCCGGTGCGCGCCGCCGACGCCCGGCGGATCGCCCGCCTGCGTCGGGCCGTTCCGCTGGTGGTGCTGGTGTCGGCGGCGCTGGTCGCGGTCAGCGTCGGGTGGGCGCTGGTCGCAGGGTGACGATCTCCGGGTGCGTGCCGGACAGGCTCACCGGGTGGCGGGCGGACGGGTGCAGCCCGGCGCCGGCGGCGGCCCGCAGGTGGCGGTCGGCGTCCGGCAGCAGGACGACCGCCCGACCCGTCGGAGCCAGGACCCGGCGCAACTCGTGCCAGAACCGGTCCGGTCGGGTGGCCAACACGCCGGTCGGCGGCACCTGGCGGTCCCACGGCGGATTGGTCACCACGAGGTCGAACGCCCCGGCGGGGAACGGCAACCGGCCCGCGTCGGCCACCGCCCAGGAGACCCGGTGGTCCGGTCCGTCGCCGCTGGGCGGGGTTTCGGCCCGGCGGTCGGCGGCTGCTGCGAACGGGTTGCCGGGGGGCAGGCCGTGGCCGGCGAAGTCAGCCGGATCGCCGACCGCGGGTGAGGTGCCGTTTCGGCCGGTGACCGGATCGGCTGCCATCGCGACGGGCGGGGCGTAGCCGGCCAGGTTGGCGGTCGCGGCGGCCACGGCGGCGGGTTCGGCGTCGGTGCCGATGGCGAGCACGCCGGTCGGCACGGCTTCGATGGGGATGGTCCCGGTGCCGCAGAACGGGTCCAGCAGGCGTTCGCCGGGCCGCGGCTGCGCCAGTCGCAGCATCGCGGCGGCCACCGGCGGGTGCACCGCGCCCGGCCTGCTCTCCCGGCGGTAGTCCCTGCGGTGCAACGGTTTCGACCCGATCCGCAGGCACAGCACGGCCCGGTCACCGGCAACCGTCAACCGCCACGACAGCCCCGGCGGCGGCACACCGTCCCGCCGACTCACGTACGGCAGGCCGAGCACGGCCGACAGCGGCCCGCCCACCGCGTCCTCCAGGTCGTACCGGGAGTAGTTGCGCCGGCCGAGGAACGACGCCGAAACGTCCATTGTGGATGGAGGATCCGGCACCCCGAACAACCGCCGCCGAGCCACCGACCGCCCCACGTCCGACCCGGCGAACGAGGCCAGCCGGCGCAGGTCCGCCCTGGCCCGGCCGATCCCGGTCACCACCCCGGCGACCAGGAAGACGTCGTCGGCGCAACGCAGGCCGAGCACCTCGGGTCCGGGCGCGGCGCAGGTCCACCACACCTCGCGGTGCCCGATGCGCCGGACCTCGCCCAACGCCCGGATCTCCTGCGCCGCCAACGACTCGACACCCCGCGTGGTACGCGCCAGCAGGCGCGTCGGGTTCACGTCCGGACGAGGAGGTCCGGACGCGGTTCAATTCCGGCGCGCACGCACGCCGGCAGAGGAGAGATCATGGATCTTCTTCCGCGTCGCGACCGGGGCGGTGGATGTGCCCGCCCCGCATCGCCGGCGAGGGGGATGCCCGTGGCCCGCCGACGGTCGCGTCAGAGTCGGAAGAAGAACGTCATACGCCGACCCTAACCCCCGGGTCGACCGGTTTTCGCGCCGCTCAGGTGGCGGGCTCGGCCAACGGGTCGCGGCTGCTGGTGGTGAACAGCATCCACAGCAGCGCGGCGACGACCAGGCCGCTGATCACGAAGATCGGGAACACCAGGTTGAACACGGCCGTGCCCTGCGGTGCGGGCACCTTCGAGTCGAGCGTCACGTGCACCGCCGCCATGCCGGTGTAGTGCATACCGGTCACCGCGACACCCATGATCAGGCCGGCCGCGATGCGCGCCATCACGTTCTTGACGACCAGGGTGAACCAGAACGCGGTGGTGGCCGCGGCGACCGCGATCACCACGGACAGCGTCACCAGCGACGAGTCGTAGGAGATGCTGCCTTTGAACCGGATCGCAGACATCCCCATGTAGTGCATACCGGCGACGCCCACGCCGGCCAGGGTGCCCGCGATGACCAGCCGAGTCTTGGTGAACCGGACGAGGGTGACCAGCGACAGCCCGACGCCCACCACGACCACGGCGACCAGCGCCGACAGCGCGGTGATCGGGGCGGAGTACTTGATGTTCGTGCCGGGCAGGTCGAAGCCGAGCATGGCGATGAAGTGCATCAGCCAGATGGCGATGCCGCCGATGGCGAGCGCGCCGAGGACGGTCCACAGGACCTTGGAGCCTCTGCCGGGCTCGCTCCTGGCTCTGGCCATGGCGGACAGGCCGAGCAGGGAGCCGATGACGGACATGGCGTAGGCGAGCACCAGCGTCCACGGGCCGGAGGCGAAGTGCTGCATCGAATCGTGGTTCACAGGGGTTTACCGATCTTGGGGTGGAGTACGGAGGCGGCGTCGACTCCTGATTACCTACCCACTGTGACTGTTTTTGCCAGTTAATACCAGGGTGGCTAACCCATCTGAGGCATGTTTTGGACCTATTGATCACACCTCGTGACCAGAATGCCACAACCCGCTTGGCGACTGGGCCAAATGGGCTCACCCGTGCGGCGTAGGCGCTGGTCGGAACGGGTGCGACCGGCGGATCCATGCGGTGGGAACAATCACGCTCGAAAGTTCTTTCTTTCGGTAATTATCCGGACGCGGGACTTTCGCCGGCCCCGCTCACTGTCACCGGAAGTACCCGACCACGTCCGCCGGAGTGCACACCGCGCCGAAATGATCTCCGCAACCCGCGTCCGCGCCGATCTCCCGCCACCACGACGCCTGTCCGGCCGTCCGCACGCCGTCCACCACGATCGTCACGCCCGCCGCACGCACCGCGGCCACCGCCGCCTCCACGTACGCCGCCCGGTGGTCCACCAGCCGGGCCGCGACCCGCACGCAGCCCACCGGCAGGTCGGCGAGCGCGGCCAGGTCGTCCGGGCCCAGCCCGAAGTCGTGCAGCGCCATGCGCACGCCCCGATCCGCCAGCACGGTGAGGTTGTCCACGGCCTCGCCCACCGACAGCGCGCCCACCGGCATCCCGACCAGCAGCCGGTCCGGCGGCAGCGCGGTGTCGTCCAGCACCCGCACCACCCGGGACACCAGGTCCGCGTCCGCCGACTGCGCCGGCGACAGGCCGACCACCAGCGGCGCCTCCACCCGGTCGCGCTGCCGCCACCACCGGGACTGGTCGGCCGCGACCCGCAGCAGCCACTCGCCCAGCGGCAGGATCAGCCCGGTCTGCTCGGCCGGCTTCACGCACCGGTCGTGCTCCAGCGGCTCCTCGCGGTCCCAGTACAGCAGCGCCTCGACACCGGCCAGACCGCCCGCGAACCTGGTCACCGGCCGGAAGCGCACGCCGACCTCGCCGTGCTCCCACGCGCCCGGCATACCCACCGCCAGCGCCTGCGCGTGCCGGTCCGCCTCGTCCTGCTTCGGGTGGAACAGCTCCCACTGCCCGCGCCGCCCGTTCTTGGCCCGGCGCAACGCCTGGTCGGCGGCCCGCAGCAGCTCGGCGGGCTCCACGTCGCGGGCGGGCCTGCGCACCACGCCGATGCTCGCCGACACGGCCAGGCCGTGCCCGTCCACGAACACCGGTTCGGCGAGTTCCTCGTTGATCGCGGCCACGATCGCCGCGATGTCCGGCGTGGTCTCGGTGTTCTCCACCAGGATGCCGAACTCGTCGCCCTCGAACCGGGCGATCATCGCCCGCTCGGCCGCCAGCACGCCCTTCAGCCGCTTCGCCACGTGCACCAGCAGCCGCTCGCCGATCCGGCTGCCCAGGCTGTTGCACACCATGCCGAACGCGTCCAGGTCGAGGTGGAACAGCGTGACGCCGAGCGCCGGGTCCGCCCGCCGCAGCGCGGACTCCAGGTAGGTGCTGAAGTACTGCCGGTTGGGCAGGCCGGTGAGCACGTCGTGCAGCGCCTGCCGGTTCAGCTCGCCCTGGAGCAGCATCAACTCGGTGCCGTCCTCCACGACGGTCACGAAGTGCGCGGGCTCGTCGTCCGCGTCCCGCAGCAGCGACGTGGTCAGCGTGATCCGGGCGATGTCGCCGTCGCTGCGCAGCAGCCGCTGGGACTGCCGGATCCGCTCGTGGCCGCCGCCGAGCAGCAGGTCCATCGCCTCCCGCAGGGCGACCACCGAGTCCGGGTGCACGAGGTCGAACAGGGTCCGCTCGGTGAGCTCGGCCGCCGACCGGCCGAGGATCTCGCGGATCGCGCCGTTCGCGCGGACCACCTTGCCCGCCAGGTCCACGATCAGCACGCCGTTCGTCGACGACGTCACCACCTCGTCGAACCGAGCCTCGCTCTCCTGGAGCCGCCACTTGGCGTCGCGGACCGCCTTGAGCAGGGTCAGCTGCATGCTCTCCTGCTGCTGGAACACCGCCCGCCGGTTCGCCGCGAGGAATCCGGACGACAGTGCGCCGAGGCCGACCACGATCCGTTCCGCGTGCGCCTCGACGGGCTGGAACTCGGCCAGCCCGAGCAGGCCCGGACCGAGCACGTCGGTGGTGCAGCGCAGGCCGGCCTCGCCGACGTAGCCGAGGTCGACGAGTTCGTCGCCGAGCCGCTCCAGCCGGTCCGGGTCGAACGGCACGGCGTGCAGCGCGTCGAGGATCTTGGCGAGTTGCCCGCGCAATTCGCGGTCGAGCTGCTCACGGGTGTGCGGCACGACGATGGCACCGCTCATCAGGTAGGACCACTTGCGCGCGAGCGTTTCCCGTCCCCGGGTCGGATCCGGAGTGGACGGTAGTCGGGACGGGTCGGGGCTGCGGTCCGGGTTAGGCATTCCTGTTGCCCTGCTGTGATTCAGGTTGGGCGGCAGTTTACCTACCCGAAGTCTGTGACTGCTCGACCATAGGAGTGAATAAATGTCGCACGATCGATTCCCTACCGCTTATCGGGTCACGTTCGGTCAAGTCCGTATGCCGCAAAATGCGGTCTATTCACGTTGTGCCGCCCGGGTCGGGACGGTTCGGCTCAGCGGATCACCCGACCGACACCCGCGTACAGCAGCATGTTCGCGATCGGCACGTCCGAGATGTCGCCCGGACCGGCCGGTCGCCATTCGGCACAGCCGACCAGGCCCGGCTCCACCAGCTCGTAGCCGTCGAACAGTTCCAGGATCTCCGCGTGGGTCCGGGGGGTCACCTGGTCGCGGCTCCCGCTGTCCCGGATCATCTGCGCCGCCTTGTCCATGTACTGGCCCGCGTGGTCGGCGCTCACGTGGCTGGCCGCCAGGTAGCTGCCGTCCGGCAGCGCGTCCCGGTACTGGGCCAGCAGCCCGCGCGGGTCCCACTCGTCCGGGATCCAGTGCAGCATCAGCATCAGCAGCACGCCGATCGGCCGGTCGAAGTCCAGCAGCCCCTTGACCTGCGGACTGCCCAGGATCCCGGCCACGTCCCGCAGGTCGGCCCGGACGATCGCCGTCCGGTCGTTGCCGGCCAGCATCAGCTCGCTGTGCGCCACCGCGATCGGGTCCCGGTCGACGTAGACCACCCGGCAGTCCGGGTCGACCTCCTGCGCGACCTCGTGCACGTTGGACACGGTCGGGATGCCGGAGCCGAGGTCGAGGAACTGTCGGATGCCCTGGTCGGTCATGAACCGCACGGCCCGGCGGAGGAACGCCCGGTTCACCCGGGCGAGGGGCCGCAGGCCCGGCATCATCCGGTCGACCTTCAGCGCGAGCTCGCGGTCCACGGCGAAGTTGTGCGCCCCGCCCAGCAGGAAGTCGTAAGCGCGCGCGACGCTCGGCACCGAAATGTCGACGCTCTGCGGAACCCAATCCGGTCGGACCACGCGGAAACACCTTCTTCGGTTCGTGGGCACATGAGTCTAGCGACCACCCGTTCGTCCGGGATTGCGCCATCGGTGTGGCCGGCCGGCCACCCGAAAGGGTACTCCCGACAGGGCCGAATGCCGCCTAAAGTGGGCCTCCCATCTCCGTATCCTGCCGAGGAGTGACGATGTCCGTCCCGGTGGCACCCGGTCGGCTGCCCTTACTCGGACACACTCTGTCACTGTTGCGGCGACGTGCCGGATTCACCTCCGCGTTGCGCGATCAGGGCGAGATCGTGAAAGTCCACCTGGGCCCGTTGCCGACCTATTTCGTGACCAGTCCTCGCTTTACCCATCAGGTGCTGGTGACCGACGGGGCGCGGTTCCGGAAAGGAATCATGTTCGAGCGGATCCGACCGCTCCTGGGCAACGGGCTGGTCCTTTCCGAGGGCGCGTTCCACCGCCGCCAGCGGCACCTGATGCAGCCCGCGTTCCACCGTGAGCGGATCGCCCGCTACACCGGGACCATGGCCCGCGCCGCCGCCGACCTGACGTCCTCGTGGCGGCCCGGCGAGGAGCGCGCCGTCGAGCACGACATGCAGGCGCTCGCCGTGACCATCGTGGGCGAGGTGCTGTTCTCCACCGGGATGGGGCAGCGGGCCGTCGCCGAACTGCGCCGTTCGGCGTTCGACATCACCGACAACGCGGCCATGCGCGCCCTGTCGCCGGCGTTCGTGGCCAAGCTGCCGCTCCCGGTCAACCGGCGGTTCGACCTGGCCAACGAGCGGATACGCGCCATGGTGCGGGAGGTCGTGGCCGCTTGGCGCGCCGAAGGCGTCGACCGCGGCGACCTGCTGTCCATGCTGCTGCTCGCGGAGGACGACGAGGCCGTCGGCATGACCGACGAGCAGGTGTACGACGAGGTCGTCACCCTGATGACGGCGGGCATCGAGACGTCCGCCCTCGCGCTCGCCTGGCTGTTCCACGAGCTGTCGGTGAACCCCGAGGTGGAACGCCGGGTGCACGCCGAGGTGGACGAGGTGCTGTCCGGCCGCCCGGTCGGCTTCGAGGACCTGCCCAAGCTGGTCTACCTGCACCGCGTGGTCAACGAGGTGCTGCGGAAGTACCCGATCTGGCTGCTCATGCGCAAAGCCGCCGAGCCGGTCGACCTGGCGGGCACCGTGCTGCCGACCGGCGCGGAGGTCGTCGTCAGCCCGCACGTCGTGCACTACGACCCGGCGAACTACCCGGACCCGGAGCGCTTCCACCCCGACCGGTGGCTGCCGGAACGGGCCGCCGCGCTGCCCAAGGGCGCGTTCGTGCCGTTCGGCGGCGGCTCCCGCCAGTGCATCGGCAACTTGTTCGCGCGGACCGAGATCACGATCGTGCTGGCCACCGTCGCCGCGCGCTGGCGGCTGGTGCCCGTGCCCGGCAAACCGGTGCGGGAGCGGTTCACCACCGCCGCCTACCCGACCGACCTGGTGATGACCCCGGTGCGCCGGGACTGAACCGCCGCGGACCACCCTGAAAAAGCCTCGTGCCCTCCGGCGACCGCACGCCGGAGGGCACGAGTGTGTTCGTCGGGGTTACGGCAGGGGAGTCGCGCCGCGTTCGGCGATGAGCTGCTTCATGTAGGTGGCCTCGCTCGACTGCGACTTGAGCATGTTGTCGGCGAGCGTCCGCACCACCGGCACCTCGGCGTACTTGGCCGCGTACTCGGCCATCGGCGCGCCGCCCTGGTGGTGTCGCAGCATCAGCTGGAGGAAGTACACGTCGAACTCGGTGCCGCTGAGCGACCGCAGCTTCGCCAGCTCCTCGGACGTCGCCATGCCCGGCATCAGCCCGGTGGAGCCCGCGCTCGACCCGTCGGACTGGGAGTGGTGCGAGGAGGACTCCGACATCCACCTCATGTGGACGCCGTCGGGCGACTGCTCGGGCATGGCCCACAGGGACAGCCAGCCCTTCATCCGGCCGACCTGCTCCAGCTGGGTCGACTCGATGTCGAACGCCAGCTGCCGGATCGCCGGGTTCGCCGTCTTGTCCCGCGCGGCGTTGGCCATGGTGATGCCCTGGAGGTGGTGCACCGCCATGTCCTGGGTGAACCCGACGTCCACCGAGTTGCGGTCCGGGACGGCAGACGAGCCGGAGCCGGGCAGCTGGATCAGCAGCCCGACCGCCGCGCCGAGCAGCAGCACGGCGAGCACCGCCACCGCGACCACGACGGCCCTGGTGGCGGTGACGCTCCGCGGCTGCTCGGCGCTGTTCGACTCGCCCGTGTCGGACGCCCCGGTGTCGGACGTCAAGTCAGCTGCTCGGCTGGGTGGTCGCGACCGGGGCAGTCGGCGCGCCGGTCTGGCCCTGCTCGGCCTGGTCCTCGGTGCCGCCGGTCATCGGGATGGCGTCCGGGCCCGGCTTCTCCGCCACGAACGGCGGCGGGTTGTCCACGTCGAACGTGGCCGAGTCGCAGGCCGCGCCGATCTCCGGGTAGTTGTACTGGTTGCGGCGCAGCGACTGGATGAACTGGTCGATCCGCTCGTCGTCGGCGCTGTCCAGCTTGAGCTGGCGGCCCCACGCCTGGAGCGAGATCGGCTTGTCCAGGCCCGGGTACGGCGACAGCATCGTGTACTGCTGGCCGTTGGCCTTCGCCTTCAGCTTCTCCAGCGCGTCACCCGAGATCTGGTCCGGGTTGTACGCGATCCACACCGCGCCGTGCTCCAGCGAGTGGACCATGTTCTCGGTCCGCACGGCCTTCGGGTACACGATGCCGGTGCAGTTCGCCCACGCGCCGTCGTGCGGACCACCGAAGGGCGGCGACTGGTCGTACGCGACGCGCTGCGTCGGCTGCACGTGCCGGCCGGCCTTGTAGTCCTGCTTCGTCACGCCCTGGATCTGCGCCGAGGGGTCCTTGTTCTCCTCGGTCGGGTTCCACTTGGCGAGTGCGGCCTCGCGCTCGCTCTTCTCGGAGATCCGCGAGTAGGCGTACCCGAACACCGTTCCTGCCAGCGCCAACACGGCGATCACCGCGATGATGGTGCCCCACGGCTTCGGCTTCTTAGCCACCACCGAGGACCGCGCCGCCGCCACGCTGGAGCGCGCGGCCTTAGTCTTCTTGCCGCTGGTCATGTCCGCCTCAGGTCAGTCGTCATACGCCCATGCCGCCGGTCAGTGTAGGGATACCGTGTCTGGTCGCCGTCAACTGCCGCCCGTCGGCGTCCGCAGTTAACAGTTGCCCCGGGAGTTGCCACTCTCACTCTTCGGGACGTGCATCCCGGTCGAGACCAGCGGGAACGCTTCCCTAGACTTAACGGGTGACTCCCGCTGTGCTCGCCGAACTGGTCCGCGCGACGGCCGTGGACGTGCTGTCCACCCGCGGCCTCGACCCCGCCGCCCTCCCCGCCGCGGTGACCATCGAGCGACCCCGCAACCCCGAGCACGGCGACTACGCCACGAACGTCGCCCTCCAGGTCGCCAAGAAGGTCGGCGTGCAGAGCCGCGACCTGGCCGGCTGGCTGGCCGAGGCGCTGGCCGGCACGGACGCCATCGCCTCCGCCGAGGTCGCCGGACCGGGCTTCCTGAACCTGCGGCTGGCCGCCGACGCGCAGGGCGACATCGTCCGCGAGGTGGTCGCCAAGGGCGCCGCGTACGGGCAGGGCGACCAGCTGGCCGGCGTGAAGATCAACCTGGAGTTCGTGTCCGCGAACCCGACCGGCCCGGTGCACCTGGGCGGCACCCGCTGGGCGGCGGTCGGCGACGCGCTGGGCCGGGTGCTCAGCGCCAACGGCGGCGACGTGACCCGTGAGTACTACTTCAACGACGCCGGCGCGCAGATCGACCGGTTCGTCCGGTCGCTGATCGCCGCCGCGCAGGGCGAGCCCGCGCCCGAGGACGGCTACGCGGGCGGCTACATCAACGACATCGCCGCCGAGGTGCTCAAGCGCGAGCCCGGGGCGCTGGACGCCGAGGACAGTCCCGAGGTGTTCCGCCGGATCGGCGTGAACCTCATGTTCGAGGAGATCAAGCAGGACCTGCACGACTTCGGCACCGACTTCGACGTGTACTTCCACGAGAACTCGCTGCACGAGTCGGGCGCGGTCGGCAAGGCGATCGAGCAGCTCAAGGGCTCCGGCGGGCTGTACTTCGAGAACGGCGCGTGGTGGCTGCGGTCCACCGAGTACGGCGACGACAAGGACCGGGTCGTCATCAAGAGCGACGGCGACCCCGCCTACATCGCCGGTGACATCGCCTACTACCTGGACAAGCGCTCACGCGGGTTCGACCTGTGCATCTACATGCTGGGCGCGGACCACCACGGCTACATC
>CBHFOL010000146.1:0-18097 GCA_965995405.1 uncultured Saccharothrix sp.
TCTCCCACACCCCGTGCCGGCGGTGACTACTTGACGCCGACCTCGGCGCACGCGGCCTGCGTGTCGCCGACGCAGATCTCGGACGCCTTCACGAAGCCCGCGTCCACGACGGTCTTGACCTTGTCCTTGGTGATGAGCTGGGCGGTGAGCAGCACGGACTTGACGTCCCGGCCACCCTTGTCGTCCTTGGTGACGCCGGTCGCGAGCTTGTCGGCGGCGGCCGTGTCGTTCTTGGCGAGCGCGCCGGCGAGCTTGGCGGCGGCCTCGGCCTCGGCGGCGATCGGCTTGAACACGGTCATGTACTGGTCGCCGCGCAGGACGGCCTGGAGGCCCTCCGGGGTGGCGTCCTGGCCGGTGACCGGCACCTTGCCGTTGAGGCCGTACTTCTTCAGCACGGTGATCACCGCGCCGGCGAGGCCGTCGTTGGCGGCGACCACGCCGTCCACCTTCTGGCCGTTGCCGGTCAGGATCTGCTCGAAGGTGGTGCCGCCCTTCTGGTTGTCCCAGCCCTCGATCGGCTGCGACTGGACCAGCTTGTAGTCGCCCGCGTCGTACTTGGGCTGGAGGACCTTCTTCTGGCCCTGGGTGAACAGGGTGGCGTTGTTGTCGGTCGGCGCGCCCTCGATCTCGATCACCTCGGCGGGCTTCTTGCCGGGCGCGAGCTTGGCGAGGCCCTCGACCAGGCCCTGGCCCTGGAGTTCGCCGACCTTCACGTTGTCGAACGAGACGTAGTACTCGGAGCTGCCACCCAGGTTGAGGCGGTCGTAGTCGATCACGTGGATGCCCTGGGACTGGGCCTTCTTCGCGACCGACGTGCCGACCTCGCTGTTCGGCGTGGCGATGATCAGGACCTTGACCCCGGCGTTGATCATGCCGTCGGCGAGGGTGGTGAACTTCTGCACGTCACCCTGCGCGTTCTGGATGTCCGGGTCGAGACCTTCGGCCTTGAGGGCCTTCTCCAGCAGCGGCTTGTCGAAGCCCTCCCAGCGGGCGGAGGTGGAGGTCTCGGGGAGGATGACGCCGACCTTCGCGCCGCCGCCCGAGCCGGTGTCGGTGTTGGTGCCCGTGGCGCCGCCACCGCCGGACGTGTTGGCTCCGCACGCCGTGACGGCCACGACGAGGCCGGTGCCGACGGCGATGAGGGCGAGGCTCCTGGTGCGCATCAGCCATCCCTTCCGAGCTGTGCGGGAAATGTTGTGGCGCACAACGTATGCGGCTCGACGGGGTGACCGGAAGCATACTTGATCGATGCAGTCGACACGATGAGCTAACGGGAAGGAACCGGGAGTACAGATCGTTGCGCCGAATGGCTTAGTTTTTCACGTCTGGTGACCGCGAGTATGTGCGGAAGATCAACAAACGCGTCGCGCTTCGAGGCTGTGGGGAGGAGGTACCGGGGCCACTGCACGGAGGGCGTGCGTGATGAGCTTCGGACTGGATCGCGAGGGGGGCATGTTTGGTGCTGTGGACGATCGCTGGGTTTCCGGGGCTGGAAATACGCGATCGTCTTTTGGAAGAGACATGCTCCTCCGCCCCGGCGGATCGACTACCAGGAGCGGAGCGTGGCGATCCGTTCTTCGAGTTGCTCGATGCTGGCCATCGCGGTGGGCGGGCCGCCGCAGTACTCGCGCAGCTGGTTGTGGATCTTGCCGTGCGGCTTCTTGGTGCGGTGGTGGTGCATCGCGACCAGCGTGTTCAGCTCCTTGCGCAGCGTCGCCAGGCGCTCCTGGACGCTCGCCGGCCGGGTCGCCTGCGGCGGGGCGGCGACCGCGGCCGAGGACTTCTTGCTCGCGTCGACCAACTGCTTCTCCTGCCGCTGCCGCAGCAGCGCGCGCACCTGGTCGGGCTCCAGCAGGCCGGGCAGACCCAGGTACTCCTGCTCCTCGTCGCTGCCCGCGAACGCGGCGGTGCCGAACGACGAGCCGTCGTAGATCACCTGGTCCAGCTCGGCCGACGCGCCCAGCGCGGTGAAGGCGCGCTCCTCCTCGCCCGGCTCGTCCTGCACCTGGTTGGCCTGGGCGAGCAGCTCGTCGTCCCAGCCGTCCTTCTCCCGGTGCGGCTTGCCCAGCACGTGGTCGCGCTGCTGCTCCAGCTCGCTGGCCAGGCCGAGCAGCACCGGGACGCTGGGCAGGAACACGCTGGCCGTCTCGCCCTTGGCCCGGGCCCGCACGAAGCGGCCGATGGCCTGCGCGAAGAACAGCGGCGTGGACGAGCTCGTCGCGTACACGCCGACCGCGAGCCGCGGCACGTCCACGCCCTCGGACACCATCCGGACGGCGATCATCCAGCGCTCGGACGTCTGCGCGAACTCGGCGATCCGGCCGGACGCCTTCGGGTCGTCGGACAGCACGAGCGTGGCGTCGTGGCCGGTGACACGCTTGAGGATCTCCGCGTACGCCTTGGCCACGGTCTGGTCGGTCGCGATCACCAGGCCGCCCGCGTCCGGGATGCCGCCCTGGCGGAGCTGAGTCAGCCGCATGTCGGCGGCCTTGAGGACGGACGGAACCCACTCGCCCGTCGGGTCCAGCGCGACCCGCCACGCGCGCGCGGTCTGCTCCTGGGTCAGCGGCTCGCCCAGCCGCGCGGAGAACTCCTCCCCCGCGCTGGTCCGCCAACTCGCCTCACCGGAGTAGGCGAGGAAGATCACCGGGCGGACGACGCCGTCCTTCAGCGCGTCCGAGTAGCCGTAGGAGTGGTCGGACTTGCTGCGCTGGGAGCCGTCCGGGCCGGGTTCGTAGGTGATGAACGGGATCGGCGAGTCGTCGCTGCGGAACGGGGTGCCGGTCAGGCCCAGCCGGCGCACGGCGGGCGTGAACGCCTCGCGGATCGCGTCGCCCCAGGACTTCGCGTCGCCGCCGTGGTGGATCTCGTCCAGCAGCACGAGCGTCTTGCGCTGCTCGGTGCGGACGCGGTGCAGCGTCGGGTGCGACGCCACCTGGGCGTAGGTGAGGGCGACGCCGTGGAAGTCGCGGGACGTGACGGCGTTGGTGTTGCGGAAGTTCGAGTCGATCGCGATGCCGGCCTCGGCCGCCGACTGGGCCCACTGGTGCTTGAGGTGCTCGGTGGGCGTGACGATCGTGACGGCCTCGATCGTGCGGTCGGCGAGCAGTTCGGCGGCCACCCGCAGGCCGAACGTGGTCTTGCCCGCGCCCGGGGTGGCGACCGCCAGGAAGTCCTTCGGCTTGGCGGCCAGGTACTTGGTGAGCGCGCGACGCTGCCAGGCACGCAGGGGGCGGGTCGTGGCGCCTTGCGGTTGCGACAACCTCGAACCCTTCTGTCGGTGCCGGTGTGACGTGGCTGGGCCGGTTTGCGTTGGCCGGTGCGGCTTGGCCGGTGCGGCTGGGTGTTGCTTGGCCGGTGTTGCTTGGCCGGTGTTGCTTGGCCGGTGTGGCCTGTTGGGACATGCGAATGCCCTCGTGGTGAGACCGTCGAGGGCAGGGACAGCTTACCCGTTGCGGGCGTGTAGGACGGTGCCGTGGGCGGGGTGACGGGGGTCTCGGGGGTGGTTCGCGCTGGTGCGGGCGGGGTGGCGGGGTCGGGGTTCCGGCAGGTTTCCGGCGCGGATGGGCGTGTTGCGGCGGTGTGTGACGGGCCTGTGGGGTGTCATCTCCGTGGCATCCGGTGCCGCCGAACCTCGGCACCCGATGCCGCTGAATCTGCCGCGATGCACCATGCTTGGGGTTGCGATGGCTTCGCCGACCGACGAGACAGCACGCAGCACGCCCAGGAAGGGGCCCCTGCGTCTGTTGGCGCGCACGCTGTCCAAAGCGTGGGAGCGCAGCATCTTCTCCGAGGCCGCCGAGGCGGCGTTCTGGCAGACCCTGTCGTTCCCGCCGCTGCTGCTCGGTCTGCTCGGGTCGATGGGCTACCTGGGCGACTGGCTCGGGCCCGACGTCGTGTCGGCGGTGAAGGACCGGATCCTCTCGTTCTGCCGGACGATCTTCAGCCAGGACGTGGTCGGCGGCGTGATCGCGCCCACCGTGGACCAGATCCTCACCACCGGGAAGGGCGAGATCGTCTCGGTGGGCTTCCTGATCTCGCTGTGGGCGGGCTCGTCGGCGATGTCGTCGTTCGTGGACGCCATCACCGCCGCGCACGACCAGTACGGGGTGCGCAACGAGGTGTGGCAGCGGATCTTCGCGCTGCTGCTGTACATGGCCAGCCTGCTGCTGTTGATCATCGGGTTGCCGGTGCTGGCGCTGGGGCCGGACCTGTTGGTGCTGGTCTTCCCGAACGGGTGGCGGACGACGATCGAGTTCTGGCTGAACGCGTTCTACTACCCGGGCATCGCGGTGCTGCTGGTGCTGGCGTTGGCGACGCTGTACAAGCTGTCGTTGCCGAACAAGCTGCCTTGGCACCGGTTGGTGCCGGGGGCGGTGCTGGCGATGGCGGTGTTCGTGCTGTCGTCCATCGGGTTGCGGCTCTACATCCGGTGGATCACGACCACCGGGTACACGTACGGGGCGTTGGCCACGCCGATCGCGTTCCTGCTGTTCGCGTTCTTCATCGGGCTGGCTATTACGATCGGGGCTTATTTCAACGCGTCGATCCAGGACATGTGGCCGGCTCGGATGACGCGGCGGCAGCGGCGACGGTGGCGGCGGTTGGAGATGGAGCGGGCGGCCGAGCGGATCCGGTCCGACGAGGGTCGGCCGGCCGGGCGGTCCGGTGAAGACGACGGCGGGGCCGGTGACCGTGAGATCGGGACCGCACCGTCGCCGGCGGACACCAACCACACACTGCCGCTGCGGATCGACCGCACGCCCTGACTCCGCCGCCGGGTGTGCGGACCACTCGCCGAACGCATGTGGACGTGCCCGGAGACCACCTGTGCGGACTGCCCGCCGACCAGTTCAGGGTTCAGGTGGGCATGGCTGTGCCCCGGCAGCGCCTGCCGCCGGGGCCGGGTCGGCTCACTCGCCGCTGTTGCCCTTGGGCAGGCCGTCGAAGATCCGCTTGCAGTCCGGGCACACCGGCGAGCCGGGCTTGGGCGTCTTCGTGACCGGGAAGACCTCGCCGCAGAGTGCCACCACGTGGGTGCCCATGACCGCGCTCTCGGCGATCTTGGCCTTGCGCACGTAGTGGAACATCTTCGGGGTGTCGTCCCCGGTGTGGTCCGTGCCTTCGGGCCGGGTCTCGACGTCTGGGAGAGTCTGCGTGCTCACCGGCTCAGCTTACCTGGGATGATGGCCCCTCGTGAGTACGCCGAGCATCACCGAAGAGGTCCGCACCGCCCTGGCCGCCAACCGGCCCGTCGTCGCGTTGGAGTCCACCATCCTGTCCCACGGGCTGCCGCCCGGCCGGAACCGGGAGGTGGCCGCGCGGATCGAGGAGATCGTCCGGGGCGCAGGGGCCGTGCCCGCCACCATCGCCGTTCTGGGCGGGGTCGCGAAGGTCGGTTTGTCCGATTCCGAGCTGGACTACGTGTGTGATCCCGCCAACGATCTGGTGAAGCTGTCCCGCCGGGACCTCGGGGCCGCGTTCGCGTTGAAGCGGGACGGGGCCACAACGGTCGCGTCCACGGCGGCGTTGGCACATGCGGCTGGGATCGGGGTGTTCGCCACGGGCGGTCTCGGCGGGGTGCACCGGGGTGCCCGGGAGACCTGGGACGTGTCGGCCGATCTCGACGTGCTGGCCGGGACGCCCGTTCTGGTGGTGTGTTCCGGGGTGAAGTCGATCCTGGACATCGGGGCCACGTTGGAACTGCTGGAGACGCGGTCGGTGCCGGTGCTGGGGTTCGGCACCGATTCGTTCCCCGCCTTCTACCGGCGGGAATCCGCCTTCGGGGTGCCGTGGCGGGTGGACACCGCCGCCGAGGCCGCCGCGGTGGTGGCCGCGCATCGGGGTTCCGTGCCGGGGTCTTCCGGTGTGCTGCTGGCCAACCCGATTCCGGTCGAGTTCGAGATGGATCTCGAACTGCACGACCGGTTGCTGGTCGAAGGGCTGGAGTTGACTCGTGAGGTGCACGGCAAGGACGTGACGCCGGCGTTGTTGGAGCACTTCCACAGTGCCAGCGGTGGGGCGAGTCTGGACGCCAACGAGGCGTTGGTGCTGTCGAACGCCGCGCTGGCGTCGCAGGTCGCCGTGGAGTTGTGCGGGTGAGTGGGATCGTCGTGGTCGGGGATGCCGGGTTGGACGTGGTCGCCCGGCACTCCGGACCGATCGTGCACGGGGGTGACTCGCGGGCCTCGGTGACCATCGAGCCCGGCGGGGCCGGGGCCAACACCGCCGTGTGGCTGGCGGCCTGCGGTGCCGCGCCCACGCTGGTCGCCCGGGTCGGCGCGGACTCGGCCGGGCGGCAGGTGCACGCCGAGCTCACGTCGGCGGGTGTGCGGTGCGCGTTCGCGGTCGACACCGAGCAGGCGACGTGCTGTGTCGTCGTGCTGGTGGACGAGACCGGGCAGCGGAGCATGTTGCCTGATCGGGGGGCCAACGCGCGGTTCTCGCCGGCGGACCTCGACCCGTCGATCCTGCGCGGGGCGCGTCACCTGCACCTGTCCGGGTATGTGCTGTTGGACGCCACTTCGCGGCCGGCCGGGTTGGCGGTGTTGGCGGCGGCGCGGGAGGCCGGGTTGACGACGTCGGTGGACCCGCAGTCCGCCGCGTTGATCTACGACGGGTTCCTGGACGACGTGCGCGGGGTCGACCTGCTGTTGCCGAACGCGGAGGAGCTGGTGGCGCTCACCGGGTCCGCCGAGCCCGCGTCCGCTGTTGCGCTGTTGGACGTGGTGGGTGCGGTGGCGTTGACGTCGGGTGCCGAAGGGGCCAGTTGGGTGGATCGGGACGGGGTGGTGTCCGTACCGGCTATGGACGTGGAGTGCGTCGACTCGACGGGTGCCGGGGACGCGTTCGACGCCGGGCTGCTCGCGGCCTGGCTGGGCGGCGCGACGCGGGAGGACGCCCTGGTCGGCGGCGTCGCGGCGGCGGGCCGGGCAGTGTCGGCGGTGGGGGCTCAGCCTTCGATGACGTGATGCGGACGGGACTCCAGGGCGTGGTGCTCCTTGGTGAAGCGGTTCGCCTTCTCGGATTTGCGGGGCGGTCGGTCGTTCGCGATGAGCACCGCCATCCACGGCAGCGGCACGGACAGCACCACGAACGCCAGCGCCAGCCACCACGTCTGGTAGAAGACCATCGCCAGTGCCAGGCACGGGATCCGGGCGCCCATCATGATCGCGTATTTGCGCTTCCGCGCGGCGTGCTGCTCCTCGTAGGAGAGAGCCGCGTCGGTGATGAGCACCGGTGTGCCGTCGCGCTCGTGGTCCACCATGCCTCCATCGTCCCACTACCGGGGAGCGGGCAACACCAGCCGGGTGATGTATTCGGGTGTTGTATTCCGGTCGGGGTGACGGTCGACGGTCGATGCCGCCGCCGGCCGATGTGGCTGGGGTGGTAGCCGGGGCGGCGGTGTGGACGGCGACGACGGTAGCGGCGCGGGCGGCGGCGGGGCGGTAGCGGCGCGGACGGCGGCGGGCGTGGCGGCGTTGGTATCCGGCCGCGCGGGCGGCGCGCCGACCGTAGGATTCGACCGTGGTGGCCCTTGATCGGCTGGTGGACGTGCTCGGCAGTCTGGGTACGCACCTGAGCTGTGCGCCCCGGGGCCGGGATGTCGAACTGCGCGGCGTCGCCCTGCACGACCCGACCGAGCACACGACTGTCGCGCCGGACGACGTGCTGCTCGGTCTGGGAGTCCCCTCACCTGCGGCTGCGGCCCGGCTGGTCGGGTCCACGAGTGCCGCCGCCGTTGTGCTGCACGGTGGTCCACCGCTGGACGAACGGGTGGTCGCGGCGGCGCGGCGGTCGGGTGCGGCGGTGCTGTTGGTCGATCCGTCGGTGCCCTGGGGGCAGCTCGCGAACGTGACGCAGACGCTGGTCATGGGCGGTCGGCGGAAGGGGTCCGGGGACCTGTTCGCGGTGGCCGACGCGATCGCGGCGGTGGTCGGCGGGCCGGTGACGATCGAGGACCAGCAGTCGCGGGTGCTCGCCTACTCGTACCGGCAGCAGGACGTGGATCCGGTGCGGGTGCAGACGATCCTGGGTCGGCGGGTGCCGGACGAGGCGCGGCAGGCGTTGGACGACTACGGGGTGTTCACGCACCTGGCGCGCAGTGACGAGCCGATGTTCGTGCCGAAGCTGACCGACCAGTTGGGCGGGCGGCTGGTCGCGGCGGTGCGGGCCGGGCGGGAGCTGCTCGGGTCGGTGTGGGTGGAGGTGGAGTCCGACGTCGACACGGCTCGGCACGCGGCGTTGCAGGACGGGGCGCGTACGGCGGCGTTGCACCTGCTGCGGGCTCGGGCGAGTGCGGACCTGGAGCGGCAGGCCGAGGCGGACCTGGTGATCAGCGTCCTGGACGACGGGGTGCCGGCGAACCTGGCGCGGTTGGGGCTGCCGGCGTCCGAGCTGCGGGTGATCGCCGTGCAGGCCCATGCCGGTGAGGGTGAGCACGGGGCGGCGTTGCTCGCGTTCGAGCGGGCCACGGCGGGGTTCGGGTGGTCGAGGCCGGGGCGTAGCGCGTTGTTCGGCAACGTGCTGTACACGGTGCTGCCGTGTGGGGACGATCCGGCGATCGCGGTCGACTGGGTGCGGGCGCTCACCCGTGAACTGCCGGCCGAGGCCGTGGTGGAGGCGGGTATCGGGGGGCGGGCGGACGCCGCTCAGCTGCCCGCGTCGCGGAACGAGGCCGACGAGTGCCTGGCGCTGTCCGCCGGGGAGCCGGTGGTGTACGACCAGGCTTGGGCGAGGGTGCTGTTGCGGCGGTTGACGACGGTTGCCGAGTCGGGGCGGTTGCCCGGCCGTGGGCCGGTGGCGGATCTGGTGCGGCACGACCGGAGCTACGGGACGCAGTACGCGACGACGTTGCAGGCTTGGCTGGCGGCGCAGGGTGACGCGCGGGAGGCGGCGAAGGCGCTGTCGGTGCACCCGAACACGCTCCGGTACCGGATGCAGAAGATGGCCGAGGTGACCGCGTTGCCGTTGGACGACCCGGATCAGCGGTTGGCCATGGCGATCGCGCTGGCCGTGGGGCGTTCTCGCGATTGATGTTCTCGCGATCGACGTCGTCGATTGACGTTCTCGGGGGCTGGGCGGTGCCTAGGATTCGGGCATGGCCGACCCTGACGGCACGATCGCGAACCCCTCGCAGGTGGAGTTGACCAGTCCGCGCTCGGCGTTGAACCAGAAGATCATGGCCGGGATCATCATCACCTTCGTGCTCGCGGGGTGCGTGATCGCGATCGTGATGTCGGACGCCTGGTGGCAGGTCGTGCTGTGGTCGGCGGTGGCGCTGTTCATGTTGATCATCGGGTTCGGTCTCGGTGTGAATGCCGGCGACGCCGCGCGGGCGACCGTTGCGCTCCAGGCCGTCGGGGTGACCGTGCGGGCGGAGGTCCTGGCGGCTCAGGTGGTCCGCGGGGTGGAGGACCTCTCGTACGACCTCACGCTGTGGATCACGTTGCCGGATGGCACCGGTTTCCAGGTCGAGCACCGTTGTGGCGAATACACGTGCATCGCCGCCGCCCGACAGCCCGGCTCGATGGTCGCCGTGCTGGTCGACCCGACCGTGCGCACCTGGGGCGTCATCCACTGAACGCCGGCAGCCGCTGAACGTCAGTGGGCTCGCCGGCCACTTCCCACTCCGACGACCGATGGGGATTGTTCAACAATCCTCACTGAGGCGGGGCACTCCGAACGCACAGACCGCACTTCACCTGCGCTAGCGGTGAGGATTGTTGAACAATCCTTGCTGGAGCGGGGTGCGCGGGCGGTGGGCGGGCGTGCGCGGGAGGATTGGCCGTGCTTCCTGATCTCTCCACAGAGCTGACCGCGCGGCTGCGCGCCGCATTCCAGAACGCCGGGTACGACGCCGACGGGGTGGTGGACGCACTCGGCCCGCAGGCGCACGCCGCGCTCGGTCGGGGTGAGCCGGAGGCCGCCCGGCGGGTCACGAAGGACGCGGGTGAGCTGGGCACGCTGATCCGGCTGTTCCTGCTCGGCGACGCCGAGGTGCCCGCCGACGTGGCGAAAGCGTTCGGCGACCTGGACGTCGACGCGACCGTCGAGGCGCAGCTGCTGGTCAAGGACGGTGAGCGGCTCCGGGCGGGGCTGGACGTCCGGCCGTACGGCGACGACGACGGCTCGTGGTGGGTGGTCGCCGACCTCGACTCGGACCAGCGGGGCGGCCCGGTGCCCGCCGACCACGTGCTGGGCGTCGGCCACGCGTCGATCAGCCTCGCCCGCGCCACCTCGCGCCGGCCGGTCGGCACGCTGCTCGACCTGGGCACCGGCTGCGGCGTCCAAGCCCTGCACGCGAGCCGGCACGCGCGGAAGATCACCGCGACCGACCTGTCCGAACGGGCGCTGCGGCTCGCCCAGGGCACGTTCCGCCTCAACGAGCTCGACGTCGAACTGCACCAGGGCGAGTGGTTCGCGCCGCTGCGCAACCGGCGGTTCGACCAGGTCGTCTGCAACCCGCCGTTCGTGGTCGGGCCGCCGCGCGTGGACTACGTGTACCGGGACTCGGGGCTGGGCGGCGACGACGCGAGCGCGCTGGTCGTCCGGCAGCTGCCCGCGTTCCTGAACGAGGGCGGCGTCGGGCAGCTCCTCGCGTCCTGGGTGCACCGCAAGGGCGAGGACTGGGCGGACCGGGTGTCGGGCTGGCTGCCGAAGCAGGTCGACGCCTGGTTCGTGCAGCGGGACGTGGCGGATCCCACGCTCTACGTCGGCACGTGGTTGCGCGACGCGGGCGTCGACCCGAGGTCCGCCGAGGGCCGGGCGAAGGCCAACGCGTGGCTGGACTGGTTCGCCGAGAACGACGTGGAGGGCATCGGGTTCGGGTTCGTCACGCTGCGCCGCACCGACGTCGCCCACCCCGAGGTGGTGTGCGAAGACCTGCGCCACGCATACGACGACCCGCTGGGCCCGGAGTCCGCCGCGTGGCTGGACCGCGTCCGGTGGCTGCGCGAGCACGACAACGACGCCCTGCTGCGGACCAGGTTCACGGTGCCGGAGACGGTCGTCCTGGAGGAGGTGTCCGCGCCGACCGACGAGGGCTGGGAGTCGGTCGTGCGCCGGCTGCACCGCACCGACGGCCCCGGCTGGCAGCACGAACTGGACGAGACGGCCGCCCGGCTGCTCGCCGGTTTCCGGGGCGCGCTGCCGCTGGAAGACCTGGTCACGCTGCTCGCGTACGCCCAGGACCTGGACGCGGAGGTGCTGGCCGAGTCGGCGCTGCCGGTGGTCCGGGAGCTGGTGAGGCACGGCATGGTGGTGCCGGCGTGAAGGCGGTCGTGACGCGCGTCACCCTGGCCGCACTGCTACACGAACAGGTGACGCACTGCCGGGTGATCCCGGCATGAGGGCCGTCGTGGCGCGCGTCACCGAGGCCGAGGTGACCGTGGACGGCGGGCGGGTCGGCGCCATCGAGGAGCCTGGGCTGCTGGTCCTGCTCGGCATCCACGTGGACGACACGCCGGACAAGGCCCCGCTGATGGCCCGGAAGCTGCACGAGCTGCGGATCCTGCGGGACGAGCAGTCGTGCGCCACGACCGGCGCACCTCTACTCGTGGTGAGCCAGTTCACCCTCTACGGGGACACCCGGAAGGGGCGGCGGCCGTCGTGGGCGGCCGCCGCCCCCCCCGCCGACGCCCCGCCGTTGGTCGATGCGGGGGTGCGGGTACAGCGCCGGGAGGGTGCCCGGGTGGAAACCGGGCGGTTCGGCGCGATGATGTCGGTGCGGAGTGTCAACGACGGTCCGTTCACCGTGTTGGTGGAACTCTAGATCCTTCTCAGGCAATCCTCAGGATTCGCGGCGCAACCGCTGTGACCGCAGTGACGTCTTCCAGTTCGAGGAAGCGGGAACCATTTCGCACCGGTCGACGTTTCCCACAGTGACTAGGCCGAAAGGCGACGCCGCGCAGCGCAGCGCGGGAAGCACGACCGCACTGCCAGCCCGCGACAAGGGGGAGGGAGCTCCATGACCGTCCCGAAGGTCCTCGACCGCGAGGACACGACCGCAACGAGCGCCGAGTTGGACCTCGACGCCCAGGGACCGGCCGCCGACCTGGTTCGGGTGTACCTGAACGGCATCGGCAAGACAGCGCTGCTCACAGCGGCGGAGGAAGTGGAACTCGCGAAGCGGATCGAAGCGGGGGTCTTCGCTCAGCACATGCTGGAGACGGGTTCGGGCCTGTCCTCCACGCGCCGCGAGGAACTGCGCGCCCTGGTGCGCGACGGACACGTGGCAAAGAACCATCTTCTGGAAGCGAATCTGCGGTTGGTCGTTTCGCTCGCGAAGCGATACACCGGCCGTGGAATGCCGCTGTTGGATCTCATCCAGGAAGGCAACCTGGGCCTGATCCGCGCGGTGGAGAAGTTCGACTACACCAAGGGTTTCAAGTTCTCGACCTACGCCACGTGGTGGATCCGCCAGGCGATCACCCGGGGAATGGCGGACCAGGGCCGCACCATCCGCCTCCCCGTCCACCTCGTGGAGCAGGTCAACAAGCTGGCGCGGATCAAGCGCGACCTGCACCAGCAGTTGGGCCGCGAGGCGACCCACGACGAGCTGGCCCGGGAGTCGGGCCTGTCGCCGGACAAGATCGCCGACCTGCTCGACCACGCGCGTGACCCGGTGAGCCTGGACATGCCGGTCGGCACCGAGGAGGACGCCCCGCTGGGCGACTTCATCGAGGACTCCGACGCGACCGACGCGGAGAGCGCCGTGATCTCCGGTCTGCTCCAGGACGACCTGCGGCGCGTGCTGGCCACGCTGGAGCCGCGCGAGCAGGCGGTGATCCGGCTGCGGTACGGACTGGAGGACGGCCAGCCGCGCACGCTGGACCAGATCGGCAAGCAGTTCGGCCTGTCCCGGGAACGGGTCCGGCAGATCGAACGCGAGGTCATGTCGAAGCTGCGCCAGGGCGAACGGGCCGCCAAGCTGCGGGCGTACGCCAGTTAGGGGACCGTTCACCCGTTCGGCCGGGTTGACTTGTGACTCCAGTCACGGCACGGTCGCGTGTTAGCACGAGCTTTGCGACTCCCCCACCCCATTACGTGGAGGCTGTCGCACGCTGAGGAAGGTCGGGACGGTCGGGGGCCGGCCCGGCCTTCCGCGTTCCCGAACCCTCACCCGATCGGGGCACCACCAAGATCGCCCGATCGAGTTACCCGGTTTGGGGACTTTTTCGCCCTTTTTCGCGTTGCCGTAAATGTATGGAAGCGGCGCACACGGCGGCGTGGCACGGTGCGGGAGCATTGGCGGCCGGCGCGGCGGGACCGTGCGGAAGGTGTCCAAGCAGCCAAGGCGGACAGCAGCAGCCGGCCGCGGGCCGGTCACGGCGCGCGGCAGGTGTCGTGGAGCGTCGCGCGCGGGGCAGGTGTCGTGGAGCGTCGAGGCGGAGCCGCGCGGACCGCGTCGAAGCGGGGTGTGGAGCCGCGGCGGCCGGCAGCGGCACGACGCGAATCACACCACGTCGGCGGTACCGGAGCGGGGTGCGCGGTATAGGTTCGGCGGAACCCGAACGCGCGCAAGGGAGCCCGCGACGTGCCAGCAGTGCCCGCAGTGCCCACCACCACGTTCCAGCACACCGACGTCCTGCCGTTGGCAAAGGACAACCACACGGAGTACCGCCTGGTCACGCCGGACGGCGTGTCCGTGGTGGAGGCCGCCGGCCGGACGTTCCTCCAGGTCGAGCCCGCCACGCTGACGCTGCTCGCCAAGGAGGCGATCCGGGACATCCAGCACCTGCTCCGGTCGTCGCACCTGGCGCAGCTGCGCGCGATCGTCGACGACCCGGAGGCGAGCGGCAACGATCGGTTCGTGGCGATGGATCTGCTGCGCAACGCGTGCATCTCGGCGGGCGGTGTGCTGCCGATGTGTCAGGACACCGGCACCGCGATCGTGATGGGCAAGCGGACCGAGTCCGTGCTGACCGGCGGCGCCGACGAGGAAGCATTGTCGCGGGGCATCTTCGAGGCGTACCAGGAATTGAACCTGCGCTATTCGCAGATGGCTCCGGTCACGTTCTGGGACGAGAAGAACACCGGCACCAACCTGCCCGCGCAGATCGACCTGTTCGCCGCGCCCGGCACCGAGCCGAAGTACGAGTTCCTGTTCATGGCCAAGGGCGGCGGCTCGGCCAACAAGACGTTCCTGTACCAGGAGACCAAGGCGGTGCTGAACCCGTCGCGGCTGGCGAAGTTCCTGGACGAGAAGCTGCGGTCGCTGGGCACCGCCGCGTGCCCGCCGTACCACCTGGCCGTGGTCGTCGGCGGGCTGTCCGCCGAGCAGAACCTGAAGGTCGCGAAGCTCGCGTCCGCCCGCTACCTGGACGGCCTGCCCACCGAGGGCTCGGCCGCCGGGCACGCGTTCCGGGACGTCGACCTGGAGCAGCAGGTCCTTGAGCTGACCCGGAACTTCGGCATCGGCGCGCAGTTCGGCGGCAAGTACTTCTGCCACGACGTGCGGGTCATCCGGCTGCCCCGCCACGGCGCGTCCTGCCCGGTCGGCATCGCGGTGTCCTGCTCCGCCGACCGCCAGGCCAAGGCGAAGATCACCCCCGACGGGGTATTCCTGGAGCAACTGGAGCGCGACCCGGCGCAGTTCCTGCCCGACGTCACCGGCGAGGACCTGTCCGACGAGGTCGTCCGGATCGACCTGACCCGGCCGATGGCGGAGATCCGCGAGACGCTGTCGAAGCTGCCGGTCAAGACCCGGGTCTCGCTCACCGGGCCGCTGGTGGTGGCCCGCGACATCGCGCACGCGAAGATCAAGGAACGCCTCGACGCGGGCGAGCCGATGCCGCAGTACCTGAAGGACCACCCGGTCTACTACGCCGGTCCCGCCAAGACACCCGAGGGTTACGCGTCGGGCTCGTTCGGCCCCACCACGGCCGGCCGGATGGACTCCTACGTCGAGCAGTTCCAGGCGGCGGGCGGCTCGATGGTCATGCTGGCCAAGGGCAACCGCTCCGCGCAGGTCACCAACGCGTGCCGGACGCACGGCGGCTTCTACCTCGGCTCCATCGGCGGTCCGGCGGCGCGGCTCGCCCAGGACTGCATCCGCAAGGTCGAGGTGCTGGAGTACCCGGAACTGGGCATGGAAGCCGTGTGGCGGATCGAGGTCGAGGACTTCCCCGCGTTCGTGGTCGTGGACGACAAGGGCAACGACTTCTTCGCCGAGACGTCCGTGCCGACCCTCCAGATCAGTTTTCGCAAGTGAGCCGGTGCCGGTGTTCGCAAGTGAGCCGGTGCCGGAACCGGTGAGTGACGCGGTGAGCGCCGGGTAGGACCTCTGGTCTGCCCGGCGCTTCCGGTCGGTCCTGGCTCCCGGGGCGGCCCTGGTTCCGTCCGGTCAATCCTGGTCACGCCACGAGCGGGCGTTGGTCAGGGTCTTGGGCAGCAGGGAGCCGCGTGGCGCGGTGCCGAGCAGTTCCCGGACCCAGGCGGTTTCGGCTGGGTGAATCGGGGCGGTCAGGGCGTTGAGCACGGTGGCGTTGGTGCAGCCGGCTTTGCGCAGGGCGTCGGCCAGGGCGGGGTCGGTGGGGTAGTTGTCAGACAAGCTGAGGAGTTTGGTCCACTATGACGTGGTCGCCGTCCTGGTCGAGACGCCAGACGACGCCGTGGGCGCGGAAGTCGGCGCGGTCGGTGCCGTGTTTGCGGGCGTCCGGCCAGAAGCCGGCGGTGTCCGCCGGGCGCAGGCCGGTGAACGCGGCGTGCAGCATCGCGGTGACGACGTCGACGTCGTCGGCGGTGTCCAGCACCAGGAAGCGGCCCAGCAGGGCGAGGCCGGGACCGGGGTGGCGGAGCGCCGGGTCGCGCAGGGCCGCCGCCCGGCAGATCAGGTCCAGTTCGGCCCAGCGCAGGACGTGCGGGTGGAAGTGGGCCTCGTCGTCCCAGCCGATGCTGACGGCCTCGTCCTCGTCCGGGGAGCGGACGCCCAGGTCGAAGTAGCCGTCGCTGATCTCGACGTCGACCGAGTGGCCGCCGCCGACGTCGAAGGACGCGGTGTGCTCGTCGTCTTCCAGGTATTCGTCGTCCGACTCGAAGAAGTAGGTTGCCCAGAATTCAGGGTCGGACAGGTCCAGTTCCGCGGGAATCGCCACGGGCGCGATGCCAGGTCACCCGATCGCCGGATTGATCACGCTGTCTGCTCGCGGGATTCCAGGACGACCAACCGGTCACCGAGCGGGGCGTTCAGCGTCACGTCCACCGGCACGTCGTACAGCTCCTGGGTGCACGCGCCGCCGGCCGGCGGGTAGTAGGTGGTCACCAGGGTGATCCGGACCTGGTCCGCCGACTGGGCGCCGACCTCGGCGGACGCGCGCTTGCAGCCGCCGGCAAGGCTGAGGACCTGCACGGTGAGGCCGTCCGGGGACACCCACGCCTGTCGCTTGTACACGTCCGACAGGACGCTCGCGTCGATGCGGTCGGCCGGGATTTCGATCTTGCCGGGCAGCGGCGGGGCGCTGGACTGCGGCGGCGGGGTCTGGCCGGATGTCGGCGACGTCGTGGTCGGCGTCGGTGTGGTCGACACCGACGGGGACTGGCTGCTGGAGGGCGACGTGGTGGACGGACCGCCCGCCGACCCGCCGCCGGCGGTGCAGCCGGCCAGCGCGAGCGCGGCGAGGACCACGGCGACCTGGACACTCCTCATAGCGCTAGGACGGTACTTCCGGGCCGTCCGGTTGCACAGGCCACCCGGCCGATGGGGCAGGCCGACCGAAGAGCGGGGTGGTGCCCGGCCGACGGGGCAGGCCGACCGGGCACCTGAGGGGAAGGGAGAACGACTACTTCTGGTCCTGCCGCGTGCTCAGCACCACGAGGCGCTCGCCCAGCGGGGCGTCCAGCTTCGCGGTGAGCGGCGGGAACCTGATGTCCATCGTGCAGGCCTGCGCTTCCTTCGGCACGGTCTCGACCACGACGACCTTCACGACCTGCGCGCTCTGTTCGGCGATCTCCACGCTCGCCTTGCCACAGCCGCCTTCCTGGCCGATCAGCCCCAACGTGCTGCCGTCGCCCTCGGTCCACACCGTCCTCGGGTTGCCCTCGGGCACGGCCGACGCGTCGACCTTGGCCGGGGGCACTTCCTTCCCGCCGGGCGGCAACAGGTTCTGGACCGGTTCATCTCCCGACGAGGGCGTGGTGGTCGCGGGCGCCGTGGTCAGCGTCGGACCGCCACCGCTGCCCGCGTCGAGCGGGGGCTTGGGCGAAGCGCAGCCGGTCAGCACCAGCAGCAGCGCACCTGCACCGATTGCGGTTCCTAGGCTTCTCATGTGTTGAGGACGGAGCGACCCGCGCACCGGGTTGCCCCGCCCTTTTGACAGTTACCCGTTCAGCCGAACGACGCCGCGCACGGCGTGCCGCAGGGCGTCCAGCCTGGCCCGGGACGCCAGTCCGGCGTGGTAGACGTGGAACTCCTCGACGCCCGCCTCGGCGTACCGGAGCCATTCGTCCAGCAGTGCCGGGCCGTCGATCGGCCTGGGCGGCAGGCCCAGCACGTACGCCGCCAACCGGACGTCGTGCGGACGCAACGCTTCGATTCCAGCCAGGGACACGTCCGCGCCGGGCCAGCAGGTCAGGGTGAGCACGTCCACGTCGGCGTCCACACCACCCGCGACGGTGGCGAACGGGCCGGTGCCCCACGGGTCGGCGGTGGCGTGCAACAAGATCCGCACGCCGGGCGCGGTCCGGCGGATCAGACCCACCAGCTCTTGACGCAGTGACCGGGTCAGGCCCGTTCGGGTGTTCCGGACCTCGGAAGCCAAGTCGCCCAGAGCTTCCTCGACGCCGGGCGCGTTGCCGTCCACCCCGGCCCGGACCGCTTCGGCCGTGCCATCGGGGTATCGGGTGGCGCACACGTCGCAGAAGCACAACGAGAGCAGCTGCTGCTGTGCCCGGCTCCAGTCCGCGCCGTCCGTCTTCTCGTGGTGTCCGCCGTGCAGGAAACCCAACGGGCCGCACGCTTCCAGCACGATCCCGTCCGGCTCGCCGAGTGCCAGCACCTCCGACACCAGTGCCCGCGCGTACTCGGCCACGTCAGGCTGCGCGGGACACAGCGCGTACGGGTAGCGGTCGCCGAAAGCGTTGCGCACCACCAGATCCG
>CBHFOL010000147.1:0-18085 GCA_965995405.1 uncultured Saccharothrix sp.
GGTGACGCCCAGGGCTACTACTTCATGGGCAAGGACAACATCGTCTTCCACTCGCTGATCTGGCCCTCCCTCCTGCTCGGCCAGAACGGGCAGGGCTCGAAGGGCGGTCAGCCGGGCTCGTTCGGCACACTGAACCTGCCCACGGAGGTCGTGTCCAGCGAGTTCCTCACCATGAGCGGCTCGAAGTTCTCGACCTCGCGCGGGACCGTCATCTACGTGACGGACTTCCTGCGCCAGTTCGGGCCGGACGCGCTGCGCTACTTCATCTCGGTGGCCGGCCCGGAGAGCCAGGACACCGCCTTCACCTGGGACGAGTTCGTCCGCCGCACGAACTTCGAGCTCGCCAACGAGTGGGGCAACCTGGTCAACCGGTCGATCTCGCTGGCGCACAAGAACGTGGGCGCGGTGCCCACGCCGACCGCGCCGACCGACGCCGACCACGACCTCCTCGCCCTCAGCAGGCAGGCGTTCGACGTGGTGGGCGACAACCTGCGCCGGTCGCGGTTCAAGCAGGCCGCCGGTGAGGCGATGAAGGTCGTGGGCGCGGCCAACCGCTACCTGTCCGACCAGGAGCCGTGGAAGCTCAAGGACGACCCGGCGCGCCGGGACACCGTCCTGCACACCGCGCTCCAGGTCGTCCAGGACGCGAACACGCTGCTCACGCCGTTCCTGCCGCACTCGGCGCAGAAGATCCACGAGGCGCTGGGCGGCTCCGGCGTGTGGGCGGCGCAGCCGCAGCTCAACGAGGTCACCGACCTGGACGTGCCGGACCGCAAGTACCCGGTGCTGACCGGCGACTACGCGGCCGAGCAGGCGAAGTGGGAGTCCACGCCGATCGCGGTGGGCCGCCCGCTGGCCAAGCCCGCGCCGCTGTTCGCCAAGCTCGACCCCGAGTTGGGCGAGACCGGCCCGGAGTGGGCACCCATCGTCAAGTGAGCAAGCGTCGCGGTGAACGGCCACCGGTCCCGGAGATCCTTCCGGTTCCGGTGGTCGACGCGCACACCCACCTTGATGCCTGCGGGGCGGAAACACCCGACCAGGTAAGAGAAATCCTCGACCGGGCGAACGCGGCCGGGGTGGACCGGGTGGTGACCGTCGCGGACGACCTGGCATCGGCACGATGGGCAGCCGAGGCCGCCACGTGGGACGAACGGGTGTTCGCGGCGGTCGCGCTGCATCCCACCAGGACGTCCACTTTCACCGACGCCGACCGCGCGGAACTGTCCGAACTGGCCACCCGGCCGCGGGTGGTGGCGATCGGCGAGACCGGGCTGGACTACTACTGGGACTACGCGCCGCCGGCCGCCCAGCACGACGCCTTCCGTTGGCACATCGAGCTTTCCAAGCGGGTCGGCAAGACCCTGATGATCCACGACCGGGACGCGCACGACGACATCCTGAAGATCCTGGACGAGGAGGGCGCGCCGTCCACAGTGGTGTTCCACTGCTTCTCCGGCGACCTCGCGTTCGCGCAGGCGTGTGTGGAACGGGGGTTCGTGCTGTCGTTCGCGGGCCCCGTGACGTTCCGGAACGCCCAGGCGCTGCGGGAGGCCGCCGCGTGGGTGCCTGCGGAGCACCTGCTCGTGGAGACCGACGCCCCCTTCCTTGCCCCGCACCCGTTTCGGGGACGCCCGAACGAGCCGTATTGCGCCAACTACACGCTCCGTGACATCGCGACCCTGCGTCACGCGGAATTGGCTGAACTTGCGTCAACTGTCACCCGAAACGCCGAACGGGTCTTCGGGCTTCGTGACTTGGTGCAGTCGTAGTACTCCCTACGACGAATGGGGGACATACTTGCTCCCCTAGTAGGGTGACTGAGCTCACAACACGATTAGGGGTGTTTGCACAACCCCCGCGTACCCGTTACGGTCCCGTGACCGTGCCCCAAGTTCAGTCCTAGGGGGCACAGCCCGCAGTCGGGGCGGGTTTACACACCAGAAGCGAGAAGACGGACACACACAGGAGTTGCCGGAGATCACTTGCTGACCGCCGACACCGAACGTGTGCGCGACCTTCGCGCCTTCAGGAGGTATGGAACCCCGTGAACTCGTTCAACGAGGACACCGACTGGTTTACGCCCGTGCAACCCGCTTCGGTGCCTCCCACCGCAGTGGACGTCCTGGACAGACCGGAGCCCGGTTGGTCCGACTGGGACACCACGGTCTTCAGCATCACGCCGGACGACGTCCGCGAGGTCCTCGGACCCGACGCGGACGAGCTGCTGGCGAGCGCCGATGTGGACGTCGACGAGCTGATCCGGCTGATCAACGCCGAGACCATGCTCCTCCCGCCGATCATCATCCCGGACGAGGTCTCCGAGGACCGGGTCGCGAGCGGCCTGGCCGCCGAGCAGCCGAGCGCACCCCCCGTCGCCCTCGTGGAGGCCGCCGGGAAGTGGAAGCGCCGCTTCCTCAAGGCAGCCGTCGCCACCGTGCTGGTGACCATCTCCGGCGGCGGCGCGACCGCCATCGCGATGGACAAGTCCGTCACGGTCGACGTGGACGGCGAGGCCAAGACCGTCCGCACCTACGAGTCCACCGTCGGCGAGATCCTCGCGGACGAGGGCATCGCGGTCGGCGAGCACGACGCGCTCAGCCCGTCCCCCCAGGCGCAGGTCGGTGACGGCGGGAAGATCTCGCTGGACCGCGGCCGGCTGGTGAAGCTCACCGTCGACGGCGAGCAGCGCGAGGGCTGGGTCCGCTCGGTCACCGTGGACGAGGCGCTGGACCAGCTGAAGGTCAACGACGAGGGCGCCTGGCTCTCCCACGACCGGAGCATGGACGTCCCGTTGAACGGCATGGCGCTTGAGGTGAAGAGCCTCAAGACCATCACGCTCTACGACGGTGGCACCGAGCCGAAGCAGATCCAGACCACCGCGCTGACGGTGGACGAGCTGATGAAGACCCAGAACCTCTCGCTGGGTCCCGAGGACAAGCTCGAAACCGCGGTCGACCTGCGCATCACCAACGGCGCAGAGGTCCACATCAGCCGCACCGGCGTGTCGGTGATCAACGCGACGGAGGCCGTCGAGCCGGCCGTCGAAGAGGTCCCGGACGACACGATGATGAAGGGCTCCAAGGAAGTTCTGGAGCCCGGCGAGCCCGGCGAGCAGATCGTCACCTACCGCGTGACCATCAAGAACGGCCAGGAGATCAACCGCGAGAAGCTGGGCGCGAAGGTCACCAAGGAGCCGAAGGTCCGCAAGATGAAGGTCGGCACCAAGCTCCCGCCGGACGGCGAGGTGTGGGACCGGCTGGCGCAGTGCGAGGCGACCGGCAACTGGGCCATCAACACCGGCAACGGCTACTACGGCGGTCTCCAGTTCAACAAGGGCACCTGGGACTCCAACGGGGGCGGCCAGTACGCCGAGTACCCGCACCAGGCGACCCGCGAGCAGCAGATCGCCGTCGCGACCAAGCTGCGCGACGCGCGCGGCGGCTACTCGGCGTGGCCCCACTGCCAGCAGAAGCTGGGCCTGCCGTAGGTTCTGCGCGTGACTGAAGCTTCAGCATCGGCCGGGCCGGGGAGTGCGCTCCTCGGCCCGGCCGACGTTCGTCGGCTGGCCGCCTCGCTCGACATCCGCCCCACGAAGAAGCTCGGGCAGAACTTCGTGCACGACCCGAACACCGTCCGGAAGATCGTGGCGGCGGCCGAGTTGTCGGCGGATGACGTGGTGCTGGAGGTCGGGCCGGGGCTGGGGTCGCTGACGTTGGCGTTGCTGCCCGCGTGCCGGTCGGTGGTGGCCGTGGAGATCGATCCGGTGCTGGCGACGCTGCTGCCGCAGACGGTGGGGGAGCGGGCTCCCGGGCTGGCTTCCAGGCTGAACGTGATCGAAGCCGACGCGATGCGGGTCACGGTCGATCGGTTCCCGGTGCCGCCGACGGCGCTGGTGGCCAACCTCCCGTACAACGTGGCGGTGCCGGTGGTGCTGCACCTGCTGGCCGAGCTGCCGTCGTTGCGGACCGGGCTGGTGATGGTGCAGTCCGAGGTCGCCGACCGGATGGCGGCCGGGCCGGGGAGCAAGGTCTACGGGGTGCCGAGCGTCAAGCTGGCCTGGTACGCGGACGCCCGGCGGGCCGGTCCGGTGTCGCGGTCGGTGTTCTGGCCGGTGCCGAACGTGGATTCCGCGCTGGTCGCGTTCACCCGGCACGAGCTGCTGTCCACTGTGGACCGGAAGGCGCTGTTCTCGTTGGTGGACGCGGCTTTCGCCCAGCGGCGGAAGACCCTGCGGAGTGCCCTGTCCGGGTGGGCGGGGTCGGCGGCGGAGGCCGAGCGGCGGTTGCTGCTGGCAGGGGTCGATCCGGGTGCCCGGGGAGAGCAATTGGCCGTCGGGGACTTCGTCCGGATAGCCGAGGTTTGCTCACCGGAATAGCCGGTGATCTTTCGGCCATAAGTGTGATTTGACGAACGATCCTCACGCGGGCTTGCGTTCAAGCCGTTGCGTCAGGTGTACTCGTGCTGCCATCCCGAGCGGCTGAGAGACCTGGCTCTACGACGCCGCAGCAACCACCTCCCCACGGAGGCAGGTGCTTCAGCCAGGATCGATGGAGGATCACGTGCCCAGGATGCGAATGCTCACGCGCCGGCGAGTCGTCGACCACGGCCGTCGTACGGCCACGGGCTGTCGCAGCTGACTTGCGTTCGGGCGCATTTTCGAATCCTCGCTGTCCTCTCTGCGGACACACCCTTTCTGAGCTGGTTTCCGGACGCGCACGCCACGAGCGTGTGCTGCCGCGTGCAGTCGTGGAGCGAAACGTGATCACTGTTGAGAACCTCACCAAGACCTTTCCCGGGAGTACCGGTCAGGTTCGCGCACTGGACGGCGTGAACCTGGACGTCGCCGCCGGCACAGTCCTCGGCGTCGTCGGCCCGAGCGGTGCCGGCAAGTCCACGCTCGCCCGGTGCGTCGCGCTCCTGGAGCGCCCCGACAGCGGCGCGATCCGGGTCGACGGCACGGACCTGGTGTCCCTCGGCGGCACCGCGCTGCGCGCTGCCCGCCGGCAGATCGGCGTTGTGCCGCAAGGGGATTCGCTGCTGCGCCAGCGCACCGCCGCAGGCAACGTGGCGCTCCCGCTGGAGTCCGCCGGGGTGCCCGGACCGCAGCGGCGGACCCGGGTGGCCGAGCTGCTCGACCTGGTCGGTCTGACCGACAAGGCCGGCTCGTACCCGGACCAGCTGTCCGGCGGCCAGCGCCAGCGGATCGCCGTGGCGCGTGCGCTGGCGGCCAGCCCGTCCGTGCTGCTGGCCGACGAGCCGACGTCCGCGCTGGACCCGGACACCACCGGTTCCGTGCTGACCGTGCTGGACCGGGCGCGGGCCGAGCTGGGCGTGACGGTGCTCGTGGTGACCCATGACATGGGCGTGGTCCGGAAGATCTGCGACGACGTGGCGGTGCTCGACGGCGGTCGTGTCGTGGAGCACGGCAAGGTGCTGGACCTGGTCGCGGACGCGTCCTCGCGGACGGCCGCCTCGCTGCTGCCCGCCGTGGACCAGAACCCGGCCGCCGAAGGCGCGTTCGACCGGGTCGCGGACGTGGTGCTGGTCGGCTTCGCGGCCGTCGGCGCGCTGCTGCCCGAGGCGACCGCCCGGTTCGGCGTGGAGCTGAACCTGCTGGGTGGCGGGCTGACCCGGCTGGGCGAGACCCCGGTGGCGCGGTTCCGCGTCGGTTTGACGGGTGAGCGTGCGGACTCGGCGTTGGAGTGGATCGGCGAGGCGGGTGGCGCGGTGCGCCGGACCTTGGCCGGTCCCCAGGGAGTAGCTGCGTGAGGTCTGCAACACCCTGGTCCACCGTGTTCGAGGTCGTGCTGACCGCCACTGGTCAGACCTTGTACATGGTGGCCGTCTCCACCTTGATCGCTGTTCTGCTCGGAACCCCGCTCGGCGTCTGGCTTCAGCTCACCGCTCCCGGTGGGCTGAAGCCCCGGCCCGTGGTGCACAAACTGCTCGGATTCGTGGTCGACCTGGGTCGATCCATGCCGTTCCTGGTTCTGTTGATCATGCTGACGTCGCTGACCAGGCTGATCCTCGGCAGCACCATCGGACCGACGGCGGCCATCGTGCCGCTGGCGGTCGGTGCCATCCCGTTCGTGGGGCGGCTGGTGCAGAACGTCCTGTCCGAGGTGCACGTGTCCGTGGTGGAGGCGGCGGTGACCACCGGTGCCTCCGTCACCCGGATCGTGCGCAGCGTGCTGCTCCGCGAATCGCTGCCCGCGCTGATCAACGCGGTGGGTGTCACCGCGATCGCGCTGCTCGGCTACTCCGCCATGGCGGGTGTCGTCGGCGGTGGCGGTCTGGGCAACCTGGCCGTGGTCGAGGGCTACCAGCGGTTCAACGACCGCTACCTGTGGTCGACGGTGGTCGTGCTGGCGATCATCGCGACCCTGATCCAGTTCCTGTTCAACCGTGTCGCGCGTGGCGTGGACCGCCGCCGGCACGCCTCCGTGTGACTTTTTCCCATTTTCGTCGTGAAGGATTGAAATGCGTATTCGTGCTGCCCTCGCTGCCGTGCTGCTGACCGCGGTGACCGCAGCGGGCTGCGGAAGTGGCCAGACCGGCGCGGCTTCCGACCAGACCGCCGCGCTGAAGGTGGGCGTCAGCCCCGTTCCGCACGCCCAGGTGCTGAAGTACGTGGCGGACAACCTGGCCAAGGACAAGGGCCTCAAGATCGAGGTCGTCGAGTTCACCGACTACGTCCAGCCGAACACGGCGCTGGTGGACGGGTCGCTGGACGCCAACTACTTCCAGACCGTGCCGTACCTGGAGACGTTCAAGGCGGAGAGCGGCGCGAAGCTGGAATGGGTCGGCTCGGTGCACATCGAGCCGCTGGGCGTGTACTCGAAGAAGCACAAGAAGCTGACCGACCTGCCGTCCGGAGCGAAGGTGGCGGTGGCGAACGACGCGACGAACGAGGCGCGCGGGCTGCGGCTGCTCCAGGAGAACGGCCTGATCAAGATCAAGACCGGCGCGGAGAAGACCGCGACGGTCCGGGACATCGCGGAGAACCCGAAGAACCTGGAGTTCGTGGAGCTGGAGGCGGCTCAGCTGCCGCGTTCGCTGGAGGACACGGACGCTTCGGTGATCAACGGCAACTACGCGATCGACGCCGGGTTGAAGCCGTCGAGCGATGCGTTGGCGCTGGAGAAGGCCGAGGGCAACCCGAACGCCAACGGGCTGGTCACGCGGGCCGAGTTGAAGGACGACAAGCGGATCAAGGACCTGCTGGAGCTGCTCCAGTCGCCGCAGGTGAAGGACTACATCAAGCAGACGTTCAGCGGGTCGGTGCTCGCGGTCTGAGCTGCCTGTTGGGCCTGTGACCTGCGGTAATCGTGGTTCGAGGTGCGGCCTCCGGCGTCTTCGCGACGTCGGGGGCCGTTGCCGTGTCCCGGCGGTTCTCAGCTTCGGAGCCCGGGATTGTCGGTGGTCGCTGGGAGAATGGAACCGGGGGCCGGAGGCCAAGCCCGGAGGTCAGGCGCAGCGGGCCGGAGGGCAGGCCCTGAGCTGGTTCTCAGCTTCGCGGCCGACGATTGTCGGTGGTGCCTGGGACAATGGATACCGGGGGCCGGAGGCCGTGCCCTGGCGGCCGGAGGCCGGGCTTTGCGCGGCGGTGTCGAGGTTCACCCCGCAGCGAGCACCCCTCCGACGGCCGTAGGCTTCATGTCGTGCTCGCCGTAGTCCCACCCCCGGTCACCGTCCGCGTCCCGGCCAAGGTCAATCTGCACCTTGCCGTCGGTGACCCGCGCGCGGACGGCTACCACGACCTGGTGACGATCTTCCAGGCGCTGTCCCTGACCGACGAGGTGACGGTGGCCGTCGCCGACGACCCCGGGGTCGAAGTGCACGGGGAGGGCGCCGACGCGGTGCCCACCGGGCCGTCGAACCTCGCGTGGCGCGCCGTGCGGGTGCTCGCCGAGCACGTCGGGCGGGACGTCGAGGACCCGAAGGTCCGGGTGGTGATCCGCAAGAGCATCCCGGTCGCCGGCGGCATGGCCGGCGGGAGCGCGGACGCCGCCGCGACGCTGGTCGGCCTGGCCGCGCTGTGGCGGCTGGAGATCGGGCGGGACGAGCTGGCCGGGCTCGCCGGGAAGATCGGGGCGGACGTGCCGTTCGCCCTCTACGGCGGAACGGCGCTGGGCACCGACCGGGGCGACCAGATCGTGCCCGTGCTGGCCCGGCACCCGTTCCACTGGGTGCTGGCGTTCGACCGGCGCGGCCTGGCCACGCCCGAGGTGTTCGACGAGCTCGACCGGCTGCGTGCCGAAGGCGACCCGCCCCGCGTCGGGGCGGCCGAGGCGGTGCTCGAAGGGCTGGCGTCCGGGGACCCCCGGCAGCTCGCGTTGTTGTTGGGGAACGACCTCCAGGCTGCGGCAGTGTCGTTGCGGCCGAACCTGCGCCGCACGTTGCGGGCCGGTGTGAACGCCGGGGCGCTGGCCGGGATGGTCTCCGGGTCGGGGCCGACCTGCGCGTTCCTGTGCACGGACGGCGATTCGGCGGTCCGGGTCGCGGCGGAACTGGCCGGGGCCGGGGTGTGCCGGACGGTGCGGGTCGCGCAGGGGCCGGTGCCCGGGGCGCGGGTCGTCGGGACAGAGGAGACGCCCCGGCCCACCCCGCCTGAAGTCCACGCGTGATCTTTCGGTAGCGGGGAGACGTCCCCGCCTGTGCTTGATAGGTGTGTTGATGGCCAACCTGGTCAATCTTGAGAATGTCTCGAAATCGTTCGGCGTGCGTCCGCTGCTGGACGGTGTATCGCTCGGCGTGGCCGAAGGCGACCGGATCGGGGTCGTCGGGCTCAACGGGGGCGGTAAGACGACGCTCCTGGAGGTGCTGGCGCAGGTTGCCGAGCCGGACGACGGGCGGGTCAGCCAGACCCGTGGGCTGCGGATGGCCGTCGTCACGCAGCGGACCGAGCTGGAGCCCGACGCGACGGTGCGCAGCGTCGTGATCGACCCTTTGGGGTTCGACGCGGAGCACGAGTGGGCTGCGGACGCGCGGGTGCGGTCGATCCTCGACGGGCTGGGGATCACGGCGCTGGGGCTGGACTCGGTCGTCGGGACGATGTCCGGTGGTGAACGGCGGCGGGTGTCGTTGGCTGCGGCTCTGGTGCAGGAACTGGATCTCGTGGTGCTGGACGAGCCGACCAACCACCTGGACGTCGAAGGTGTCCGGTGGCTGGCGGAGCACCTGTTGGCGCGTAAGACGGCGTTGGTGGTCGTCACCCACGACCGGTGGTTCCTGGACACGGTGTGCTCGCGGACCTGGGAGGTCGTGGGCGGACGGGTCGAGCAGTACGAGGGCGGGTACGCGGACTGGATCTTCGCGCGGGCCGAGCGGGCCCGGCTGGCGGACGCCGTGGAGGAGAAGCGGCGGAACCTGGCGCGCAAGGAGCTGGCCTGGCTGCGGCGGGGTGCGCCGGCCCGGACCTCCAAGCCGCGCTACCGGATCGAGGCTGCCGAGGCGTTGATCTCGGACGTGCCCGAGCTGCGGGATTCCGTCGAGTTGCTGGCGTTCGCCAAGCGGCGGCTGGGGCGGACGGTGGTGGAGCTTGAGGACGCTTCGCTGGTCGTGGGGGAGCGGGTGCTCGTCCGGGACCTCACGTGGCGGGTGGGGCCCGGGGACCGGGTCGGGATCGTGGGGGTCAACGGGTCCGGGAAGACCACGTTGCTGCGGGCGTTGGCCGGTGAGCGGGAGCTGGACGCCGGGAAGCGGGTCGAGGGGCAGACGGTCCGGCTGGCGCACCTGAGCCAGGAGCTGCACGACCTGGACGGGTCCATGCGGGTGCTGGAGGCCGTGGAGGAGGTGGCGCGGCGGGTTGTGCTCGGGAAGCAGGAGCTGTCGGCGTCGCAGCTCGCGGAGAAGTTCGGGTTCACGTCGCAGAAGCAGTGGACGCCCGTGGGGGATCTGTCCGGCGGTGAGCGGCGGCGGTTGCAGTTGTGCCGGTTGCTGATGGCCGAGCCCAACGTGTTGTTGCTGGACGAGCCGACGAACGACTTGGACATCGACACGTTGCAGCAGCTGGAGGATTTGCTGGACTCGTGGCCGGGGACGCTGGTCGTGATCTCGCACGACCGGTATCTGGTGGAGCGGGTTTGCGATCAGGTGGTGGCGTTGTTCGGGGACGGTGGGTTGACGGACCTGCCCGGCGGTATCGACGAGTACCTGCGGCGGCGGGACGAGCAGCGGGCTGTTGCGGAGGCGGGTTCCGGGTCGGGGTCGGTGAAGGTTGCCGCTTCGTCGTCGGCTGCCGATCAGCGGGCGGCTCGCAAGGAGCTGGCGCGGTTGGAGCGGCGGCTGGAGGTGCTCCACAAGAAGGAGGCCGAGCTGCACGCCGCGCTGGCCGAGGCGGCCACCGACGCCTCGCGGTTGTTGAAGTTGGATGCGGAGTTGCGGGCCGTGCTGGCCGAGGCTTCGGATGTGGAGGCCCAGTGGATGGTGGCCGCCGAGACGGCGGAAAGCCTGGGGTGAGCGGTCAGCGGCCTCGGTGGCGGAGTTCCGCGGCCAGCAGGGGGATCAGTTCGTCGATGTAGGCGCAGTCGTAGCCCTGGCCGTTGGTGAGGGAGAGGGCGAAGCGGGTTTTGGCCACTTCGGTCGACGTCGCGCCGATCATCCCGTCCAGGGCGATGCCGACCTCCTCCAGCACGCGGTCCACCTGGGAGGTGCGGTAGCCGCGCTGGGTGGGGGCCGCCTGGGGGATCTTGAGCATCCTCAGCTGTTTCCAGGAGGTGACCGGCGGAATCGTGGTGGGGCCGGGCGGGGTGTCGGAGAGTTGTTTTTCCACCCTGGCCAGGAAGGTGTCCACTTCGGTTTCGTCGTAGCCGCGACGGCCCAGTATGGGGCGGCTGAACCTGGCCTCTCGGACTTCCTGGGCGGTCAGGTTGTCCTGGCCCAGCAGGGTGTTCTCGATCCGGTCCAGGAATTTGTCCACCTGGGATTCCTGGTAGCCTCGGCGGCCCCTCGGGGGCTTGCCGAATCCCACCGTTCTGACATCGCGGGCGGTCAGGGGTCTGGTGGTCGGTGCGGGGCGGGGGCTGGGTGGGAGTTTCGGGGTACGTTCCAGGGTTACGACCACCAGGTCCAGGAACGTGTCCACATCGTCTTCGTCGTAGCCGATCCCGCCGGGTGGGGCGTAGCGGAATTCTATTTCCTGGACTTCGTGTGCGGTCAGGGTGTCGTGGCCGGTGAGGGTTTGTTCGATTCGGGTCAGGAAGGCGTCGATCTCGCCCTCGTGGTAGCCGCGATTGCCCGGACGGGGTTTGTGGAAGCGGACTCCCCGGACGTCCTGGGGGGTCAGTCTCGGGGCCGGGCGCATTCCGGTCGACGTGGCGTGTGCGCCTTGCGCGGGTGCCGTCGCCTGTCTGCGTTGCGGGGTCGAGCCGAGGGTTTCCGCCACCAGGTCCATGAACACGTCCACCTCGGCCGCGTGGTAGCCGGGGCGGGCCGGGTGGAAGCGCATCCGGCGGACGTCCTGTTCGGTCACGTCGTCGCGGCCCAGCAGGGTCGCCTCGATGCGGTCCAGGAAGTCGTCCACCTGCTGTTCGTGGTAGCCCGGTTGGCCGGGTGGTGGGCGGTGGAACGCGACCTGTCGCAGATCCTGCGCGCTCAACAGCGGCGCGGGATGTGCGGGTGTGTGCTGACGCGCTTCGTGCCCGGCCACCCCGATGCCCTCCTTTGGTCGTATGTACCGGGGAGTATCGCCGGACGACGGTGAAGTTGTTTCCTCCTATCGGCTCAATGCGATGGAGATCGTTCTACCCTGGCGGCCATGAGCCGGTTCGTGGACACGATGGTGGCAACTGCGGCGCGTGCTGGGAGTGGCGGTGCCGAGGGGCGGGGGATGACGACCGGGGAGCCGACCGCTCCTGTTCGTCGGACGTGGGCTGAAGTGCACGAACAGGCTGCTCGGATGGCCGGTGGGCTGGTCGCGGGCGGGGTCGGGGCCGGCACTTCCGTCGCGGTGTTGGCGGGCGAGCCGGTGATCATCGCGCCGGCTGTGCAGGCGGTCTGGCTGGCCGGTGGCAGCGTGACGATGCTGCACCAGCCGACTGCGCGGACCGACCTGGGCGAATGGGCCTCGGACACGTTGCGGGTGCTGGCGATGATCGACGCGAAGTTGGTGCTGTTGGGTGCGCCGTTCGACGCGTTGGCCGGGGTGCTCGATGAGCATGGCGTGGCTTATCGGAAGTTGGGTGAACTGGACGGGGAGCCGCTTTCCGGGGCTGTCGAGGTGGGGGAGTCTTCGCCTGCGTTGTTGCAGTTGACCAGTGGGTCCACTGCCGAGCCGAAGGCCGTTCGGATCACGCACGGGAATCTGTGGTCCAACGCCAAGGCGATGGAGACGGCGGCGCTGCTCGATCCGGAGACGGATCGGATGGTGTCGTGGCTGCCGTTGTTCCACGACATGGGGATGGTCGGGTTCCTGACCGTGCCGATGCTGTTCGGCATCGACCTGGTGAAGGTGACGCCGGTCGACTTCCTGGCGCGGCCCACGTTGTGGCCGGAGTTGATCAGTCGCTATCAGGGGACGATCACGGCCGCGCCCAACTTCGCCTATGCCATCGCGGCTCGGCGGATGGCCGGGGTCGACGACGGGGTTTGGGATCTTTCGTCGTTGCGGATCGCGTTGAACGGGGCCGAGCCGATCGATCCGGTGGCGGTGAAGTCGTTCACGGACGCGGGTGCGCGGTTCGGGATGCGTGCCGAGTGCGTGTTGTGCGCCTACGGGATGGCCGAGACGACGTTGGGGGTGGCGTTCGCGCCGGCGTTCACGGGTCTTGCGGTGGACGTGGTGGACGCGGACGAACTGGAGGCCGGGCGGCGTGCGGTGCCGGTGGCTTCCGGTGGTCGGACTTTTCCGTTGCTGGGGCCGCCGTTGCCGGGGCTTGAGGTGCAGGTGGTGGACGAGGCCGGGGCGGTGCGCGGTGAGCGTGAGGTCGGGCAGTTGCGGGTGCGCGGTGAGGCTGTGACGCCCGGGTACCTGACGGTGAACGGGCCGGTGGCCACGCAGGACGCCGACGGGTGGCTGGACACCGGCGACGAGGGGTACGTCGTGGACGGGCAGGTCGTCGTCTGCGGGCGGCGCAAGGACGTGATCATCATGGGTGGGCGGAACATCTACCCGACCGACATCGAACGCGCCGCCACGGCCGTGGAAGGGGTGCGGGCGGGCAACGCGGTGGCCGTGCGGCTGGACGCCGGGACGCGGCGGGAGCGGTTCGCGGTGGTGGTCGAGTCGAAGCTCGCCGGCGAGGACGCGGCGGTGCGGGAGTTGAGCCGGCAGATCAGCGCGCGGGTGGTCGACGCGGTGGGGCTGCGGCCGTTCGCGGTGGTCGTGTTGAAGCCGGGGAGCCTGCCCAAGACGCCGTCCGGGAAGTTGCGGCGGTCGGCGGCGTCGGAGCTCGTGCCGGGCTAGTGGAACTTGTTCTGGGCCGCTTCCAGGCCCAGTTCCAGCAGGGCTTCCACGGCGTCGGCGGTGCGGTCCAGCTCGAAGGCCAGCTCTTTGCGTTCGGTCAGGGAGAAGTCGCGGAGCACGTAGTCCGCCGGGTCCATGCGGCCCGGCGGGCGGTCGACGCCGAACCTGACCCGGTGGTAGTCCTTGGTGCCCAGGGACTTCGTGATCGAACGCAGGCCGTTGTGGCCGTTCTCGCCGCCGCCCAGCTTCATCCGGACCGTGGCGAACGGCAGGTCCAGCTCGTCGTGCACGACGGTGATGTCCGCGGGCGCGACCTTGAAGAACTTCGCGGTGCCCGCCACCGGGCCGCCCGACGTGTTCATGTAGCCGCGCGGCTTGGCCAGCACGACCCGCCGCGAGCCCAGGCGGCCTTCGAGGATCTCCGCGCCGGCCTTGTGCGCCTTGAACTTCCCGCCGATCCGGTCGGCCAGCACGTCCAGCACCAGGAACCCGACGTTGTGCCGGTTGCCCTCGTACTTGGGCCCGGGGTTGCCCAGCCCGACGATCAGGGCCACGTCATCGGCCACGGAACCGCAACTCCTGCTCAAGCTCGTCCAACAGGGCGTCCACCGCACGCGTCTGGTAGCCACGCCGCAGACCCGACGTGGTGCTGAACCTGGTGTGGCGGACCTCGCTCGCACTCATCCGCCCGCTCCCGTCCAGGGTCGCGGCGGCACGCGCGAGGAAAGCGTCGACCTCGCCGCGATCGTAGCCGTTCGACCCCTTCGGCAGCTTCACCGCCAGCACGTCCGCGCCCGTCCGGAGTCCGGTCGGCGGCACCAGGCCGGCCCGCAGCTGCCACTCCAGCCGGGACAGGAAGTCGTCCACGAGCTGCTGGTCGTAGCCGCCCGGCAGTTCGTGGAACACCACCTGGCGCACCTCGTCCGGGTGCATCCTGGTGCGTCCGGCCAAGGCGTCCGCGATCTTCAGCAGGAACGCGTCCACCTGCGCCGGGTCGTACCCCTTCCCGCCGCCGCGCTTGCGGGGGAAGACCTTGCCGCGCACCTGCGCCGGGCTCAGCGACGGCAACGGCACGCCGCCCCAGCCCGAAGGCGGAGGAGGCGTGCCGTTCGACCGGCCCGACGTGATCGGGCTCAGCTCTCTTCGGTGGCCTCGGCGTCCGCGGACTCACCCTCGCCGTCCAACTGGGCGGCGGTCGGCGAGGCGTTGACGGCGACGACCAGCGCGTCTGCGTCGGTGACCAGGGAGGCACCGGGCGGCAGGGCGACGTCGGACGCGTGGATCTGGGTGCCGGCCTGGACGCCGGTCACCGAAACCTCGACCTGCTCCGGGATGTGCAGGGCCTCGGCCTCGATCGACAGCGTGGTGAGGTCCTGGGTGACCAGGACACCGGGGCCGGCCTCGCCGACGATCACGACGGGGATTTCGACGGTGACCTTCTCACCCCGCTGCACCAGCAGCAGGTCCACGTGCTCGATGTAGTTCTTGATCGGGTGCGTGGTGACGGTCTTGGTCAGCGCGAGTTCGCTGGTGGAGTCGATGTCCAGCGTGAGAACTGCGTTGTGACCGTGCTCGCGGACGACACGGGCGAACTCCAGCGCCGGCAGGGCCAGGTGCTTCGGATCGGAGCCGTGGCCGTAGAGCACCGCGGGGATCTTTCCGGCACGACGGGTGCGGCGGGCGGCGCCCTTGCCGAACTCGGTGCGCTCCTCTGCGGCGAGACGGACCTCGGACACGGTGGGGCTCTCCTAACGGTCTGGCCTTAGTACGTCGGGCGGGGCTGCTTGGGCGGGGTGCTGGCCTGCGGCGGCGGGCGGCGCGGAAGGTGAACACGCGCGGCATCACAACCGCCACGTCGATCACGCCGAGCGTGATGCTCGCCCTCGCCGAGGCAACCCGACCAGTGTAGGCCGGGGTGCGGAGGACTCCTAATCGGGGGTGGTCGACGCCTCACTCCGGGCTATGGCGTCGACTTCGGCGAGCATCGCGGCCGGCGCGTCGGGCGGCACCGAGTCGATCATCCGCTGCTGAATCGGCCGCGGCCGGCGCGTCCGCTGGGGATGCGCCGGCCGAAGGGCCGTGCCCGGTCACCGGCCGGTCATCCCGCAGGATCGGCCGGACGCGGGTCAGGCGTTGCCGTCGAACAGGCTCGTCACCGAGCCGTCCTCGAAGACTTCCTGGATCACGCGGGCCAGGAGGGGTGCGATGGGGAGCACGGTCATCGCGTCGAAGCGCTTCTCCGCCGGGATCGGGAGGGTGTCGGTGAACACGACCTCACGTGCGCCGCAGGTGCGGAGGCGGTCCACGGCGGGGCCCGACAGGACCGGGTGGGTGGCGGCGATGACCACGTCCGCCGCGCCCTCGGCCAGCAACTGCTCCACGGCCTTGGTGATGGTGCCGCCGGTGTCGATCATGTCGTCGATGACCACGCACAGCCGGTCGCGGACCTGGCCGACCACTCGGTTCGCCACCACCTCGTTGGGGCGCAGCGGGTCCCTGGTCTTGTGGATGAACGCGATCGGCGCGCCGCCCAGGGTGTCCGCCCACTTCTCGGCCAGCTTGGTGCGGCCGGCGTCCGGGGAGACGATGGTCATCTCCTGGCCCGCGTACTTGTGGCGGATGTGTTCCGCCAGCAGCGGCATGGCCCAGAGGTGGTCCACCGGGCCGTCGAAGAAGCCCTGGATCTGGGCGGTGTGCAGGTCGACGGCGACCAGGCGGTCGGCTCCGGCGGTCTTGAACAGGTCTGCCACCAGGCGGGCGGAGATCGGCTCGCGACCGCGGTGCTTCTTGTCCTGCCTGGCGTACGGGTAGAACGGCATGATCACGGTGATGCGCTTCGCGGAGGCCCGTTTCAGGGCGTCCACCATGATCAGCTGTTCCATCAGCCACTGGTTTATCGGCGCGCAGTGCGACTGGATGACGAACGCGTCGCAGCCGCGCACCGACTCCTCGAACCGCACGAAGATCTCGCCGTTGGCGAAGTCGTAGGCGGACTGCGGGGTCACCGACACGTTGAGGTGCTTGGCCACCTGCTCGGTCAGCTCCGGGTAGGCACGTCCACCGAAGAGCATCAGGAGCTTCTTCGGTGTTCCGGGCATGGTGGGGTTCACGGTCAGCGCCCTTCCTCGGTTGTCTCGGCATTCTGCGATGCCAACGCCTGCTGCGCCGCCTGAGCGGCCGGGGTATCCGGCCTTCGTTCCACGACCCAGCCCTCCAGGTTGCGCTGCGGACCACCGGACACCGCCAGAGCGCCCGGCGGGACGTCCCGGCGCACGACGGTCCCGGCACCTGTGTACGCACCGTCCCCGATGGTGACGGGGGCGACGAACATGTTGTCCGAGCCGGTCTTCGCGTGTGATCCGATGACGGTGCGGTGCTTGTGCACGCCGTCGTAGTTCACGGTGACGCTGGCCGCGCCGACGTTCGAGTACTCGCCGATCGTGGCGTCACCGATGTAGCTCAGGTGCGGCACCTTCGTGCCGGTCCCGATGTCGGAGTTCTTCACCTCGACGAACGTGCCGATCTTGCCGTCGGTTCCCAGCCTCGTGCCCGGACGCAGGTACGCGAACGGCCCGACGGACGCGCCGGCCCCGATCTCCGCACCCGTCCCGTGCGTGCGCACCACGGACGCGCCCGCGCCGATCGCGCACCCGATCAGCGTGCTGTCCGGCCCGACGACCGCGCCCTCGCCGACCGTCGTGCCCGCCCGCAGCTGCACGCCCGGCTCGATCAGGGCGTCCCGCCCGAGCTGGACGTCCGCGTCGAGCCACGTCGTGGCCGGGTCGACCACGGTGACACCGGCGCGCATCCATTGTTCAACGATCCGACGATTCAACTCGGCACCCAGCCGGGCCAGCTGCACCCGGTCGTTCACGCCCTCCACCAGCCACCGGTCCGGCGTCACGACCGCGCCCACCCGCCGGCCGTCGGCCCGCGCGATCGACAGCACGTCGGTCAGGTACAGCTCGCCCTGCGCGTTGTCGGTGGAGATCCGCGCCAGCGCGTCCCGCAGCACCGCCGCGTCGAACGCGTACACGCCCGAGTTGATCTCGGCGATGGATTGTTCAACAGGGGAAGCGTCCTTTTGTTCAACAATCCTCTCGACCTCGCCGGAGGACGAGCGCACGATCCGCCCGTAACCGGTCGGGTCGGGCACCACGGCGGTCAGCACGCTCACCGCGTTGCCGGCGGCGGAATGTTCAACAAGCAGATTGTTCAACGTTCCCGTGTCGAGCAGGGGGGCGTCGCCGTACGTGACGACGACCGTGCCCCCCAGGTCGGCGGGCAGCTCGGCGAGGCCGCAGCCCACCGCGTGCCCGGTCCCGTGCTGCTCCTCCTGCACCGCGACGGTGACCTTGCGGTCCAGCGCCGTGGCGAGGTTGTCGAGATGCTCGGTCACCGCGGCACGTCCGTGCCCGACGACGACGGCCAGATGATCCGGGTCGATCCCAGCGGCGGCGCGGACGGCGTGCTCCACGAGGGAGCGGCCGGCGATCCGGTGCAGCACCTTGGGCGTGGCTGAGCGCATACGGGTGCCTTCACCCGCTGCGAGGACGATCGTGCTGACTGGGGTGGGGACACCCTCTAGCATCAGCGCTCTCCCTAGCTGAGTGCGTGCCTGCCAGCGGGAAAGCCTGGCTCCCGCCAGGTGCTGATACTAAGCCTCCGAGGACGTCTCGC
>CBHFOL010000148.1:0-18002 GCA_965995405.1 uncultured Saccharothrix sp.
GGCCTGGTCCTCCTGATCAGTGTGTCGCTGTCCGGGCTGGCCGCCCGGACCGTGTTGTCGACCGCCCTGCTGTTCCTGGTGGCGGGTGCGGTGATCGGCCACGGCGGGTTCGGCTGGGTGGACATCCCCCGCCGACAGTGGCTTCGTGACGGTGCTGGCCGATTTGGCGCTGTTCACCGTGCTGTTCACCGACGGGCAGCGCGCGGGTCTGCCCGCCCTGCGCGAGGGGTGGCGGCTGTCGGGTCGCGCGCTGGGACTGGCCATGCCGCTGACGATGGTCGGTATCGCGGTCCCGCCCCACTTCCTGACCGGCCTGGACTGGACGACGTCGTTGCTGGTGGGCGCGATCCTGTCGCCGACGGACCCGGTGTTCGCCTCGGCGATCGTCGGCCGCCCGGACGTGCCGCTGCGGCTGCGGCGACTGCTCAACGTCGAGTCCGGTCTCAACGACGGGCTCGCCCTGCCGTTCGTGCTGATCTTCCTGGCCACGGCCGCGAACCGGGGCGCGGACTTCGGCTCGATCGCCGTCGAACTGGTCGCCGGGCTGGTGCTGGGTGTGGTGGTCGCGGGCGCGGTCGCCCTGGCGTGGCGGCTGCGGGTGCTGACCGCCGAGCCGCGTCTGCACGCGTTGGGTCCGTTGGCGGTCGGCGTGGTCCTGTACGCGGCCTACCGCCTCACCCACGCCAACCCGTACCTGGCCGCGTTCGCCGCCGGGTCGGCCCTGGCCACCCTGGACCGGGTGGCGGCCGAGCGCTTCGAGCACTTCCGCGACCTGCTGTCCGAAACGACGAAGTTCGCCGCTCTTCTGGTGTTCGGCGCGCTGATCACCCCGGAGCGCATCTCGCACCTGACCTGGGGCGACTGGGCCGTTGCGGTGGTGGCGATCGTGCTGGTGCGGCCGGCGGCGATGCTGCTCTCGCTGCTGCGGACCACCCTGCCCGAACCCGAGCGGCGGGCCGCGGCGTGGTTCGGCCCCAAGGGTTTCGCCTCGGTGGTCTACGGGCTGTTGGCCCTGTAGGCGGGCATCCCGGCGGGCGAGCACGTGTTCGACCTGGTGACCGTCACGATCGCGCTGTCGATCGTGCTGCACTCCTCCACCGACGTCCCCGTCGTCCGCATGTTGAGCATGTCACCGCCGGACGGTCTGCCGGCAGGTGGGCGGCCCGAGCCCGCCCCGAGGTGTCCGCCATGACCACGAGCTACTTCCTCGCCCTGGTCGCGACGACCGGATTCGCCCTGCTGCCGCGCCGACCCTGGCTCCTGCGACCGGCGGCGGTGCTGGGGTGGGTGGTCACCTGGTGGGACGGCCAGTGGACCGCGGACTGGTACGACTCGCTCGGCCTGACCGTGGTGGTGGCGCTGCTGTTCGCCGCGTGCACCGACGACGCCGCGGCGCGGGGCGGACGGCTGGAGCCGACCTTGCGATCACCTTGCGATCGGCGGTGACACGGGCCCAGGACCGGCGCGCAGGCAGGCTGGCCCACAAGAATCGGGGTGCCATGGACTTCTCCGTACTGCTGGTCGAGGACGACGCCCACATCAGGCAGGCGCTCGGCCTGGCCCTGGGCGACGAGGGGTTCGCCGTCACCGACGCCGTGTCCGGCGAGGACGCGCTGGACCTGCTTGGTCGCGGCGTCTTCGACGTCGTGCTGCTGGACCTGATGCTCCCCGGCGTGGACGGGTTGGCGGTGTGCCGGACGCTGCGCGCCCGGGGCGACCTGCCGATCATCATCGTCACCGCCCGCACCGACGCGGCCGACGTCATCGCCGGTCTGGAGGCGGGCGCCGACGACTACGTCACCAAACCGCTGGTCGCCAGCGTCCTGGCCGCGCGCATCCGCGCCCTGCTGCGGAGGCGGGGCAACGGGCGGCACGACGAGGTGCTGCGGATCGGCGAACTGGAGATCCGGCCCGAGGTGGGCACCGTGCAGCGGGCGGGTACCGAGGTTCACCTGACCCGCACCGAGTTCCGGCTGCTGGTCGAGTTGGTGTCGGCGGCGGGCCGGGTGGTGACCCGGGAGCAGTTGCTCCAGCGCGTGTGGGGCTACGACTACTTCGGCGACACCCGGCTCCTGGACGTGCACATCCGCCGGCTGCGCCGCAAGGTCGAGCCCGAACCGGACGACCCGTCGCTGGTGTTGACGGTGCGGGGCACCGGCTACCGGGTGGACGCCGGGCGATGAGGCTGTCCCGGCTGTCGCTGCGCTGGCGCGTCGCGTTCGCGCTCGGCCTGGGTTCGCTGCTGATCACCAGCGTGCTCGCGGTCGCGGTGTGGAACCTCGCCTCCGGCTACATGCTGCGCCAACGTGAGCAGAGCGCCGTGCGGCAGGCCGAGGCCAACGCGCGACTGGTCGACCGGGTGCTCGCCTCCGGGTCGGAAGCACTCAACGAACTGCTCAGCGGCCTGACCACGAGCGCCGACTCGACCGTGCTGTTGTTCCGGTCGGGGCAGGTGCTCACCAGCGGCCGGCAGGTCGACGTCACGCTGCTGCCCGACCGGCTGCTGGAACTCGGGCGCGACGGCGTGCCGGCCGCCCAACGGCTGATCGTCGACGACCTGCCCGTGCTGGCGGTGACGATGCCGATCAGCGCGCCCGACGCCACCTACGTCGAGCTCGCGCCCCTGGTGCAGCTGGACCGGACGTTCCGGTTCCTCAGCGCGCTGCTCGTGGCGGGCACCGTGGTCAGCGGCCTGCTGGGCGTCGCGCTCGGCTCGTGGGCGAGCAGGCGGGCGCTGCGGCCGCTCACCGAACTCACCCAGGCGGCTTCCCGGATCGCCGGCGGGGACCTGCGTTCCCGGCTGCCCGCCCGCACCGACCCCGACCTGAGCCAGCTGGCGGCGACCTTTAACACCACCGCCGAGTCCCTGGAGCAGCGGGTGCTGCGCGACGCGCGGTTCGCCGGCGACGTCAGCCACGAGCTGCGCTCGCCGTTGACCACGATGGTCAACGCCACCGAGGTGCTGAACCGCCGGCGCGGCGAACTGCCCGACACCGCGGGCAAGGCCGTGGACCTGCTGGTGTCCGAAGTAGACCGGATGGCGCGGATGGTGGTGGACCTGCTGGAGATATCCCGCACCGACCTGCGGGTCGACGACACCGCGCTGGAACCGATCGACCTGGCCGCGCTGGTGCGCAACGTGGTGGCCGCGCGTCCCGGTGAGACCTTCCCGGTGGCGACCGACGGCGCCGCGCCGCGCGTGCTGGGCGACCGGCGCAGGCTGGACCGGGTGGTGAACAACCTGCTGGACAACGCCCACCGCCACGCGGGCGGCGCGGTCCGGGTCGCGGTACTCGCCCGCGCCGGCCGGGCCAGGCTGGAGGTCGACGACGCGGGCCCCGGCGTGCCCGAGGAGTTGCGGGAGCGGATCTTCGAGCGGTTCGACCGGGGCAGCCGGGCCGGCAGTCGGGGCGGGGACACCGGCAGCGGCCTGGGGCTCGCCCTGGTCGCCCAGCACGTCCAGGTGCACGACGGTTCGGCGCACGTCGAGGAGCGACCCGGCGGTGGGGCGAGGTTCGTCGTGGAACTGCCGCAGGCGCAACGATGAGGACGGCACTGGTGGCGGTCGCGCTGGCCGCGCTGCTCACCGGCTGCGGGGTCACCGCCCAGGACGAGCCGCAACCGCTCGACACCTCGACCGACGCGACCGTGCCGACCACCACGCTGAGCCGGCGTCCCGATCCGACCACCGCCGTCACGCCGACGCCCCCGCCCCGCCGACGCCCTGAGCCGATCGTCAGGCACTCGTCAGGTCCTCCACCAGGCGATTCCCCGAGGATGGCGGAGAAGCATCCGACAGAACGGGGACACCGTGGCCATCGAGGACACCGCCGCCGACCAGGTGCTGCGGGACACCGTGGGCAGACTCGCCATCGAATTCGCCGGACGAGTGCCGCGTAGAACCGTGGTCCGCGTGGTCACCGAGGCGCAGCGCGACCTGGCGGGCCAGATCGTGCCCGAGGCGATCGGCGAGATGCTGCACCGGCTGGCCCACTACCGGATCGACATGCTCCCCGCACGGGCCGTGCGGTGACGGAGGGCCGGCGGGCCCGCGCGACCCGGTACCTCGACGCCGACGCGGACGCGGTGTTCGAGGTGCTTACCGACCTGGACAACCTCTCGGCCTGGCTGCCGGCCGGCATCGAGGCCGAGCGCTACTGCCCGGGAGTGCTGCGGCTGTGGATCAGCCGCCACCACGTCGACCACGTCGTGGAACGCCGGCTACAGATCGACTGGACGCGGCTGCGGGTCGCCTGGGGCGAGCCCGGCTCGACGTACTCCGGGGCGGTGCGGGTGCAGCACGAGGCGCGGGGCCGCTGCGCGGTGAACGCGCACGTGACCGGCCCGGTGGGGGCGCACCGCACCATGGTGGCCGCGTGGCTCGGCCTCGCGCTGGACGGCCTCGCGGCCGCCGCCTCGTCCGAGGAGTACCGCGTGCCGTGGTGGACCGGCACCGTGCTCACCTGACCGCGCCGACCCGTCGCCGCGCGCGGAGCCGCGCGGGATCGTCAGGAGAACGTCAGGTTCCCGGGTCTCGTGATCGACCACCACGGGACGCGCGGCTCGTCGGCGTCCCGCTCCGCGAGCCGCACCCACTTCCCGGAACGCGCCTGCGTAGGCATGCGGACGTGAAGGCCAGCGTGTGCGGCGCGGGATCGCCGGGTTGACCGCCGCCTGGTGGCTGGACCACGCCGGCTGGGACGTCACGCTGGTCGAGCGGTCGCCCCGGCCGCGCGACGCCGGCTACCTGATCGACTTCGCCGGATCGGGCTACGACGTGCTGGAGGCCACGGCCTGCTGCGCGAACTCACACCCGCCCGCCACCGGATGCCCGGGATCACCTACGTGGACCGGTCCGGACGACCCGTCGGGTCGGTGCGCTACGAGACGTTCGCCCGCCTGCTCGACGGGCGGATCGTCAGCGTGATGCGCGGCCCGCCCAGCACGCCGCCGAAGCCCTGGGAGTACCGGCCGCGCTGATCGCACTCCAGCCCGGCTGGGTGCCCACGTCCGCGTTCCCCTGCCCGATGATCCCGCTGCCGCCCCTCCCCCGTGTCCTCAACCGCGCCACCTACCTCCCGGTCACCGCCACCCTGCGCGCCTACCGGACCGTCACCGACCAGTGGCGCACCGGACAGCTCGGACTGCCCACGCGCCGCCGGTCGCACGACCTGCTGCACGACGAACAGGGCCACCACCGCCTGGTGCTCCAGGTGTTCAGCCCACTGGCAACACACCCACCGCACCGGACTGGCCCGACCGGGTCCGCACCACCGGCTTCTGGCACCTGCCCCACCCCGCCACGTGGACACCCCCGAACCACTGGCCCGCTCCCTGGACGACGACACACCGCCGATCTACGTCGGCTTCGGCAGCATGGCGGGACGCGACGCCGAACGCACCGGCCGCGTCGTCGCCGAAGCCGTCGAGGCGACCGGCCTGCGAGCGGTCGTCGCCAGGTGGTGTGCCCGTTCGTCGCCGACCAACCCCACTGGGCACGGCAGGCACACGCACTCGGCGTCGTACCCGCCCCTATCCGCCACAACCGCCTCACCACCCAAACCCTCGCCGACGCCCTCACCGCCGTCGCCGACTCGGCGACGCGTTCACAAGCGGAAGCCCTCGGCCACGCAGTCCGCCGCGAGAACGGACCGGCCACCGCCGTCACCGCACTCGAAGAACTCCTCCGCTGACGCAGGAACTGCGGAATCGCCGCGTCCGACCAGGGATTCGACGAGCCGGTCCGGACACGGCGGAGCACGCGACGTCGACACCACGCCCGCGCACCACGGACGAAGCCAGGACGGTGACCACCCCGGCGCGGCGGAACTCGAACTCCAGCGGAACGGTCCACATCGGATCATCCTGCGCCGTGACGTCCACCAGCGCCAAGTGGCAGGAGGCGAATCCGACGCCGCTGCCCGGCACCGAGCCGTCCACGATCGGCAGCACCTCGACATCCTCGCCGACACCGTCGCAGTCGCGGTCCCAGCGCAGGGCGGTCCGGGAGATCCCGGTACTGCGCACGGCCACCAGCTCGTCGGACCTGCCGAAGTCACCGAACACCGCGAACCGGACAACCACAGCAGCACCCGGGCGCACGTCACGCTCGGGCAACTCCACCGGCACGTCACGTACCGCGACGTGCCCGGCCCGACCGACGTCACCGCGGCCCGTTCGCCGGCATGACGCCCCGAGCGACGTCACCACGACCAGCACGCACACCCCGACGACCGCCACTGCCGTGCCCCACCTCTTCACCCGCCCGTGATACCGGCAGGCGGGGCGCGCCGACACCCACCACGCGGGGTCGTCAGGCACGAGCAAGGTTCGACCGCGCCGACCGTGGGTCTGTCTGGAGCCGTGGGACTGCACCGGCTGGGACCGCACCTGCCGCTCACCGAACGGGCCGTGGCTCACCCGTCCGCAACGACACGGCGGCGGACGCTGTGGGCGACAACGACGCCGACCCGCGGTTCGCTGCGTTGCCTGCGACGTCCGCTCGGCCGTGACCCGCTATCGGATCTTCGGCGACGAGTACGGCCGACAGTCTGTGTGCGGTGGAACCCCACCGAGTCGGCAAGGACTGAACGGTTCGCGCCGAGCCGCCGGTGAGTCCACACCGAATGATCGGCCTGAGTTTCGACCTGTGTGGTCGGTGAGGGTTCACCGCTCGGGAACGTCGGGGGCGTGTAGGGACCGTCACCACGACCAGGACGACGGCGAGCACCAGGTAGGTGTCTCGCGAGGTCAGGTAATCGGCCAGCACGGCGGTCAACGGCGCGGACAGCGTGCCCGCCAGGCCACCGACCAGGGTGAGTCCGCCGAGGTAGTCCGACGTATCTTCGCCGAGTATCTGAGGGGCAGAGGTGACCGTGCGATCGCCACCGGGTTGAACCGGGATGCGATTCCGTGTCCCTCGGCACGGCGGCCGGACCAGAATCGGCACCGACCGGGCGACGGTTGGCAGGGCGGTACGGTCCGGGCGATTATCGACAACCCCCGGTACACCGGATATGCGTTCTTCGGCCGCTGGGCGCGACAGGAGACGTTGCTCGACCCTGATGACGTGGCAGCCGGTCATGTGATCCGCTTCAAGAGGGCCAGCGCTGACCGGATCGTGCGATCGCTCCAGCCCGCGCACCCGGAGATCATCACGGTTGAGGAGTTCACGCAAGCCCAATTGCTACGCAAGTCGAAGTCGGCCGGCGGGCTGAAGACCGCGCGCAAGGCCGAACGAGCCGAACGCGAGACCAGGCGGCCCTATCTGTTCCGTGGCCGTCTGCGGTGCACGGCGTGCGAACGCAAGATGGAAGCCAGCCCACGGGCACACGGCATGTACTACCGCTGTCCGGCCAGGACACTCGCGCCCGGATCACCCGCTCTGGCGACTCATCCCCCACTGTTTACCTCCGCGAGGACGTCCTTCAAGACGCGGTGAACGGCTGGCTCGGCGGATTGTTCGCACCGGAGAACATCGACCGCACCGTCGCCGCGCTGGTTGCGTCACAGGGATCGAACGGCGCTGCGACGAACGACCGGGATACCGTTCGGAAGCGGCTGGCGAAAGCCGAGGCCGACCTGAGCCGCTTTCAGGAAGCAATCAAGGCGGGAATCGACCCACTGGCGCTGGTTGAGGCGGTGAACGAGGCTCAGGCCGTCCGGGCTGCCGCACGAGGGGAGTTGGAGGGTGCTCCGTCGCCGGACGCACTGAGCGCCGCCGAGGTGTACGCCATGATCGACTCGCTGGGCGACGTCGGCGCGGCTCTGGCCGATGCCAATGTGGAGAGCCTGTCGAACCTCTACACTGCCGCTGACCTGCAAGTTCGCTACACGCATACGGCCCACGTGGCTGATGTGATCATCAAACCCGTGGGCCGTGTGAATAGTGCGTGTGTCCGAGGGGGACTTTAACCCCAATTCGTGGGATTCGTCCCCGAAACGGGGTTGAATCCCACGCCCTCGTCGCCACAAATATCGCGTGTGTTCCCCTACTGCTGCGGGGATGCATCACGCAAGAACACTACCACGAGCGGCCCGTCGGGCACCCTCCCCGTAGCCGTTCCGCGCTCACCCGCAAAGCCGTGATGTGGCCGCAAGAATGGATACCCGCCAAGCGTACGGCCCCGGGCCCGTCGAGATCTCGGCCGATCATCCCGTCGACACTCGCTGGCCTCGGGCTGCACTGCCACGGCGCTGTGAGTGGCTGCGGTGCGCTTCGAGCTTGGCCGGTCGCTGACCGACGTCCGAACTTGGTAGCCCACTCGCCGACGTTCGAAACCGATCCGTTCGACCTGCACCGCGGCGCGTCATACACCAGGCCCCGAGTCCCAAGCCGCGTACTGCCACCATCTTGGACAACACCGGACACCGATCCTTCGTTCACGGGAACTCACGAGGTCAGGAAGCGATGATCCAGATCGGCGACGAGCAGATCTACCGGCAACGCGACGACGACCCTTCCCGGCGTGTGCGCGTCGTCGCGATCGACACCAGTAAGCGGAACCCTCGTTACGAGATCGAGTTCCTCGACGGTGAGACTGCGGGCAAACGCGAGAACGTCCCGGCGAGGCGGCTGCGCGGCCCCTGGTCGGACGTTCACCGCTACGACGAGAAGATGGCGAACTGGGCGCGAGTCTCCGCGTTCGAGCTGACCGACACAGAGGAACGCGCTGCGGGTTTCGTCTTCGACGCGCTGATTCCCGAAGAGGTAGCCGAACTCCAGTGGTCACCCAGCACGACCGACATCGTCGATCCGACCAAGCTCGAACCGCTGATCGGCATCCCGGTCGAAGAACTCCTCCAGAGGGTCGAGTCGTTGACCGCTGACGACGATCACACCGTGATATCCCCCGAGGGAACACTCCTGATCGCGGAACTCGCCTGCGGGGTGAACCCCATGCCCGTACTGGACCTGGTGGTCGAGGACGAGCGGAAGTACCGCGAAAGGACCAAGCGTGGTGAGACCTACACCAGTCGCCGAGGTGAGGAACGAACCTCCGATCCGGAGTGGGAGTACAGCTGGTACCTCGAGCGTGGGCGGCCGCTGCACGAGTTGCTGCGCGGCTGGTGCGGGCATCGGGCGGTCTCGATGCAGGAGCGGCTGGCTGCGGCGGAAGCCGAAGTACGGCGCCTGGACCTGCTCGTCACGCGCTTGGTCGACCAACTGCGCGGAAACGGGCACGGCATGTTCGCCGACGTGATCGCGGAGGTGCACGAAGAGGAGCGCATCACAGCAGCGAACTACCGCCCGGTCGTCGACCGGCCGTTGAAACCGTCGGAGACACCGGTTCGGTACATCGAGGTGCCGCGCCGCCGCCATTGGTGAGGCCACTCGCGACTCACAAACCCATGAACCTCCGCAGGTCGCTCTCCGAAGGCTCCGTGATCTCCCGCGGTGGAGCGGCGTCGTCCGGGAACGGGTCCAGGTCGTCGGCGACCGAGGTGATCCTCTCCGCCCACGACCACGCCCGTTCCCGGTCCTCCGGGTCCAGCCCCGACGCGTGGCGACGCACCTCCGCCGCGTAGGCGCGCATCAGGGTCGCCTCCTGCCACCGTCGAGCCTGATCACGGGCGTCTTCGTCGATCACATGTTCCCGGTAGGCCACCACCGCACGATCACGTGCGGCCTGCAGCCGTTTCTGGTGTTCCACCCGTTGCTGCTGGGCTTGCCGCTCCCGCTCCTGCTCCCTCACACGCCTGTCTGCCAGGTCGCCGTGACGGAGTCGGATCTCCTCCAACACCTGCGCGAGATCGTCCTCCAGGCGATGGTCGCCGGCGTCCTTCCAGGCACCTGCCCAGAACGGCGCACCGGGCCCGTCCAGCACGAGGCCCAGATGCTCGTCCGGGACCTCGTCGAAGTCCGGGAACAGGTAGCCGCGGCGAGCCTTGGCGAGTTCCTGCTCCGTCGGCTCGTGCGGACGCCGGAGGGTGGCCTGAGTGAATCGGAGCTGGAACGCGTCCTGGCCGATGCGGAACGTCACCTCGTCCCGCGTTCGAGTGGCAGGTCGGTAGCGGCCTTGGGCCGGATGACCGGTCTCCACGGTCATTCCCGCTTCCCGCGCGCCGATCACAAGCGCCTCCATCAAACGGAAGGCGCGGTCACGTGGCTCACCGACGACCGGGAAGCTCTCGCTCTCCATCAGCACGCGGACGACGTCGGACGGGTCGGACAACTCGCGCGACACATGCAGCGGGTCCAGCACTCTGGTCTGCCAGACGGGTACCGGCTCCAAGGTGAGCGTCACCATGAAGCTTCCTGATTCCCGCGAATGCCCGAACGAAACACGGAACCCGTCCGGAATTCGGCCGTGGTTCCTCGCCATGCCGGCGAGCCTCCGGTACCTGCCGGCCTCGCTGGCAGGTACCTCGATTCCGCGGCCACACGCTTCCGCCAGCGACGTCATCAACTGGTCGACCGGTCCGTGCTTCCGCTCCTTCGGAGGACGGTCCTCTTTGGGAGAGCGACTCTGCGGCCGTTTGACGATGGGCGGCCGGTCGGTGCTCTGCGTGCGCCCGCCGGCCGGCGGGCGGGCGCCGTGTTCGAGGTAGTAGATGCCCTCATCGGTTATCCGCACGCTCCACGAAGGACCATTACCCTTCACCACGACCAGGCTGCGGTGGTGCAGTGCGCGGGCGACCAGACGATGCGCGGTTCCCTCGTAGACTCCGTCCGCGCACCCATCGCGCACCCATGTGAGGACAGCGAGCTGCTTGTCATTCAACGTCGTGTTCCGCACCGCCCACCTCCTCCCTGGACTCAAAGCTTCCGGATGCGCTCTTGAACAGGCCGTCGAGCATCCTCCCCCACACCCATGATCACCAAGCTGCCAAACCACAACAGCAACTCGCAAGCCTTGCTGTGAACCCGCTGGTGCTATGAAAGTGAACATCCTGGGGTACAGGTAGCCGGTCATGATCGTTACGTACACGCCGTAGAGTCCTCGCGTCGGCGGTGGCCACGTTCGCCGACGACTACCTCGGCCGCTCTGTCGATCAGCACTTGATCATCGATGGCGGGGGCGTCCCTCACAGCTTCGACAAGCGCGGCTTGCACACCTGCTTCCTAGCCTTCTTCCACTGGCCCCATCATTTTCGGTCGACAGCTCCCGCACACGTAACGAACCAGTTCGCCAGGCACTGGGCCGAGCGAACCTCAGTTCGCCGCGTGGTGCGTGTAACCGTCGGTGGCGGGACTCTCCTATTCCGATTCGGCCGTAACAAGGTCGCGCAGGCGGTCAAGTTCCTTGGCCGCTCTCTCGTGCCCTGTCGTGTGGGCACCATAGCGGAGAAGCCTCAACAACTCGTCGACCTGCGACGGCGGCAACCCGGTCACGACAGAGTCGAGCGTCTTCGCGATCTGAACCCACAACGCCTCGGGATTCCAGCGTACGACCTCGTCGATGAGGTAGTCGGCTTCGTCGGCGTCGGGGAAGGTGCCAAGTCGGGGCGATGCGTTGAGCATCAGGAACAACTTCGCTGACGCGGGGTCACGGAGGCACTCGTCGCGCACGAACCGCATCGTCGCCGCGACCCGCCTGCGCGCCAACTCGTCGAGGGTGGCCTCCCGGCGCGCCTGCTCAAGGTCTAAGGCCGCCTGATGCGCGTCCGGCGACACCGCAAGCGCGATCGTCACTGCGGTCACCCCGTGGTCACCGACTTGGCGCGGCAGTACTCGGGACAGCCCGGCGTTCACCTCGTGCTGTGCCCCTTGCCGTTGCAGCACGCTCAGCTTGGCCGTGATCTCGGATGCTGTGTTCCTCACCCATGCCGCAGCCTCCGAAACAGCTGACTCCTCGCCCAGTTCCGCTCCGAGGTGGTGCTCGTTCCGCTGTGCTCGCACGTCGATCTGGACAGTCAAGTGGATCCGCGCGGCGAACTTGACGTCATCGTCGCTGCTTGCCAGCCGGTCGTGCCAGTCGTGGTGCAGCACTCTGGGTTTCGCACGTCCTCCCCACCAGCTCACGGTGCGTCCTCGGCGGAGAGGCGCCCGGAGTTCCGCAGGTCGACGTCGAAGGCGTCGGCCAGTTGGTAGTAGAGCGCGGTACGCACCGGCTGGCCTTCTGCCCAACCGTTGGCGATGACCCGGATGTTGTCGCGCACGACGCGGGCGTTTTCTGTCGTGCCGCGAGCTGCGCTCCGCAGCACCTTCAGTACGACGTCGCGTTGCTCCTGGTCCGTCACCGCCGCTGTAAGCCAGAGGGAAACCAGGCGCTTACGATCCTGTTCGTCTGCGGTGTTCAGGAAGGCCCACCAGCACCGGCCGAGCAGTTCGGCGTTCGGGGTGTAGTCGCCCGCTTCCCGCAACAGTTCCAGCCCACCCGGGGACTCGCCGTCTGTCTCCTCGACACCTTGTTCGGCCAATCCGGCGAACGCGGTGCAGCCGGCGAGCCGCTGTCCTTCCGTGTCACACCACCCGGAGATCTCGGCGATCAGGGTGGCGCGTGCCGATGGCTCCCGCCACAGTTGGGAGATCACCTTTGCGAGGATCGGCCGGGTCTGGTCGTCGAGCAGGCGTGCGGTGTGCTTGAGCCGGATGAGTGCCTTGCTGGTGTACCGGTCGGTGAACGGGCCCGCGCACACCGCCAGCACCAGGTGGACCTGTTCGATGCCGCCGTCGCGCGCCCACCGCAACAGACACCTGTGCACGTATCCCCGGTGCTTGACCAGGGCGGCGATCTCAGGACCGACCGCGACCGAGTCGTCGTCCTGCGCGGAGGCCACGGCGGAGATCGTGTCGACGAGTTCCTTCCACAGGTTCAGCTTGCTGCTCCGCCACTCGACCGCCAGCTTTGCCAGTGGTGCATCGCGTTCCTGGCGGGCGGCCCACTGCAACGCAAAGCGCACGATGCGCCTCGCCACGGCCCGTCGTTGTTCATCGCTCACAGATTCCAGGGCGTCACCGGTCTGGAACTTCGGCGCCGAAGCCAGCCATTCGATGAACTTGACCCTGGCCAGCGGCCGGTCCAGCCAGAAGTACTCGAGGATCGCGTCGGCCCATCCCGGGCGGGGGAAGCGGATCCGGTCGTCGCCGGTCAGGGTTGCCCCGACCACGTCGAGCATCTGGATCACGCCCGGTGCGGCTTGGAGGTAGTTCGTGTCCGTCTTGGAGTTGCCAGCGAACTGCCTGTTGAGTTCGATTGCGCCGTAGTAGACGTGAGCGACTGGCAGTTCCGTCATCGCCGCGGCGGTCAACTGGAAGTCGCGCTCGAAGGCCGTGCGGCTGGACTTGCGGTGCCAGTCCAGCAGTTGCTGCCGCCACTTCCCACGTGAGTCGAGGACCATCGCGATCCTGCGGGCCAGTACGGCGTCGTCGTCCAGGACTTCCGGTTCGGACTTCGTCGACTTCTCGCGGTCAGAAAGCAGCATCTCGGGCGGTGTCGCCAAGGCAGCCATGATCGAGTCGACCACCTCGACCACGACGCCGTACGAACTGCTCTCGACCGCCACCCGAATCCTGGAGTGGTCGAGCCAGCGGGTTGCAGTGGCTTCGTTGATCCGACCGGTGAGCTGGGCCGTGGCGACTTCCAGTGCCGTCACCGTATCGATGGTGGCGGCCGAAAACCACAGGTGGGAGTAGCCGCCGCCAATCCGTCGCCACTGATCGGGCCTAGTCAACACGAGCAGATGACACCGCTGGGCGCGTAGTCGCCGGTCCAGTTCGGGCAGGTCGTCGCCGAAGCCGACGACCTGGAAGTCCTCCTCGTCGGCCGGGATCTCCAACAGCCAGACCTTGTCCTGCTCGGTCGGCAGCCGGTTGACCGGGAAGTGCGGCGAACCGCCGAACATCAACCGGGACACACCGCGTCGGGCAATGGCAGGGGCGTAGACCTCTCCGGGCCCCGACCCGAATGCAGGTACTGCGGCCACGGGTTCCGCCAGCCGGTTCGCGAGAGCTTCCGCGTGCGTGGTGCGGCCGGTGCCCTCCGCCAAGTCGAACACCACGATCCGCTGCTCAAGCGACGCCAGCGAGCCGAACCCGGCAGGCTCGGCGTAGGTCTTCCACACACGCTCCAGGTAGCTCCTGCGCACCACAACTTCGTCGAGCGGCAGCACACCCTTCTGAGTCACATGGACTCCGGCGACTATGCCACCGGAATCCACATGACCGACCTGGACCTCGGCCTGCACCGACGTGCCATGGATCGGAGGGAAACCCGGCGGGCCAGACCAACTCTGAGGTGACCACGTCGACGACGCGGCCACCTCGTCCCCTTGCCGGAACTCGCTCGACGACCGACGGTGGTCGGGCTCACTCACAGCTCGTCCCCGGAGCGGTAGCCGGTCACCGAGCCGCCCTCGCCCACCGTGCCGACCCGCTGCCGGACATGCGTCGAGGTACCCGGTTGCGGTTTACCCACATGGGCACCGGTCATGGTGCCGGTCACCTCGTCGGCCTCCTGGTCGACATCGATGATCGAACGCACGGCGGCGACCACGTCGATCGGGTTCCCTTCGACGCGTTCGAGAGCGGCGTGCACCCGGTCAACGGCGTCCACCAGCAGGGGGTCCTCGGGGTTCATCGGTAGGTTGTTGGCGCGGTAGACCTCCAGCGTCTTCAACGAACCGGTCAGTTCCCGGGCTGGGGTGTCCTCGGCCGCCTCCTCCACCTCGTCCGAGGTGTTCTTCGCGGCCCTACGGTCGAGTGCCGCGCTGGCCCGGTCGAACAGGAACTTGACGGCGTGCCCCAAGCCCGCAGAGCCCAAGGAGAGCAGCATTGGATCCATTGAAGTACAGCTCCAGGATTGATCGAGGATACCTAGGTCGACATCAGCGACGCCACCATCCGAGCACATCGAACGCCCACTCGAAGAGCCTTCCGACCAACCCCACTCGATCGGCGCAGCCAACCGGACCTGCGGTCACTCGAATGTCAGTCACCGTCGGAGCGTTCGTCACAGATACACGCGATACGCGATTCTTTCAGGTGAAAAACGCGCGTTGAAGACGCAGCCCAGCAATCGTCGCGACGACCGGTCGGAGCGTTCGGCAAGGCTACGGCTCTCGTCGCGGGCAGCCGCGATGGCGACGACGAAGGAGTTGTAACCGATGCAGCGGTAGAGGTTGCTGTCGATGACGGATGGATACCGACGCCCCAGGACGTGATGACGACCGAAGGACTCGTGGAACAGGTCCAGGGACGTGGCCGCGTGCCTTCCACGACCTTCCAGGGCGGTACGGCTGGGGCCTCGACTGCGGACCCTCAGGATCCGTCGACGTTGGTTGGCGCGGCCAGGTGTCTGCGGAGAAGGTCGATAGGGTGGCGCGATGACTGCTGGGTCTGCGGAACAGTTGACGGCTAAGGGCGTCGCCCGGTTGATCGACGAGGTGGCGATCGGGGCTGACGACGCGCGCGATATCAGCACTGGGTTGCGGTCGGCATTTGGAAATGCCCCCGACCGGGAGCAGTCTAGGGAGGACCGGCAGCGCCAACCTGCTGGTCCGATACCTCAACCAGGGCCGCGCCGAAGGCGACCGCCCCGTCACGACCTCCCGTCACGCCGGCCGCCTCCTGCTCACCAACCCCGAAAACCTGCGCCCGAAAGACACGGCCCTGCTCGAACAGATCGCTGCGGCCTGCCCGGAGATGACCGCACTCGTCAATCTGGTACGCGGCTTCGCCGCCCTGCTGAAACCGGCCGCGGGCAACGACGAGAAACTCACCGAGTGGATCGAGGCCGCACGCGCCGCCAATCTGCCGCACCTGCGCAGCCTCACCAACGGCCTCGAAAACGACCGGTCCGCCGTGGACGCCGGCCTCACCCTGCCCTACAACAACGGCCGCACCGAAGGCGTCAACACCCACACCAAAAGGATCATGAGACAGATGCACGGACGCGCCGGACTCGACCTTCTCCGCCACCGCATCCTCCTGCCCTGACGGGCACCCAGAGTCACCACCGACTACGGGCCAGAGCCGAACACTGGACAGACCCTGGGGTAGTGCGAGGACGGCTCTGGTCAGATCGGTGATGCGTGTGGTGGAGCAGCGGAGTCGGCGCAGTAGTCGCCAGGTCTTGAGGATGGAAACGACGCGTTCGCCTAGGGTTCAGATGCAGGCGCGGGAGCGGTTGACCACCTGTTGCCCGGGTGAGACGTGGTGCCACTTGCCGCGGTAGGGGACGCTGATCGGGCCGCCGGCGCCTCGGTATGCCTTGTCGGCCCAGCACCGGATGTCCGCTGCGGTGAGGGCGTCGATGATGCCGTGGGTGCGGGCTGCGGTGAGGTCGCGGGCTGAGCCTGGCAGTGCGGGCGAGGTCCACAGCGGGCGTTTGGCCGGGTCGGCGATACAACGTCAGCAGGCTTGCTGTCGATGCTGAGCCGTCGAGCTGATCAGAGTGGGCAGGTTTGCCGGTCGATGCCGGAAGGTTCCCACGGCTCCGCGTGCTGTGCGACTTCGTCTGAGGCGATCGGGCAGATGTCGGGTGCCCAGGCCAGGAACCGTTCTCCTTCTGGAGCGACGATGTTGAACAGCCGAGCCTGGGCGCCATGCTCGGGGGCGGGGCCCAGGTCGTGGGTGGAGACGCGGGGGTGCCACATAACGAAGGCTGCCATCGTGCAAGGTTTGTACTCGGAACTCCCATAGGTCGCCGAGGCGCTTGATCAGCGTGTTGTCGGTACTGTCGAGCCCGTCGAGGCTACGGGTTACAGACCACATGAGTCCCTGGGCGATCTTACTTGGAACGTGGTCGTAGTAGCGTCGAAGAAATCCGTCTTGATGCTGCGCATCGCCAAGGCCGAGGCACGGGAGTAAGGAACTTGCACTTACCACACCGTCCCCTCGGCTGGTGGCTGATCGCCGCGGGCCTGCTCTTCCTGTCGGTCGGGCTTGCGGTGCGGGCGCTGTTCGCCTCCGACGACTCGGCGTTCAACCGCGTGGTCGGCTGGGCGAACATCATCGCCTGTGTCGTCGGTGCGGTGGGTGTGGTGCTGGTAGTGGCGCAACGCGGTTCGGACGGGGTGCCGGTCGAGGACACCCTGGCCATCCGGGTGCTCGACCTGGAGCGCGCCCAGCTCGCCCGGCTGTTGGGCACCGACCAGCCGGACACCGTGCGAATCGACGTCACGTTCCAGCCCGACCTCGTCCGATACCGGGCGGGTCGTAGTGGGTCGGGCTCGCTCGACACGGTGCCGGACTACTACCGCGCGCTGCCCTCCGGGCGACTCGTCGTGGTCGGCGATCCGGGGTCGGGCAAGACCGTGCTGGCACTGTACCTGCTGGTCACGCTGCTGGAGGAACGGACCGACGGCCCAGTGCCGGTCCGGTTCGGTCTCGCCGGGTACGACCCCGGTATACCGCTCGACGAGTGGCTGACCCGGCAGCTGGTCGAGCGCTTCCGACTCCGACCGGCCGTCGCCGCCGACCTGGTCCGGAGGCGCCGGGTGCTCCCGGTGCTCGACGGCCTGGACGAGATGGACCGCGACAAGCCGGTCCGGGCCACCGCGGCCGTGCGGCGGTTCAACGACTATTTCGCCGGCACCCGGCGCGCACCGCTGCTGGTGACGTGCCGGCGCAAGCCGCACGCCAGGCTGACCAAAACGCTGCTGGACGCGGTCGCGATCGAGATCCAACCGCTGACCACCGCGCAGGTCTCGGCCTACCTCCAGGCACAACTGCGGAACGTGGACGAGGAAGCGGCCTGGGTCGGTGTGCTCGACGACCCGGTGCGCATGGCTGCGGTGAGCGCGACCCTGCCGACCCCGTGGCGGCTGGCACTGGCCGTGACCGCGTTCCGGGACGGACTCGACCCGGAGGAGTTGACCGGGCCTCCGGACCGGGTCACCGAGGTGCTGCTGGACAGGTTCGTGCCGGCCACCACCCGTCTGCGGGGCGCCGGTCGGCACACTCCTGACCAGGTCTCCGCAACGCTCCGGTTGATCGCCGGGCACCTCGCGCGGCAGGGCCGTGACGAGAAGTCGGGTGTCGACCTGTTCCCGCACGAGTGGTGGTCGACCGCGGGTTCGGGTTGGGTCCGGCACGCCCACGCGGCGCTCGTGGTGAT
>CBHFOL010000149.1:0-17979 GCA_965995405.1 uncultured Saccharothrix sp.
AGAAGGGGTTTCTCACCCTGGCGGACGAGATCGCGGCGGTCCGGAAGGTCGGGGCCATGACCGGGACGCCCATCGGCGTGGCGATCAACTGGGGGAGATCGGCGATCGAGGGACGCTCCGCCGCGACCCCGGTCGACCACGTCTCCCTCGCCCGCGACGCCGGAGTGCTCGCCGGGGTGATGTTCTCCGGCTGCTCGGCCACGTCCGGCTCGTTCGGCGCGGCGTGGTCGGACGCCCACCTGCCCCCGGCGCCGGGGGAGCCGTCATCGCTGATGACCGCCGATGCGATGCGGGCGACGCTCGCCGCCGGCGGCGAGCGCCTGCTGTTCCTCGGCACGAAGATCGGCATCCGCCCACCTGAGTCCACTGTGGACAGGCGCGTTCGGACGAATCACGCCGCGCTCGACCTGCTCGCCGAAAGCTGTCCCGTGCCGCGCTGAGGCCACCCGTTCCCGGCGGGTGCCATGGCCGCGGGGCGATCACCCCATGCCGGTCAGCTGGGGACCCGCGCCTCGTCGTTCCGGGTGGAGACTCAGGGGCGCTTCAGGGTGGTTCCCGGATCCGTGCCGAGCGGTCGACAACTGATGATGGTTCGTCTCTGTCGGTATCCGGGAAGGTCGCTCCCCATGTCCTTACCTCCCCACGCGCGGACGGCGGTGCGGTTCGGGCGTTGGACTTCGCCGCTGCTCGTCGTGACCGGGGTCGCGTCGGTGGTCTTCACCGTCGGGACCGCGTTGCAGGCGTTCGTCGTTGTCGACGATTGGACGCTGTGGCGGATGATGGTGTTGGCCGGTGCGGATCCCGAGGTAGCGGTCGGACAGGTGCCGGGGTTCCTGGTCGGGTTCCGGGCGGTCGGGTGCCTGTGCCTGGTGGGCAACGCCCTGGGGGTGCTCGCGTTGTTCCGACGGCCCCACCGCGTGCTCTTCTGGGTTGTGCTGGTCGTCAACGTGACGCAGGCGGCCGGGGTGGTGCTGGTGCCACCGGAGATGTTCACCGCCGCTCGGGAACGGTTCGGGGTCGTCGGGATGTTGCCGTCGCTCGTCACGGACATCGGTGCGCTGGTCCTGGTGGTCGTCCTGGTCGCGGTGTCGGTGGCCACACGGGGTGTGTGGGGGCAGGTCAGGCGGTGACCGTGTACGGCGTCGGAGGCGCGTTGCGCGGCGACCCGGCGTCGACCACGACCGCCGAACTGCGGGCTCGGGCCGCCACCGAGCACGGCGACAGGGTGATCATCCCGGCCGGACGCCGCGCCCCGGAGCAGAAGACCCACGAGGGCTACGAGTGGATGTACGTGCTCAACGGCCGCCTTCGGCTGCTCCTCGGCGACCAGGACCTGGTGCTGACCGAGGGTGAGGCGGCCGAGTTCGACACCCACGTGCCGCACTGGTTCGACAGCGCCGACTCCACCCCGGTCGAAGTGCTCATCCTGTTCGGCCGCCAAGGCGAACGCGCCCACCTCCGCGCCCGCTCCGTACCGCGATAACCGAATATCGCCGATCCGGTGCCCGGGACGCTCTCCTGCGCAGTCACCCGCAGTGTCCGGTATCGTCACGTGCCGTGCTTGGTGTGCCGGCCTGGACCGGACGATCTTCTGATCCGCCGGTCACGGGCTTGACCTTGACACAGTGACAAGGCGTCCACTGGGTGCAGGAGGTGGTCCCGATCAACACGACAAACGGAACCCCGCAGAACACCCACGTGGCCGACGCCCTGGGCGTCAAGGACTCGTCGGTCCGGCTTCGGGCGGCCCTGGCGGTCGGCTCGAACCCCGCCCCCGACCTGCTGGAGACGCTCGTCGCGCGGTGCGCGGTCGAGCCGGACTTCTTCGTGCGGGACATGCTGTCCTGGGCGCTGACCCGCCTCCCGCCGGAGATCACCCTGCCCCGGATTCGCCGGGAACTCGACTCCGAGCGCACTCAGGCCCGCAGCCAGGCGTTGCACACGCTCTCCAAGATCGGCGACAAGAGCGCGTGGGCCTGGATCACGCGCGACCTGCTGCGCGACGCCGACGACGAGGTCGCGCGGACCGCGTGGCGCGTCGCGGTCGCCCTCGTGCCCGAGGACGGGAAGAAGGACCTGGTGGACGAACTGGTCACGCAGCTCGGCCGCGGCGACCGCGATGTGCAGCTGAGCCTGAGTCGGGCCCTGGTCGACCTCGGCCACGTGATCGAGCCCGCCCTGGAGCAGGCCGCGGCGAACCCCGACCCGGTGGTGGCCGCGCACGCCCGTGCCACCGGGCTGCTCCTGCGGGACCCGGAGACCGGGTTCGACGCGGCCATCGACGAGGCGAAGCGAATCGTCACACTCGGCCCGGAACGAGCCGCCGCCGTCGCTGCGGCTGCGTCGGGAGTCGCCGGGGCCGCGGAGGCTGCGGATTGCTGATCGGCGAGGTGGCCCGCCATTCGGGGGTGAGCACCCGGATGCTCCGGCACTACGACGCCCTCGGGCTGGTGCGACCGACCGGTCGCACCGTCGGCGGCTACCGCGAGTACTCCGCCGCGGACGTCCGCAGGATCTTCCAGGTGGAGAGCCTGCGGTCCCTCGGGCTCTCGCTCAAGCAGGTCGGGCGCGCGCTGGAGGACCCGGCCTGCACGCCGTCCGCTCTGGTCGGCGACCTCATCCGGTGGACGGAAGACCGCTTGGAGCGGGAACAGGAACTGCTTGAGCGGCTCCGCGCGATCGACGCGTCCGCGCCCACCGGCTGGGAGGGTGTCCTGCGCATCGTCGAACTCATGCAGGGGCTCAACTCGACCAGCGCCGCGCGCCGGCAGCAGGCCGTCCTGGTCCCGCCGGAGGGCGTGTCGGTTCCCGCCGAACTGCTGGCCGGGGCGGTCCTGTCCGAGTCCGATCCCAACGTCGCGGGCGCCCTGCGCTGGGCGCTCGCCCGATCGGGCGGCGACGGCATGGCGACGCTGGCCGCCGGCCTGCACTCGGGGGACGTCGACATCCGGCGGCGCGCGGTGCTGGCGATCGCCGGGATGTCCGAGGCCCCGGGTGCGACCCCGGTGCTCGCGGACGCGCTCGGGGACCCGGACGCGACGGTGCGCGGGCACGCCGCTCTGGCGTTGGGCAGGCGTGGCGTGACCGCGGCCGTGCCGACACTCGTGGGCATGGTGGTCGAGGGCTCCAACGACGTCGACGCGGCGGAGGTCCTGGGAACGCTGTCCCGGGACCCCGGGTGCGCGGACCGGATCCTGACCGCGCTGGTCGAGGAACTCGCCGCGCACACTGCGGACTCCGCGACGCGGATACGTCTCACCCAGGCGCTGGTCGAACTGTCGGGTACCGCCGTGCGGGAGGTCCTGCGTCAACTGGCCCAGGACGACGACCGCGCTGTCGCCCTCGTCGCCTCGGCCTTCGTCGGAGTTCTCGGAGAGCCGTCCCCCGAAGACCGGGGCGACGAGGATTCCTGAACGCTCGCGACCGAGGCGCACGCGGCAAGGCGATGCACCGGAGTCAGAGAGCCTTGGCGAAGATGTCACCGCCGTTCGCGGGGACCAGTCGCGCCCGGAAGAACCTCAGGTGTCGAGGTTCGTGCACGAGGGTCAGACCGCTGACGATGCGGCTGCGTTCGGCGTTGAGCTGGATCACGCTGTCCGCGACGACGTCGAGGTGGCTCTTGGTGTAGACGCGGCGGGGAATGGCCAGGCGCACCAGTTCGAGCTTGGGCAACCGCTCCTGCCCGGTGACGGGGTCCCGCCCGGCCGACAACGCGCCGCGTTCCACGCCGCGAACGCCTGAATCGACGTACAGGGCGGCGGTGAGGGTCTGGGCGGGGAACTGGTCCCGGGGAACGTGGGGGATCACCGAGAGGGCGTCGATGCACACGCAGTGCCCGCCGACCGGGCGGACGATCGGCACGCCCGCTTCGACCAGGCGGTCGCCGAGGTACCGGACCTGCCCGACGCGGAAGCCGATGTTGTCCTCTCGCACCGATTCCTCGATGCCGGTGGCGACGGCTTCCAGGTCCCGGCCGGCCATCCCGCCGTAGGTGTGCAGCCCTTCGTAGACGGTCACCAGCGTGAGCGCGCGCTCGACGAGTTCCGGATCGCGCAGACCCAGCCAGCCCCCGATGTTGGCGCTGCCGTCCTTCTTCGCCGACACCGTCGCGCCGTCGGTGAGGTCGCACATCGCGTGCAGGATGTGCGCGACGGACTTGTCCGCCCAGCCCGGCTCGCGCTGTTGGACGAACCACGCGTTCTCCACGGCGCGGGCGGCGTCGAAGATGACCGGGATGCCGTGCCGTTCCGCCAGATCGTGCACCCGGGCCAGGTTGTCCAGGCTGATCGGCTGGCCTCCGGCCATGTTCACCGTCGCGGCGATCGAGAAGTAGGGGATGGCGCTCGCGCCCTGTTCGCGGATGAGCCTCTCCAGCTTGGCCAGGTCCACGTTGCCCTTGAACGGGTGTTCCGATCGGGGGTCGTGTGCCTCGTCGATCACGACGTCGTGGAAGGTCGCGCCGTTCAGCTCCTGGTGTGCCCGCGTGGTGGTGAAGTACATGTTGCCGGGCACGTGGGTTCCGGGGCGCACGAGCACTTGCGACAGGATGTTCTCGGCTCCGCGCCCCTGGTGCACCGGAATGACGTGTTCGTAGCCGTAGTAGGTGCGGACCGCCTTCTCCAACCGGTAGAAGCTGCGCGCCCCGGCGTAGGCTTCGTCGCCCCGCATGATCGCCGACCACTGCCGGTCGGTCATCGCGTTGGTCCCCGAGTCCGAGTAGAGATCGATGTAGACGTCCTCCGAGCGCAGCAGAGAGGGGTTCCACCCGGCTGTGCGTATCGCGGCTTCACGGTGCGTGCGTGTGGTGGTGCTGATCGGCTCCACCACCTTCACCCGCCATGGCTCGGGGGGATGTTCGGCCATGGTGCCCTCCTCAGGGTTTGCGTGCCACGAGCACACCGTTGGCGCCCGGGGCGTCGAAGGGCCGCACGCCGACGAACGTGAGTCCGGCTTCCCGCAGCCAGGCGGAGTACTCGCCCGCGGTGTAGTTGCGGCCCCAGGTCTCGACCAGCATGTTCAGGCTCATCAGCGCCGCCAGTGGCGGACCGGTCTTGTCGTCGTCCACAAAGGACTCCGAAATCAGCAGTGACCCGCCGGGGTCGAGTGCTCCGGCGCAGGCGGCCAGTATTCGTCGGACGTCGTCCTCGTCCCAGTCGTGCAGGATGTTCGACAGCAGGACCACGTCGTGTCCACCGGGGAGTTCGTCGGTGAAGAAGTCGCCCGCCACGAACGTGATCCGCTCCTCGAACCCCGCCGACCGCACCCGCTCAAGGGTGAGGTCGCGGACGAACGGCAGGTCGAACACGGTCGCCCGCAGGTGGGGCACGGCCCGGCACAGCTCGATGTCGAACGCGCCCCCGCCACCTCCGACGTCGAGCAGTCGTCGTGCCGGACCGAAGTCGAACACCTCCGCCAGGCAGACGGCGGTGTAGCAGGACATCGAGTACATGCCGTCCCAGAACAACTCCAGCACGACGGGATCGTCCGGAGCGAACAGCGATTCCTGCTGGTCGACGTCCCAGGTGGTGGGGTGGTTGCCCCGCAACGACGTCTCCACCTCCAGATAGGCCGGGTACTCGTGGCGGTCCACCACCTTGACCCAGCCGCCGAAGTAGTACGGCTTTCCCTCGACCAGGTATTCCTCCGACAGCGCGGAGTTGCGGTACCCGCCGCCGGCCGGCTCCAGCAACCCCAGCGCCGTGCACGCGGTGAGCAGCAACTCGGCCGGCCGCGACGCGATACCGTGCCGGGTGGCGAACTCCGCCGTGGTCGTGCTCTTCCCCCCGCGGAGTTCGGTGAACAGGCCGAGTCGGTCGGCCAGTGCCAACGCCTTGAACGCGTACACACCGGACGTCAGTTCCATCAACCGCATGGGGCTGGTCATGTCCTTCTCCTCGCGAGGGCGATGGGCACCAGCTGCTCCCAGTAGTGGACGTAGTCGACCTTGTCCGCGTCGCTGAACGCCAGGTCCACGAATGCCGGGTCCACGAACGGTGAACGCGGCAGGGCGGTCAGGGTGTCGAGCGCCGGCCCGAGCCGGAGGTCGATCAGGTGCCCGACGCGCGCCCGCGCCTCCATCGCGATCTCCACCCATTCCTGTGGGAAACCGGTGGAGCGTCGTAGTAGAGCCCGATCCCGTCGAGGTCGCCGCCGACCTTGGCCAGTCGATGCGACCATGCCGGCGTAGGTGGGCGTGGCGGTCATGTCGTGCGTCGTTCCCGTTGTGGGTCCACGGTGACACCGTCCTCATCGGACTGATGAAAGCGATGCGCTGCGACACGGACGTGGTGCACCACGACCGGACCTGGAAATCGGTCAAGTGGTCAGGGGATCGGAGGATGACCGTGGAGTCGGACGGTCGCCGCGCTTCGAGACCGGTTTTGGTTGAAACGCGGCAAAGTTACGGCGGGGCGGGGCAGGCCGCAAGCGTCCGTTCGGGTTGCGTGTACGTGCGGCGCGCAGGTGGGGCGGTGGCACGGCGGGACCCTCATGACTCCGCGCTTCTCGCGCCCGGCGGGCATTTTGTGGCCCCTTGAACACGTAGCACAGCGACATACCCTTGGTCTCGTGCGCCCTTTCGGCGCCGGTACGGCCGAGGCGAGCCCAGGAGGGTTTCCGGGCGGGACGACCCGGGTGCACCTGGAGTTCGACCTGTTGGTGACCGACGTCCACAGTCTGCACGTGGCCATCAGGGACCTGGGCCGCCTCTACGCCCGGCCCGAATGCGCGCTGCCGCCGGTCGGCATGGAGTTCCCCGAGTACCTGCGGGGCGAGCAGCTGTCCGGTGCAGCCGAGCGCGACCGGGCCCGCGAGTACTGGCAACGGAAGCCGGCGGACCTGCCGCCCCGTCCCGGACTGCCCACCGTCCGCAGCCCCGAGCGGATCGGGGAGCTGAGGTTCGTCAGGCACCAGGACCGGCTCGAACCCACGACGTGGCGCGCGCTGGTCGGCCGCGCACGCGACCACGGGGTGACCCCGGCGGTCGCGCTCGCGACCGCGTTCGCCGAGACGGTCGGCAGGTGGAGCGCCGAACCCCGGTTCCTGCTCAACGTCCCGACGTTCAACCGGCGGACCCGCGATCCCGCCGTGCTGGACGTGGTCGGTGACCTCTCGAACTTCGTGGTCGTCGCCGTCGACCTGACCCGCGGGCAGTCGTTCGCCGGCAGGTGTCGTATGAACCCAAGGGGGTGGAGGTAAGCAACCGGGCGGCGATGAAAACAGTGGAGCACATCAACGACCGCTTCGAGTTCGCTTCCTCCGACAGCGTGCTCGCGGTGACCTCACTGGATTTCGCCCTGTCGGTCTATGACATCTTCGGCCTGCTCTCCGCAGGGGGGACGCTCATCCTGACGAACGAGCACCAGCGGCGCGATGCGACGGCGTGGCTGGATCTCGCCGAGCGCCACGGGGCGACCGTCTGGAACTCGGGTCCGGCCGCGATGGAGATGCTGCTGGCGGCTACCGGCGCACGGCCGCCGCCACCGACGCTGCGGCCGGCGGAGGCCGGTTCGGGACGGTGCCGGCTGATGGTTCTGGGCGGCGCGACCGAGGCCGGGATCTGGTCCAACGGCATCGAGATCGACCAGGTGTCGCCACACTGGTCCTCGATCCCGTACGGATTTCCCCTGCCGAACCAGCGGCACAGGGTTGTGGATCACCGGGGGCAGGACCGTCCGGACCGGGTACCCGGCGAGCTGTGGATCGGGGGTCTGGGTCTGGCCGACGGCTACCGGAACGACCTGAGGGCGCTGCGCGCAGCGCTCGAAGGCTACGTGCGGGAACGCGATCGGACACTGGATCCCCGTTACCAGGCGACACTCGTCGCCACGCAGCTCGACGTGCGGGACGAACGACGAGCACTGCTCCGTGTCATCGCCGAAGACCGGGAACTCACCAACCGCTTCTTCGCCGTGTTCGCCGGCACGGCATCGCTGGAGGACCTCTACACGTCGACCGTCATCGGCCGCGCGAATCTCCGATGAGAGGCACGGAGGACCAACGGCTCCGCGCAAGAGGCATCTGAACACGGGCCCGAAGCGGTTCCGCGGGCGTGTTCAACCCGTCGAAACCGCTCCGCGCCCCGTGTCGATCGGACAGCGGTTCGGTCACGTCCGCGCGGTCGCGGTGTCGCGGGTCACCACCAGACGGTGGAGTTGTCCGCGGTGCAGGTTCCGCTCGGATCGACCACGTAGCACGCCCGGAAAGCGCGAGCCGGGCTCGGACTCGTCGGGTATGCCTGCGTGTAGTTGCGGTTGCCCGCGGTGTAGGTCGAGAAGTCGTCCGCGACCCGGTCGCCGTTCAGGTCGACCTCGAAGCGGATGAACTCCGGCCCGGTGTAGTTGAGGATCCGCCCCCAGCCGTATTGCGCGCCGCCGCAGATGCCGTAGCGGACCTGGACGACTCGGTCGCTGACTGTCCGCTGCACCGCGGTGAGCGGGTTGGCGCACGTGGCCGGGTCGCTCACCCACGGAGGAGCGGCCTCGGTCGCGGGTTGGGCGGCGGCCGTTCCGGCGATCAGCACGGTGGTCGCGGCAACGGTCGTCAGGACAGCCGCGATCTTCGTCGTCTTCCTCATTGTTTCCCCCTTGCTGCCAGTCCAGTGGACGTGGCCGGCGCTTCCGCCCGGATCCGCGACCATGCGGAGGCTCCAGACCGGTCGGTCCGGGTGGGATCCCGTCGAAGGCCGTGCGGATCCGCCAGGCGGTGTCCTTCGGCGTCGGTGTTCCGGCACAGCTCGGTGTCGTCACTCCCCGCCGACACGAGCGCCTCGCCGTCCGTCCCCATCGTCCCACCGCTGGTGGTGGCAGGCATCAACCCGTCCGGGTGAACACGCGGGTGTCGGATTGCGGAGCGCAACCGCCGGCCCCGCCGCGTTGGGCGACCCCGCGACAACCAGCAGCATCAGTCCCGAGTCCACCGGTCGACGTCTTGGCGGATCAGGCGTCGGTCCGTGTGCGTCGCCGACGCACGGCCACGCACACGGACCCTGCGTGGGATCAACTCGCGTAGGGTGCCTTGGCGGCCTTCGCCGCCGTCAGGAACGCTCCCTTGTTCTTCGGCCAGAACAAGCTGTCCACGCACGAATACTGCGGCAGGAACCCGCCACAGCTGCCGCTGCCCGAGCCGATCTCGAACGTGTAGCTCGCGATACCCAGGTTGCCGTAGGTGAAGTCGTCGGTCGTGCCCGTCGTGCTGCCCTCGGCCTTCACCGTGTACCCGTTGAACGCCGCCATCTTCCTGCCCAGCGCCGCCAACTGCGTCGCGTTCGGGTTCGCGTTCCACGTCCAGCCCCACGGAGGCATGATCAGGTTGCCGTGGCTGTGGACCGTGATCATCACGCCCTTGGTCGTGACCGGCGCGGGCTCGGTGTCACCCGGGCCCCGCTGGTCGGGGAACAACTGCTTGAACAACGCCTCGATCGCCCTGGTCTCGGGTTCCGAACCGGCCGCCGTGCCCTGGTAGGTCTCGCCACACCGGTTCGTGCCGGCTCCGCCCCACTTGAACGTGGAGTTGCGGTTCAGGTCCACGCCGTAGCTCGGTGCCGAACACGACGCTCCGGTGTTGTTGGCGTTTTTGCGGTGCAGCAACGGCTGGTTGCCGCCGGACGCGACGATGTCCACGCCGTCGGGGTTGACGATCGGTACCACCCACAGCTCGGTCGTGTCCAAAATGGACGTCACTTCGGCGTCGGTGCCGTATCCCTTGGTGACGTGGTCGATCCACCGCCACGCGAGTTCGCCGGTGGAGAGTTCCCGCGCGTGGAGTTGTGCGATCAACGCGAACCGGGGCTTGGCGGAGCCGGGGTTCAGCGCGCAGTCACCGGCCTGCTTCCTGGTGATGCAGATGGCTTTGATGTCGTGCCCGCCCTGGCCGCGCGTCTTGCGCCAGCTGTCACCGATGTCGTACACCTGCGTCAGCGCCGGGTACGCCGCCGCCACGTCGGTCAGGTGCTTCTCGTGCTCGGCCACCGTCCGGTAGCCGCCGTAGTAGGTCTGAACGCCGACGTCCCCGGCCCGGCCGGGCGGCACCGGCTTGTACACCGTGTCGAACTTCCGCGGTCGGTAGCCGAGGGCGACCAGCCGGTCCGCCACGCGCTGGTCACCGACCACCTGCACGGCACCGTCGACGCCGTGTTCGACGTCGAACCCGGCCGCCTGGAGCGTGCGTTCAGCCGCTCCCGGAACCTGCCAGTAGTACGGCGTGGTATCCGGCTGAGCGGCCAGCGCGTTGGTTCCGGGCAGTAACAACAACACCGCCGTGACAAGACCTACCCATACCTTCATCGAGGGACCTCCAGACGAGCCGGCGGCCGAGGCAGGGTGACAGGGGACCGCCGCGCCGAACGCGAGTATGGAGCACCGCACACATGATCAACACCTACGAACGGTGGTCACCTGCATCCGGAACGTCATCTCGGGCGAAGGGGTCGTCAATCCGGGTCGACGTGGTGCCCCTCGGCCGGCCGATGGCAGCACGGTTCTAGCGCGGCAACGGTTTCCCGGTCTGTGCGACCTCTTCGACGAGTTCCGCGGCACGTCGCGGACCGCCGGCCTCGGCGCATTCCGCCTGGATCCGGCGCGCGTGCGTCCGGTAACGCGGGTCGCGCAGCACCTCGCGCACCGCCGCGCGCAACCGTGCCGGCGACGGACTGGACGTCCGCAGGTCGAGCCCGGCGCCCGACCACGCCACGTGCGCGGCCACGTCGGGTTTCTCCTCCGTAGTGCCGGCCACCACCAGTGGGATGCCGTGTGCGAGCGCCGCCTGCACCCCACCGTAGCCACCGTTGGTGATCATCACGTCGACATGCGGCAGCAGTTCGGCATGGGGCACGAACTTCGCCTGCCGGACGTTCGCCGGCACCGCCGCCGGCTCGGATTCGCCGGTGGTCGCGACCACGAGCAGATCCTCCCCGGCGAGCCCGCGCACCACCGGTTCGAGCAGTGACGGCTCGTCGTTGGACACCGTCCCCTGCGTCACGTGCACCACCGGCCGGTCGGCGCGCAGTTCGTGCCACCACGGCGGCGGTGTGAAGTCGTCGTTGCGAGCCGGTGCCAGCGGGCCGACGAAATGCGTGGCGCGGAACAGGTCCGAGCGTGGGTACTCGAACGAGGGCACCGTCCCGAGCAGGTAGACATCGGGCCACGCGGCCACATTGGCCGGCCCGTGCGGCACGCGTGGCGCAAGGCCGAGCCCGGCACGCATCGCGTCGACACTCCGCCACAACCCGCGCATCACCACGTGCTCGACACCGAAGGCGAGCAGCCGATTGCGGAGCCGGCCGACGGGCGACGCGGACGGCCGCAGCCCCAGCCCGACCGGTGCGGTGTCCCTGCTCGCGTACATGTAGATCGAGGTCGCGACCATGGCATGTGGGCAGCCGGTGATCTCGTGCGTCAGCCCCGCTCCATAGCACATCTCGTCGGCGACCAGCACGTCCGCCGGGAAGGCCGCCAGGATTCGGACGAGGTCGCGGTGCTGCGCGGGAGCGGTCTGGACGAAGGCCGCGTCGATCACCGCCCGGAACATCGCGGTGCCCTCCAGCCCGTCGAGTTGCGGAAAAGCCTGGTGCCGGTTCCTGCCGCCGAAGTCGTATGCCTCGCGCATCGGCAGGTACTCCGCGCCGGCGGCCTCGACCTTCCGCCGGAAGTGCGCGCCGGTGTACCAGCGGACCTCGTGCCCTCGGCGGGACAACTCGCCGACGATCGGCAGGACCGGGTTGACGTGCCCGTCGCTCGGCGTGGTCGCAACGAGAATGCGTGCCATGGCCTCACTCCTGGTCGGGTGGCCGGCGCACACCGTCAGCCTGCGGTCTTGCGCAGCCAGATGCTCCCGGGGGCCTGGTCCACGGTGTGCGGGAGGTGGTCGCGTACGAAGTCCCGCTCCGTCGCCCACAGCCACGAGGCGAACAGCAGTACCTCGAACCCGGAGTTGTAGGACAGGAACGCCCGCAGGAGGTAGTTCTCCGTCCAGTTGCGCCCTTCCCGCAGCCACTCGACGGGGTACTCGAAGGGCCAGAACACATCGTGGACGTGCACCACCACCCCATGCGCCAGGCGTGGCAGCACTTCGAAGAAGAGGTGGTTGACGTCGCTGCCCGCTTTGCTGACGTGCGTGGAGTCGATGAACAGCACGTCGCGGCAGCCGAGCTGGTCGAACACGTCGAGCGGGACGTCCTGCACGGGGCTGCGGACCAGTTCCCACCGCTGCCGGTCGTCGCGCTCCAGCAGGGCGAGCAGCCGTTCGGGGTAGGGCTCGATGAACGTGAAGGAGCACTCGGGGGCGAAGCGGTCGGTGGCGTCCAGGGCGATCGCGGACGAGAAGCCGGAACCGACCTCGATCACCCGCCGGGGTTGCAGCCGGGCCAGCATGGAGTAGTACAGCGCGGCGTCGACGAAGCCGAACATGTCGTTGTCGGGGCGGTACCGCCAGTCCTCGTGCCGGCGGGTGGGGATCTCCGCCCACCTCGGCGCGAGTTCCGCGGCCAACTCCTTCTGCCGCGCCTCGCGCAAGTCGATGCCCGGCAGTGAGCGGGCACCGCGGTCGACGCCGACTGCCCGCGCGATATCCCGCCGCCCCGGGACCGGCGAGTAGAAGTGGCCGGTCGGCACGTAGAGCGGGTCGCCGAGCACCGACAACGCGCCCCGAACCGCCTTGATCACCGCGCGCGCCTGGTTCATCGCCCGCCCCTCCCCACGTCGGCGTCGCCGTGTCCCCGTCCGCAATACTGCCGACAACCGGTGGGAACCAGACCGCAATTCGCGACCCCTACCGGGCGTGGATCGGACGGGATCCTGGTGACGAGCGTCGCGCCAGGGCAGGAATCCGGCTCATTCCACCCCGATGCCGGACCCGCCGATGTCCTTGATGGACCGGTCGCTGGATCGGGTGAGTGGGCGGGTGGTGGTGCCGCGTCGGGGCGATCCTGGTCGTGGAGGTGGGCGCGATGACGAGGACGGTACGAGAAGTGAACCGCGCGGGCCGACGGGGCTCACGTTCGGCCGGGGCGGCCCTGACGGTGGCCGCCGCGACCGCGTTGTTCACCTCGGCGGTGGTCGCGACCCCGGCGTACGCGGCGACGTTGTGCGACGGTGTCGAGGCGACGATCGTCGGGACCGACGGTCCGGACGTCCTGTTCGGCACGCCCGGTCGGGACGTGATCGCCGGTCTCGGCGGCGATGACGTGATCGGCGGCGACGGTGGTGACGACCTGATCTGCGGCGGCCCGGGCAACGACCGGATCTCCGGCGACCGCTCGCCCACCGACCCGCTGAACGCGACCGGCGACGATCGGATCCTGGGCGGGGACGGCGCGGACACGATCACCGGCGACGCCGGGAACGACGACATCTCCGGCGGCGAGGGGCTCGACCAGGCCACCGGTGGGCCGGGCGACGACACCATCGCCGGGGACGACGGCGTCGACCAACTGTCCGGTGGGCTGGGTGACGACACGATCTCCGGCGGGGACGGTGCCGACCAGATCCAGGGCGATTTCGCCGACCCGCCCGACGACCCCACCAGTCCGATGGGCAACGACACCATCCACGGCGGAGCCGGGGCCGACGTGATCGCCGGCGACTCGGTGACCCCCTCGGTGCTGGTGAACGGTGGTGACGACTACATCGACGGCGGCCCGGGCGTCGACGCTATCGACGGGGACTTCGCGGCGGGTGTCACGACCGCGCCGCGGGGAGGTGCGGACACCATCCTCGGTGGGCCGGACGCCGACGTCATCCGCGGTGACGGTGGGGTCGCCAATGGCGGCCCCGACGCGATCGACGCCGGCCCGGGTGACGACACGGTGTTCGGTGACGCGGTGGGTGCCCTGTCCGGTGGGGACGACACCCTGACCGGCGGTCTGGGCAACGACCGGCTCGTCGGCGACGGTGCCGGCATCGTGTTCAACGGCGACGACACGCTGACCGGCGGTGGCGGCGACGACCTGTTGTTCGGCGACAGCGAGACCGGCACCGGCCTCGGTGGCGACGACGTGCTCGACGGCGGCCCCCAGGTGCTCGCCGACACCGGCAATGGCGGGCCTGGCGCCGACACCTGCACCAACCTGGAGATCCAGACCGGCTGCGAAGCCTGACCCGAGCGTGACGACCCCCCACTCCCGCACGGCACGCCGCGCTCCGGGCCACCGGCCGGTGCCTGAACCGTTCAGCGGCTCACCGCGGGATTCCGACTGCGGACCTCGGTGGCGTGCACGAACCGGTCCGGGCGCAGCACCACGACGTCCGTGCCGTGCTCGGCGAACCAGGCGGCGAGCGCGCCGTCCACGTCCTCGACGGTCGTGATGTCGGTGGGGGCACCCGCGCCGGGCGGCGCGACGCGCACGAAGCGGGCCACCGGGCCACGCCAGCCGATCGCGGTGGCCGCGTCCACGCCGGGGCCGACCACCGTGAACTCGGCTCCCAGCACGTCGTCCAGCGGCACCCGCGTGCCGCCGACGGCGACATCGGGCTGGGGGAACATCGTGCCGACCGGACCCTGGTGGCCCGGCAGCGCGGGACGGGGCTTGAACTCGAAGTGCCGGATCGCGCGGCGGACCCGGGGCACGGTCTGCGCGGCCCGCAGCACGGCGTCCCGGACGGCGGCCCCGACCCGGTTGCGGACCAGGAACACCCGGCCCAGACGCACGCTGGTCAGCGCCATCTCCTCGGCGTGCGGGCGGCGTTCGGCCTCGTAGCCGTCCAGCAGCGCGTCGTCGGCGTCGCCGCGCAGCACCTGCGCGATCCGCCACGTCAGGTTTGCCGCGTCGCGCAGCCCGCTGCACAGGCCCTGGCCCAGGAACGGCGGCATCTGGTGTGCCGCGTCGCCGAGCAGGAACACCCGGCCGTCCCGCCAGCGGTCCGCGATCAGGTGGTGGAAGGTGTAGACGACGGCGCGGGTGGCCGTGAACCGGTCCGGGTCCACGTACGGCGTGATCAGGCGGCGGATGGTGTCCGGGTTCGTCATGGCCTCCGGGTCTTCGCCATCGAGGAGCATGAACTCCATCCGGTGCGTGCCGAACGCTCCCGGGGACACGAACGCGGGCCGCCGCCAGTCGCAGACGAACCGGGTGGTGTCCACGCGGGTCGCGCCCGGTTCGACGACGCCGGAGATCGCCAGCCACGGTTCGGCGTACGAGGTGCCGGTGAGGGTGATCCCGGCGGCCGTGCGGGTGGTGCTGCGCGCCCCGTCCGCGCCCAGCACGTACCGGGTGTCGACCTCCGTGTCGAGCCCACCCTCGCGAAGGGTGACGGTCACGTGGTCGTCGTGCCGGGTCAGGCCGGTCAGTTCCGTGCCGGTGCGCAGGGTGACGTGCGGGAAGCGGTCCAGGCCGCGTCTCAGCGTCGCTTCGAGCCCCGGCTGGTCGAAGAAGTGCAGTGGACCCGCGCCCAGGCCGAAGTCGACCTCGTCCAGGGCGATCTCGGCGAACACCCGGCCCCTCGCGTTGACGTACTCGGCCCTGCGGGGTTGGTGGGTGTCGCGCTCGACCTCCCTGCGCAGGCCGGCCTGCTGGTAGATCCGCAGCGCCTCGTCGTCGCAGGAGAACGCGCGCGACTGGCCGTGCGGTTCGGTGCTCCGCTCCACGACCAGGGTGCGCACGCCCCGCGCGCCCAGCAGGTTGGCGGTGAGCGCGCCGACCGGCCCGCAACCGATGACCACGGCGTCGTACATGGGTTCCCCCTCCGTTGTGCTGTTCGCGATCAATCGCAGCGGAGGGCTGTGGAAATCGTGTGGAGGCGCTAGTGGAAGCGGGCCAGCAGCAGGTGCGCGCCCTGTGCCTCGGCGATCGCGCGGCCGGTGTCCAGGTCGCGCGCGTCGCCGGAGGCCAGGCCGCGCACGCGGTGCAGCTCGGCGGTCAGGACGTGCTCGCCGACGGCCCGTGCGGTGCTCAGGCCCTCGTCGGCGAGCGTGATCGTGCGGGTCGAGCGCAGGCCCAGCCGGTAGATGCCGTCGGCGGCGGCGCGCACGGCCGCCGGTCCGGCCGCGTCGCCCCGGCGCAGGGCCGCCCACTCGGCGAAGAAGTCGCCGGTCGTGACGAAGTGCGCCATGTGGCCCCGGGCGCCGATGCGGCGGCACTCCCGGGCGGCCCGTTCGACGGCGGGCACGTCGTGCTCCTGGAGCGCCGCCCAACCGGCGAACAGCTCCGCGTTGGCGCGGCCGTACGGGTCGTCGGTCCGTTCGGCCAGGGCGCGTGCGGCGGCCAGGTCCGGTTGGGCGTCCAGGCCGCGCAGCGACCGCACGAGGGCGCGGAACTCGTGGACGGCCAGGGTCGGCGTGCGGCCGGTCTGGCCGCGCAGCAGGCGTTCGTCCAGGTGGTCCACGGCGGTGGTGAGGTGGTCGTCGGCGTCCGCGAGGCGGCCGGTGAAGTAGGCGGTCACGCCGAGCAGGTAGTGGGCGGCGGTCCTGGTGAGCGGGTCGCCGTCCAGGGCGAGCAACCGGCCGGCGAGGTCGGCGGCGAGCGGGAAGTCGGCGCGGTTGCAGGCCAGTTCGCCGAGCGTCCACAGGGCGCCGGCCAGGGGTCGGTCCTCGCCCAGCCGGGTCAGCAGGTGGTGGGCGCGGGAGGCGGCCTCGGCCACCGCGTCGCTGCCGATGCCGACGGTGATCTGGAGCAGGGCCGTGCGGCGCAGGTGCACCGCCAGTTCCTCGGCCGGGTCGGTGAGCAGGGCCGCCGCCCGGTCCAGGTGGGTCAGGGCGTCGGCGAAGGCGAGGCGGCGGGTGGCGTCCTCGGCGGCTTCCAGCGTCCAGTGCAGGTGGTCGGCGCGACGGTCCCGTGCCCGGCCGTAGTGGTGGGCCAGTTCGGCCGGGGTGAGCAGGTCGCGGGCGGTGTCGGCCAGGCGCGCGTGCAGCGTGGCGCGCCGGGTGGGGGACAGGTCCGCGTACGTCGCCTCGGCGAACAGCGGGTGCCGGAACCCGACGACACCCGGCGCGGTCTCGGTGACCAGGTGGTCGGCGGCGGGCGAGGGGGTGCCGACGACGGCGACATCCAGGTCCCGGCCCGCGACGCCGAGCAGGTCCAGGCAGTCGCGGGTGGCGTCGTCCAGGGCGTGCAGGCGGCGGCGGACGGTGTCGCGGATGCTCGGCGGCGGGTCCTCCGGCGAGGTCAGCAGTTCGGTGAGGAAGAACGGGTTGCCGCCGGTCCGGGTGACGAGCCGGTCCACGGCGGCGGCGGACGGGGTGGTGCCGGTGTGCTCGCGCACCAGGTCGGCCACCGCGTCCGCGTCGAGCCCGGCCGGGTGCACGCGGCGGTGCCCGGGGGAGCGCGCCACGTCGGCGAGCGCGGCGACCAGGTCCGGGTCGTGCTCGTAGGGGCGCAGCGTCGCGACCACCAGCGCCCGCGAGGTGTGCAGGGTGGGGGCGAGGTAGCGCAGGAGCAGCAGCGAGTCCGGGTCGGCCGCGTGCAGGTCGTCCAGGACCAGCACCAGGCCCTCGTCGGCGGCTGCGGTGTGGACGAGCGCGGCGACGGCGTCGTAGGCGCGGAAGCGGGCGGCCGGGTCGACGCGGTCGGTGCGGTCGGTGGCGAACGGACCGGTGAACCCGGCCAGCGCGGGTTCCACGCCGTCCGGCGACAGCGCGCGCACCACCTGCGTCCACAGCCAGAACGGCGGTGTCTGCCCGATGTCCGGGCACCGCGCCCACACGACCGGTGTGCCGGCCGCCGCGGCGCGGGCCCCGACGACCCGGGCCAGGCTGGTCTTCCCGATACCGGCCTCGCCGACCACGGCCACGAACCGCCCGCCCGAGTGCCGGGCCGCGACCAGCACCCCGTCGAGCAACGCGAGTTCGCGCTCACGGCCCACGATCCGCACCCCGCCGACCTCACCGACCGCTGCGACGTGCGCGGGAACGGACGGGACGGTGGCGCGCGGCGGGGCCTCCGGCACGTCCTGGGCCAGGATGCGCCTGTGCAGGGCGCGCAGCGGTTCCGAGGGCGTCACGCCGTGCTCGTCCAGGAGCACGCGCCGCCCCTCGTCGTAGACCGCCAGC
>CBHFOL010000150.1:0-17944 GCA_965995405.1 uncultured Saccharothrix sp.
CGACCTCCACCGCAGCCGCCCCGTCACCGGCCTCACCGACGACCCGCAGATCGTCGGCCGAGTCCACCAACACCTGGAAACTGCCCCGCAGCAGCGCCTGGTCGTCGACCACCACCACGTCGATCATCCGAACGGCACCTCGGCCGCCACCCGAAACCCGCCCCCGCTCATCGGCCCGGCCGAGAACGTCCCCCCGTACACCGCCACCCGCTCCCGCATCCCGATCAACCCGTGCCCACCGGCCCGCAACCCACCCATACCCAGCCCTCCATCACCCAGCCCGCCCGCACCCAGCCCACCCCCGGGCACCCGCTCACCCGGCCCGTCATCGGTCACCGTGATCCGCACCGCACCCTCCCCGACCTCCACCGACACCGCACACCGAGCCGGAGCGGCGTGCTTGGCCACGTTCGTCACCGACTCCTGCACGATCCGGAACACCGTCAACCCCACCCCATCCGGCAACGGCCCACCGGACACCGCCAACTCCACCGGCACCCCGGCCAACGAAGCCCGCTCGACCAACCCCGGCAGGTCCGCCAGCCCGGGCATCGGCGCCAACTCCACCGCCGAATCCTCCGACCGCAGCACGCCGAGCAGCCGCCGCATCTCCACCAACGTGCTGCGACTGGTCGTCTCGATCACCTGCAACGCCTCCCGAGCCTGCTCCGGCTGCGCAGCGGCCACGTGGTTCGCGATCCCGGCCTTCACAGTGATCAACGACAAACTGTGCGCGACCACGTCGTGCAGCTCACGAGCGATCCGCAACCGCTCGTCGGCCACCGCCCGAGCCGCCTGCTCCGCCACCGCGTGCTCGGCGAACGCACGCCGCATCCGGGTCGACCGCCCCAACGCCCACGCTCCGCTCAACAGGATCACGACCGCGACCGCCAACCCGACATCGTCCGGCCACGGCTCGCCGATGAAGATCGCCACCGCCGCCGTGACCTGCGAGAACACCAACGTGCCGATAGACCGCCGACGGGGGAGCGCGGCGGCGACCATGTACATGGCGAACGCCGAAGGCCCGTAAGGCTCCAAAGTGATGTGCAACGCCGTGGCGACGTTCTGGGCCATGACGACCACACCCAGCACAACCAACGGCCACTTCCGCCGAACCGCCAGCGGCAGACCCACCAGCGCCGCCAACCCCAACCCCAACCACAACGGCACCGTGCGCTGCTCGGCGAACCCGGTGTACACCATCACCACCACGACACCTGCGAGCACGTCCAGCGCGATCAGGTACACCGTGGGCAGCAGCCGGACGAAACGGGATCGCACACCCAGACGCTAACGACCCACTCCGCCGCCCACATCGGACCGTGGTCCGACCCGGATCGAAGACCGTCGTCCGATCCGCACAACCCACCGAACCGCCAACCTCGACCACCGTGATCGAAGTACGCGAACTCACCAAGCGCTACGGCACGGCGCGAGCCGTCGACGGCCTCACGTTCGAGGTCAAACCCGGCTACGTGGCCGGTTTCCTCGGACCGAACGGCGCGGGCAAGTCCACCACGATGCGCGCCATCCTCGGCCTGGACCGCCCCACAAGCGGCGAAGCCCTGGTCAACGGGCGTCGCTACGCCGACGTCGACAAACCCATGCACCACGTCGGAGCCCTGCTGGACGCGGGTGAGGTGCACGGCGGGCGCAGCGCCTACGACCACCTCAAAGTGCTGGCCCGCAGCAACGGCATCGGCCGCAACCGGGTCGTGCAGACGTTGGAACAGGTCGGCCTCGCGGGTGTCGCCCGCCGCCGGGTGCAGACCCTGTCCCTGGGCATGAAGCAACGGCTCGGCGTCGCCGCCGCGCTGCTCGGCGACCCGGGCGTGCTGCTGTTCGACGAGCCGGTCAACGGCCTGGACCCGGAGGGCATCCGGTGGATCCGCCACCTGATGCGCGGACTGGCCGCCGAGGGCCGCACCGTGCTGGTGTCCAGCCACCTGATGAGCGAGATGGCGCTGACCGCCGACCGGATCATCGTGATCGGCCGCGGCCGGCTCATCCTGGAATCGTCCATGCAGGACCTGAGCGACCGGTTCCAGCGGGACGTCCTGGTCCGCTCCGGCAACCCGGACGCGCTCGCCCACGCACTCGAAACCCGGCTCGGCGCGACCGTCCGCCGGGAGGACGACGCCCTCGCCGTACAAGGCCCCACCGCCTACGACATCGGCGAACTCGCCGCCCGCGAACACATCCCGCTGCACGGGCTGACGCCGCGCTCCGCGTCCCTTGAGGACGCCTACCTGGAGTTGACCGACGACAGCGTGGAGTACCGCACCGAGAGGACCGACCGGTGACCGACGTGCTCGCCTCGGAGTTCCTGAAGCTCCGCACCGTCCGCTCCACGCTGTTCCTGCTGCTCTCGCTCGTCCTCACGCTGGCGGCCGGCGCACTGGTGTCGTACCTGATGACCGCCGACTACGACGTCCAGCCGCCCGACGTGCAGGCGCACTTCGCCGCCGCCGACCCGAGCGCGATGGTCGTCCCGTTCGGACAGTTCGTGCTCGGCGTGCTGGGCGCGCTCGCGGTCACCTCCGAGTACGGCAGCGGCATGATCCGCACCGCGCTGGTGTCGGTGCCGGACCGGAAGTCGTTGCTGCTGGCCAAGATCGGCGTCGTCGGCGGGGTGTCGGCGGTCGTGGGCGGCGTCGTGACGCTGATCGCGAGCGCGACCGGCGAGCTGATCACGGGCGACCGGCCGAAGCCGATCTCGGCGTACGCCTCGCTCACCGACGCCTGGCCGTCGGTGCTGGCCGACACCGCGTCGCTGACCGTGCTCGGCCTGCTCGGACTGGGGCTGGGCTTCCTGCTCAGGTCCACGGCGGGCGCGCTGGTCACGTTGTGCGGCCTGCTGTTCGTGGTGCCGACGATCGCGCTGCTGCTGCCCGCGCCGTGGGACTCGCGGGTGTACTCGGTGATGCTGCCGGTGCTCGCGCCGCAGCTCGCGGGCGGCCTGCGGGACGCGCCGCTGTCACCGCTCGGCGCGGGCCTGGTGTTGGCGGCCTACCTGGTGGTGGCGCTGGGCGGGGGAGCGGTGGCGCTGCTGCGCCGGGACGCCTAGAGCCCGCCTGGGTCGTCACCGCGGAGTGTCTTGACGGGCGCGGAGCGTGGTCGTTAGGGTTCCGAGCGGATAGTCAGGAAAGTTTCCTTACTAATTCCGCCGCCTCGACCGAGAGGAGGAAGCCGCATGGCAAGGCTCCGGATCGCGTTGGCTCTGGCGGCTGCGCTCGTGCTCCCCGTCGTCCCGGCCGGCACGGCACAGGCGGCACCCGCCCTGCCCGCCGGCTCTCCCGCCGCGATAAACGGACAGCTGCACGTCTGCGGCGTCAAGCTCTGCAACAAGTACGACCAGCCCATCCAGTTGCGCGGCATGAGCACCCACGGCATCCAGTGGTACTCGCAGTGCATAAAGAGCCAATCCCTGGACGCGTTGGCGAACGACTGGAAGGCCGACGTCCTCCGCATCTCCATGTACATCCAGGAAGGCGGCTACCAGACCAACCCGCGCAAGTACACCGACCTGGTGCACGGCTACATCGAGGAAGCCACCAAGCGCGGCATGTACGCCCTGGTCGACTGGCACCAGCTCGACCCCGGCGACCCCAACTACAACACGTCCCGCGCCAAGACGTTCTTCAAGGAGATCGCCGCCCGGCACAAGGACAAGACCAACATCATCTACGACATCGCCAACGAGCCCAACAACGTCTCGTGGTCGCGGGTGAAGTCCTACGCCGAGCAGGTCATCCCGGTCATCCGCGCCGAGGACCCGGACAGCCTGGTGCTGGTCGGCACGAACGGCTGGTCCACGTTCGGCCTGTCCGACGACGAGGACCCGCAGGAGGTCGTCGACAACAAGGTCAACGCCTCCAACGTCATGTACACGTTCCACTTCTACGCCGCCGAGCACGGCACGGAGTACCTGGACACCCTGTCGAGGGTCTCCGACCAGGTGCCGGTGTTCGTCACCGAGTTCGGCACCCAGATGGCGGACGGCGACGGCTCGAACAACTTCACCCGCTCGCAGAAGTACCTCGACCTGATGAACTCGAAGAAGATCAGCTGGGTGAACTGGAACTTCTCCGACGACGAGCGCTCCGGCGCGGTGTTCAAGCCGGGCACGTGCTCCGGCACGTCGTTCACCGGAACGAGCAAGCTCAAGCCCGCCGGCGTGTGGATCCGCGACCGCATCCGCACCGCCGACAACTTCCCGACCAGCTAGGAAGCACCGATCACCCGTCCTGACGGACACTCCGCCCGAGCACGGTGACCGGCGGCCCGACCCGGCCGCCGGTTACCGTGTCGGACGTGCCCGATTTCGCGCTAGGACTCGCCGCGCTCGGTCGTCCCGCCTACATCAACCTGGGCCGGGAACAAGCCCTGCCCGTCCACCGTGACGTCGACGCCATGCGCGCGGCGTGCCACGCCGTCCTGGACGCCGCCTACGCGGCGGGCATCAGGCGTGTGGACGCGGCCCGCTCCTACGGGCGTGCGGAGGAGTTCCTGGCGCAGTGGCTGGACTCGCGGGGCCACCGCGACGTCCGGGTGTCCAGCAAGTGGGGCTACGAGTACGTCGCCGACTGGCGGCCCGACGCGCCGGTCCACGAGGTCAAGGAGCACTCCACGGCCAGGTTCACCCGCCAGTGGGCGGAAACCGAGGCCCTGCTCGGCAACCACGTCGAGCTGTACAAAGTGCACTCGCTGACCGACGACAGCCCGCTGTTCGGCGACCTGGAACTGCTCGCCGCGCTCGGCCGGCTGCGCGACTCGGGCGTGCGGCTGGGGTTCTCCACGTCCGGCCCGCGCCAGGCGGACACCGTGCGCCGCGCGCTGGACCTGGAGGTCGAGGGACGCCGCCTGTTCGAGGCCGTCCAGTCCACCTGGAACGTGCTGGAGACGTCCGCCGGCCCGGCGCTGGCGTGGGCGCACGAGACCGGGGCCGAGGTGTTCGTCAAGGAGGGCATGGCCAACGGCCGGCTCGCCGTCGACCCGCCCGCGCCGATCCGCGAACTGGCCGACAAGCACGACGTGGGCCCGGACGCGATCGCGCTGGCCGCCGTGCGCGCCCAGCCGTGGGTGGACGTTGTGCTGTCCGGCGCGGCGGGTGTCGACCAGTTGCACGCCAACCTGAAGGCCCGGGACGTCGACCTCGCGCCCGACGAGCTCGACCTCGCCGAGGACCCGGCCGCGTACTGGGCTACTCGGGCGTCACTGGCCTGGGAGTGAGCCGCACCGAGCCCGAGTCCAGGTCGATCGGGCCACGCGGGGGAGCGCCGTCCTCCTCCTCGTCACGCAGCATCAGCTCGGTCTGCCGCTGGTCCAGCTCCAGCTGCTTGCCGCCGTAGAACAGGGTGGTGAACTGGTCCATCCCGGCCTGGGTGACCACCGTGTGGCCCTTCTTGCGCCGCGCCCACTGCCACACCCGCTCGCCCGCCGCGAGGCCGAACAGCAGCACGGCGAGGCCGGGGATCGACATCGCGAAGATCATGCCCACGTGAACCACTCCCGGATCAGGGCCCGACCGTCCGGCACCACCGGCCACTCGGGGTCTTCCGCCTTGGCGCGGACTTCCGCGACGCCGAGCCACCCGCCCCACGCGACCTCCTCGCGTTGCAGGGTGAACGGGCCGTCGCTGCGCACCTGGTAAACGTGGCCGACGTACCGGATGGTTCCGTCCACGAAGGTCGTCTTGAAGCAGAATTCCGGCTGCTCCGAAAGGCCCAGTTCCTCGGCCAGCTCACGGGCGGCGCACTCGTCCGGCGTCTCTCCCGCCGCGACCACGCCGCCGCACGTCGGGTCGTACAGGCCGGGGTAGACGTCCTTCGTGTCGGTGCGACGGTGCACGAACAGCCGTTCGCCGTCCAGCGACAGCACGACGATCGCCGCGCACGCGTGCCACAGGCCCTCGGCCCGCATCCGGGCGCGGGTGGCCGATCCGGCGGGCGTGCCGTCCGGGTGCACGACCTGTACGTGCTCCATGATCCTCCCCTGGTCGTACCCGGCCGTGATACCTCGGGCCGACGCCCGCCGACGACCTCTATTTCTACCGTCGTGGCGTTCGCGTCACGAGGAGGAGTAGTGCCCACATCCCTGCGGCTCGCGGTCGCCGAGTTCCGCAACCGGCCCGGCCGCGCCGTGCTGCCCGGAGTCGCGCTGGTCGTCGGCGTCGCCTGCCTGATCGCCGCGCTGCTGCTGAGCGACGCCATGGTCCAGGCGACCCAGGACGGGGAGCCGTCCGTGCCGGCCGGTGTCGACCTCGTGGTCCGCCCGACGCCCCGGGCCGCCACGGAGATCGACCGGACGACCGTGGACCGCGTCGCGGCCGTGCCCGGTGTGCGCGAGGTGGTGCCGGTCCGCATGGTCGAAGCCGACCTGCTGCTCGACGACGGCCGCGCCGCCGTCCGCCGGGCCAGGGCCGACATCGAGGTGGACCGGGACAGCGTGCGTCGGGTGCCGATGCTGGACGGACGCGCGCCCGCCGCCGACGGTGAGATCGCCGTCGACCGGGTGACCGCCTACCAGCACAACCTCCACCCCGGCAGCTCGGTGAAGATCGCGGACACGGCCGGCAAGCCGCTCGACGTGGTGGTCCGCGGGGTCACCAAGCGCGGCGGGCAGGGCGAGGAGGTCCGGCTGGTCGTCGGCGAGGGGCTCGCCGCGAAGCTCGGCGGCACGCCCGTGTACCTGTCGCTGCACGTCTTCGGCGGTGACGAGACGGCGGTCGCGCAGGCGGCGGGTGACGGGAAGCGGGTCGACGCGGTAACGGCGGTGAAGGCCGAGCCCAAGGACAACGAGATCGCGATCGTGCTGCTGCCGTTCAGCATCCTCGCCCTTACGACGTCGGTTTTCGTCGCCGCGGCGACGTTCCGTGCCGTGTACGCGCAGCGCCAGAAGCACACGGCGCTGCTGCGCTGCCTCGGCGCGCATCGCGGGCCGTTGGTGTGGGCGAACCTGATGGAAGCGCTGCTGACCGGTGCGGTCGCGGGCGCGGTGGGCGCGTTGCTCGGCGGGTCCGTGGCGTGGCTGCTGGCCCGGCTGTTCGACGGGACCGGCCTGTCCGCGCTGTTCGGCGCGGTGGAGCTGAGCCCGCCGCTGACGCCGACGGTGGGCTACCTGGTCCTGGGTGTCGTGGTGGCCGGCCTGCTGAGCGCGTTCGCCGCCGTCCGGCCGTCGCTGTCCGCGGCACGCATCTCGCCGCTCGCCGCGCTGCGCACGTCCGAAGGCGCGACGCCGGACCAGGCCGTGGTGCGCCGTCGCCGGGTGTTCGGCCTGATCCTGGTCGGCGGCGCGGCGCTGCTGGCGGTGCTCGGCGTGCTCGCCAAGGGGTCCGTGGCGGCGATCTTCCTGATCCTGTTCTCCGGCATCGCCGCCGTCGCCGGGCTGTTCGGCGTGCTCGGTCCGGTCGTGGTGCCCGCGCTCGGCCGGATCTTCGGCTCGGTCGCCGCCCGGTTCGGCGGTGCGCAGTGGAAGCTGGCCGCCGCCGAGGTGCGACGCGTGCCGCAGCGGTCCGCGTCGGTCGCCATGCCGCTGCTGCTGGCCGCCGCCATGGTCACCTACTTCGCGGTCACCGTCGGCTCCGCGCAGAAGCTGGAGGACGAGTTCAGCAACGCGCCCCGACCCGACGCGGTGATCACCGACGCGGGCGCGCGTCCGCTGACCGGCGGCGCGACGGCCGCCGCGAACCGGCCCGAGGTGGCGGGCAGCGTCGTCATGCACACCACGCGCGGCAGCCGGCTGGACCGCCTCGGCGAGTCCTACCCGACCCGGGTCGCGGGTGTGGACGCGGAGCGGATGCGGGACTGGCTGGCCGTGCAGCACGAGGCCCGGCCGGACTTCAAGGCGGGGACCGTGCTGCTGGACGAGTACACCGCGCGCAACCTGGACGCGGTCGTCGGACAGCCCGGGACGCTGGACCGGCTGCCCCGCGGGGCGCGCCCCGCCACGTTCGTCGGCACGGTGCCCGACACGCTCGTGGACAACGTCGACGTGGTGCTGCCGGACACCGCGATCGCGCCCGCGTCCAAGATCCTGGTGGCGTTCAAGCCGGGCACGGACCCGGCCGCGTTCCAGAAGACCGTGCGGGCGTCGCTGGCCGACGCGCCGACCGTGCTGGTGAAGACGAAGGTCGACACCAACGCGCAGAACCAGCGCTACCTCGATCTGGGGATCCTGATGATGATGGTGCTGCTGGGGCTGTCCGTGGCGGTCGCCGTGACCGGTATCGGCACCGCGCTCACCATCTCCGTGCAGGAACGGCGCAAGGAAATGGCGCTGCGCCGTGCGCTGGGCGTGACCAAGGGCGGGCTACAGGGTGGTGTGGTGGCCGAAGCGGTGCTGTTGTCGCTGGTCGGCGTGCTCGGTGGCGGGCTGTTCGGGCTGCTGTACGCGGAGCTGACGCTGCTCGCCTTCGGCGTGTACGCGCTGCCCGCCGCGTCGCTGGTCCCGCTGCTGGTCGGCGGGGTGGGCGTGGTCGCCCTGGCGGTGCTCGCCGCGTTCGGCCCGGCCCGCGGCGCGGCCCGCATCCGACCGGCCGCCGGACTGGCCGCCGGGTGAAACGTGACCCGGGTCCGCCCGGAATGTCGGTGCCACGCCGTACGCTGCGACCTATGCGGCGGATCATGGGAACCGAAGTCGAGTACGGCATCGCGGTGCCGGGTGACGCGACCGCCAATCCGGTCCTCACCTCGACACAGGTGGTGCTCGCCTACGCGGCAGCCGCCGACATACCGCGCGCCCGGCGCGCCCGCTGGGACTACGAGGTCGAATCGCCGCTGCGCGACGCGCGCGGCTTCGACCTCGGCGCGCCCGGCGGGCACCCCGGCGACAGCGACGTGGAGGACCTGGGCGCGGCCAACGTCATCCTCACCAACGGCGCGCGCCTGTACGTCGACCACGCGCACCCGGAGTACTCCGCGCCCGAGGTGACCAACGCGCGCGACGCGGTGATCTGGGACAAGGCGGGGGAGCGGGTCATGGAGGAGGCGGCCATGCGCGCCGCCACCGTCCCCGGCCAGCCCCGGCTCCAGCTGTACAAGAACAACGTGGACGGCAAGGGCGCCAGCTACGGCACCCACGAGAACTACCTGATGCAGCGCAGCACCCCGTTCACGGCGGTGATCGCGGGCCTCACGCCGTTCTTCACGTCGCGGCAGGTCGTGGTGGGCTCCGGGCGGGTCGGCATCGGCGCGTCCGGCGAGGAGGCCGGCTTCCAGCTGTCCCAGCGCTCGGACTACATCGAGGTCGAGGTCGGCCTGGAGACCACGCTCAAGCGCGGCATCATCAACACCCGCGACGAGCCGCACGCCGACGCGGACAAGTACCGCCGGCTGCACGTCATCATCGGCGACGCGAACCTCGCCGAGTACTCCACGTACCTCAAGCTCGGCACCACGTCGCTGGTGCTGGACATGATCGAGGCCGGCCGCCGGTTCGACGACCTGCGGCTGCTCGACCCGGTGCGCGCGGTGCACCAGATCAGCCACGACCCGACCCTGAAGACCAAGGTGGAGCTGTCCGGCGGGCGCAAGTTCACCGGCCTGGACCTCCAGTTCGCCTACCACGAGCGGGCCGCCCGGTTCATCGAGCAGGAGGGCACCGGCGACCGTGACGTGCTCCGGGTGTGGGGCGAGGTGCTCGACGCGCTCGCGCGTGACCCGCAGGAGTGCGCCGACCGGCTCGACTGGCCCGCGAAGCTGCGCCTGCTGGAGGGCTACCGCGCCCGGGACGGCCTGGCCTGGGGCTCGCCCCGGCTGCACCTGGTCGACCTCCAGTACTCCGACGTGCGGCTGGACAAGGGCCTGTACAACCGGCTGGTCGCCCGCGGCTCGATGAAGCGGCTGGTCAGCGAGGACGAGGTGCGCGCGGCCATCCTCGCCCCGCCGGAGGACACCCGCGCCTACTTCCGCGGCCGGTGCCTGGAGCGGTACCCGACCTCGGTCGCCGCCGCGTCCTGGGACTCGGTGATCTTCGACCTCGGCCGCGAGTCGCTGGTCCGGATCCCCACCCTGGAGCCGTTGCGCGGCACGAAAGCCCACGTCGGCGCGCTGCTGGAGGCGTCGGACACGGCGGAGCAGCTGGTGGAGGCGCTGACCCGGGGCTGATCAACACCACGCTAGTGGCAGGCACCAAATGTCGGACCCGGTGGGTACTGTTGGCACCGAGGACCGGAACAGCGGGGAGGTCGACATGGCCCAGGAACAGGTCCAGCGGCAAGGCGGCGGTGACGGCGACGAGAACGGTGACGGCGCAGCCGCCGCCGGTCAGGAGCGTCGCGAGAAGCTCGGCGAGGACGTGGACGCCATCCTGGACGAGATCGACGACGTCCTGGAGGAGAACGCCGAGGACTTCGTCCGCGCGTACGTGCAAAAGGGCGGCGAGTAGTAGCCACCTGCCGGAGTAGGGAGAAAAGCACACCTATGGACCACAGCTCGACCGGGCACTACCCGGCCGCGTCGCTGCCCCCGGCCTACCTCCGGCCGGGGTCGTCGTCGTTCACCGATTTCCTGCGCGCCCAGGCCCCGGAGCTGCTGCCGTCCGCGCAGCGGTACCCCGAGGGCTCGGTGGTGCAGGCACCACACGGCACCACGGTCGTGGCACTGACGTTCAAGGGCGGCGTGGTGCTCGCGGGCGACCGGCGGGCCACCATGGGCAACACGATCGCGCAGCGCGACATGAAGAAGGTCTTCGTCACCGACGACTACTCGGCGGTGGGCATCGCGGGCACGGCGGGCATCGCGATCGAGATCGTCCGGCTGTTCGCGGTCGAGCTGCGGCACTACGAGAAGATCGAGGGCGTCTCGCTGTCCCTGGACGGCAAGGCGAACCGGCTGTCCGCGATGATCAAGGGCAACCTGGACGCGGCGCTCGCCGGCCTCGCTGTCGTGCCGCTGTTCGCCGGCTTCGACACCGAGGCGGCCGACCCGGACCGCGCCGGGCGGATCGTGTCCTACGACGTGACCGGTGGCCGGTACGAGGAGTCGCTGGGCTACCAGGCCGTCGGCTCCGGCTCGCTGTTCGCGAAGTCGTCGCTGAAGAAGCTCTACGACCCGGACGCGGACGCCGAGGCGGCCGTGCGCGCCGCGATCGAGGCGCTGTACGACGCGGCGGACGACGACACGGGCACCGGCGGGCCGGACATCGTCCGGAAGATCTACCCCGTCGTGGTCACCATCACGGCCGCCGCCGGCGCGACGCACCTGCCCGACGAGCAGATCGCCGCGCTGGCCGAGGCCGTCGTCGAAGCCCGCAGGTCCAGCCCCACCGGCTGACCCGCACCGCCCTCCCCAACCGCCGACTCCAGGAGCCGCACCAGTGACGATGCCGTTGTACGCCTCACCCGAGCAGATCCTCCGGGACCGTTCGGAATACGCCAGGAAGGGTATCGCCCGAGGCCGCAGCGTCGTCGTGCTGCGCTACGCCGACGGCGTGCTGTTCGTGGCGGAGAACCCGTCCGCGACGCTGCACAAGGTGTCCGAGATCTACGACCGCATCGGCTTCGCCGCCGTCGGCCGGTACAGCGAGTTCGAGAACCTGCGCCAGGCGGGCATCCGGTTCGCCGACATCCGCGGCTACCAGAACGACCCGCGCGACGTGACGGGTCGTTCGCTGGCCAACGTGTACGCGCAGACCCTCGGCTCGGTGTTCAGCGAGCAGATCAAGCCGCTGGAGGTCGAGATCTGCGTCGCCGAGGTCGGGCACACCGCCGAGCAGGACACCCTGTACCGGCTGACGTACGACGGTTCGATCGTGGAAGAGCCGCAGTACGTGGTGATGGGCGGCCAGGCCGAGGCGACCGGCAACGCGCTGAAGGACGCCTACGCGGAGAACCTGCCGCTGGCGGACGCCGTGCGGGTCGCGGTGAAGGCGCTCAGCGCCGGCAGCACCAGCACCGGCAACGGCAAGCCGGACCTGCTCGACCAGCCGAAGCTGGAGGTGGCCGTGCTGGAGCGCGACCGCCCCCTGCGGGCGTTCCGCCGGATCAAGGGTGCCGCGCTCACTCCGCTGCTCGCCACCGAAGCGCCGGCCGAACCCGAGGCTCCGGCGGGACCCGAAGCACCGGCCGCGCCCGCGAAGGGCGGCCGGAAGAAGCCGGTGACGGACGTGAACTTGCCGCCGAACGACGACGACAAGAAGTAGGCACCGCACGACGATGGCCCCCGGTTCCGCGACCGGGGGCCATCGTCGTGTTCAGAGGAAGATCTTGACCAGCTGATCGCGTCCCTCGGGGTCGCGCAGGAGCACCTGGTTGCCCGCCCGCAGTTCGGCGTCGATGAACTCGTAGATCAGCAACGCCCGGTTCACCAGGTCGACCTTCTTCAACCCGGTCCGCTCCTGCAACTTGCCCATCGCGTCGACCGCCTCCGCGATGAGCGCGACGTTGACGCGGTCCACGACGGCGGGCCGTTCGGTCGACGACATGTGCGCACCTTCCTTCCGCGTTCGGTGCCAGTATCGCAGACTTGCCACCGAACAGACACACAATCAGTGGCGAATATGTGTGTGATGGGTTGCTTCGCGGTGGCGGTTGAGTAGAGTGGCGGTACCACTCAGACGAGATGTCCGCGCGGCGGTTGCCCGGGGTCGGGGGAGTCCGGTCGACCGCTGAAGAAAGGACACTCGGCATGGGTGGCGCACAACCGGACCGGGGTTCGCCCGGGTCCGACAACCCAATGGGCTGGGACGACGATCCCACGCCCGAGGCGCGGATCCGCGTCGAGAAGACGGGGCTGACGGTCGAGGTAGCGGTACCTGCCGGCCACACGCCCCGGCTCCTCACCACTGCGGCATACGCGCTGGCTGCGCTCGGGGCGCTGGTCGGCCCCGGGCTCACGCTGCGGCTGGTCCCCCCGGACTTCCCGGCGTGGGCGGTGATCGGGCTGGTCGCCGGGCAGTTGATCCTGCTCGGGCTGGTCGTGCTGATCGCCCGTGTGACGTAGAACGGGAGGCCCGGCTTTCGCAGCCGGGCCTCCCGATCTCACACCTCGGACGCCGCGGGCACGCCTTCCAGCGTGCCGGTGGCGGTGCCGTAGACCTCGGCGGACGACCTGATCTCCGGCAGCATCGGGCGCTGCACGCCGGTCGCGTCGACCGGCTCGTCGTCCCAGCCCACGTCTCCAGGTTCATCAGCATCCTGCGGCCGGCGTCGGCGTGCGCGGGGTTGCTGGCGTAGCCGGTCGAACCGGCCTATCGGGTCAGCGCGCGCCGGACCTGCTGGACCAGACCGCCCGCGGACAGCTCGCGTTCCGTCCGCAGCAGGTAGCCGATCGGCGAGTCCCGCACGGCCTTGTCACGTTCGGCACGCCACCGCGCCGGCACCCCGACGACGGCGGCCGACAGCGCCACCGCACCGGCGACCTCGGGCGGCACTCCGGCCAGTGCCGCGACGGCGGCGAGGGCGGGGGGCAGGGCGAGCGGGGACTTGATGTTGACCAACGCCTTGGCCGACTCCAGGCCGATGCTGCGCAGGTGTTCGCGGAGCTGGTCGAGCTCGGCGGCGACCGTGGCGCGGACCTCGTCCTCCAGGTAGGCGCGGTAGAGGTGGACGTCCTCGACCTCGGCCAGCTCCGAGAGTCCCGCCACCTTCTCGGTGACGTACTCGCGCAGCGCCTGGAGTTCGGTGCCGAACTTCTGCCGCAGCTCCACGATCTTGTCGATCGGCACCCGGTCCAGGTCGGCCGGGACGACCGTCTCGAACGCGGTCAGCACGAACAGGTCCAGCGGGTCGTCCCGGCCCGGCGGACGTGCCGGCTGTCCGTCGCCGAGCAGCACTTCGGCGAGCCGGGGCAGCGTCCACCCGGACAGGGCCGCGTGCGCCAGGGGGCGGTCGGTCACCGGGTGCGCATCGTTGTGGGTCGCGACCCGTTCGATCAGCGCGCACGTGTAGACGGCGACCAGTTCCGGGTGCATCCCCAACCAGATGCTCCCGTCGGCACGGTGTGCCGGCTCGGCGAGTCCCGCGTCGACCAGCGCGTCCAGCAGCCTCGGCGGCACCTTGAGGATGTGGACGTAGCCGAGCCCGGCCCGTGCCCGCCGGTCATCCTCGGGCGGCAGCCCGAACCGTTGCCGCAGTTCCGGCGCGTGCGTCCCGACCAGGTCGAGGAACGGCGCCGCGGCCTGCTGCGCGGCCCAGCCGGGGTCGACGTCCACGATCCACTTGAGCTCGTGGCGCAGGACGTTCACGGCGGGGGAGTCGACGCCGGGGTAGCCCTCCGGCCACAGGCGGGCGAGTCGGGGCCAGTACAGGGCCGCGTGCTTGAGCCAGGTCTCGTCGCGGACGTGGATGTACGGGTAGTACAACGCGGCCCTCGGGTGCATGTGTGCCTCCTGTCGGAGCCCTGGTCCGGTGACACCCTAGTCGCGGGGCGTGAGCGGGAGTTCCCAGGTTTCCTCGACCAGGTCCTTGCCCCACTTGCGGATCGGGGTGCTCGCCACCATCGCGAACCCGGCGCGCTCGTAGATGCCACGGGCCACGGCCACCTCGGACACCGTGGCCAGCGTCATCCGCCGGTAGCCGACGCGGGTCGCGAAGCGGACGCACTCCGCCACCAGTCGCCTGCCGATACCGAGACCGCGTGCGGACGGCTCGACCAGCAGGAGGCGGAGTTGCGCGGTGTCGTCGTCGGCCCGGACGCAGAAGATCGAGCCGACCGGTTCGCTGTCGACCTCCGCGATCCACGCCGCGTCGCGCACCGGGTCGCGGTGCCGGACGTAGTCGGCGACGACCTGGGCGACGAGGGCTTCGAACGTGTCGTCGTAGCCGTACTCCTCGGCGTACCGGACGCCGTGCCGGTGCACGACCCAGCCCAGGTCACCGGGGTGCGGCGGGCGGAGGAGGTAGCTGCGGGGCGTGTCGGTGAGGAGGCGTTCGATCTTGCGCATGGCCGCGACCAGCACGGCGCGGTCGGACTGGGACACGCGGTCGAGCAGCGCGCCGATCTCGGCGTTCGACTGGACGTCCAGGTCGGCGAACACCGCCTTGCCGTGGTCGGTGAGGCCGATGACCTGGCGGCGGGCGTCGTCGGGGGACTGCTCGCGGGTGATCAGGCCCTCCCGGTCGAACCGGCCGAGGATGCGGCTGAGGTAGCCCGCGTCGAGTCCGAGGCCGGCGCGCAGGGCGACCGTCTCGGTGGTGCCGAGCGCGAGTTCGAACAGGACCCGGACCTCGGTCAACGAGTACGGGGAACTCAGGTAGGCGTTGTCCAGCACGCCGATCACGCCCGTGTAGAAGCGGTTGAACGCCCGAACGTCCTCGACCGTTATCGTTGACTCCCTCAACTGAAACGTTGACTCAGTCAACATTGATCACCGGGGTGTCGTCAAGTCGGGGAAACGCCCGGCTCAGGGTCGGTAGATGCCCAGCGCCGCCGGGCGGGAGCGGAACTCGAACGTCGAGCCGGTGGGGCCGACTTCGCCGTCCGTCGCGATCGCCACCGCGCCGTCCAGCACCTTGACGTTCAGCCACCTCGTCTCCAGGTGCCGGTACGTGCGGCTGCGGTGCAGCGCGCCCAGCAGGGCGGCGAGGAAGAACCGGGCCCGCGAGAACCTGGCGTCCGCCCGGATGTACCGGACGTCCATCAGACCCGCGTCCAACGCCGGGCGCACGGTGGGCGCGAAGCCCTTCGGCTGGTACGGGCCGTTGCCGACGAACAGCATCCACACCAGGCGCGGCTCGCCGTTCACCTCCACCCGCAACGGCCGCGACGTGCGCAGCACCCGCCCCAACGCGATCACCGCCGCCGGCCACTTGCCCCAGCGACCCTCCAGTTTCTCCCGCAGCCGGACCAGGTCCGGGTAGCCGCCCAGCGACGCGGTGTTCACGAACCAGCGCGGCCCGTCGCCGTCAACGGTCACCGCCGCCAGGTCGACCAGCGCGCCGTCACCGGCCGCGACCGCCCGCGCCGTGTCATCCAGCCCGTCCACGCCCACGTCCCGCGCGAAGTGGTTCAACGTGCCCGACGGCACCAGCGCCATCGGCAGCCGGTTCGCCGCCGCCACCGCCGCGACGGCCGCCACCGTGCCGTCACCGCCCGCCACCCCCAGCGCACGCGGAGAGTAGTCGGCGACCACGGTGTCCAGGTCGTCGATCGCCACGATCCGGGCCTTCGGCCACTCCCGGGCGATGTCCTCGGTCGGGTCGCCACCCGGCCCCGAGTTCGGGTTCACCACGACCACCAGGCCCTCGCCGTCGACCAGCGCCGCCAACGCCGTGGTCTCCCGCGCCGTCGCCGCCTCGTCCCGCCCGATCGGCCACCAACGCCTGGTCAACAGCCCCGCACCGACCCCGATCAGGGCACCGACGGCCACGTCCGACGGCCAGTGCACGCCGGTGTGCACCCGCGAGTACGCCACCGCCGCCGCGACCGGCGCGACCACGGCGGCCAGCGCGGGCGACTCCATCGCGACCGCCGTGGTGAACGCCGCCGCCGACGCGGCGTGCCCGGACGGGAACGACGACGACGTGGGCCGCCTGGTCAGCCTGCGGTGCTGTTCCAGCAGCTCAGCGGCCGGTCGACGGCGCGGGAACAGGCGTTTCGCGACCAGGCTCGCGCTGGTGCTGGCACCCGCGATCGCGGCCAGTCCGCGCAGCCCCGCCCGCCGTGGCCTGCCCTTGCGCAGCGCCAGCACCCCCGCCACGCCGAACCACAGCAGACTGTGGTTCGCCGCCTTCGACACGCGCTTCATCCCCTGGTCGAGCGGTATCGCGGGCAGTTCCGCGCAGTGTCGCATCAGGGCCTGGTCCAGGCGGTTCACTCGTCGAAGCACACAAGAACGTTATCCGCCAAATCCGCGTGCCGCCCGATTGGATCACTGAGGAAAGCACCGAATGCGCCTACTGTTGAGGGATGCAGCGGCGGATCTTCGGCATTGAGACTGAGTTCGGGGTGACCTGCACCTTCCACGGGCAGCGCAGGCTGTCCCCGGATGAGGTCGCGCGTTATCTGTTCCGCCGGGTCGTCTCGTGGGGCCGTTCCTCGAACGTGTTCCTGCGCAACGGCTCTCGGCTCTACCTGGACGTGGGATCGCACCCCGAGTACGCGACGGCGGAGTGCGACGACCTCGCCCAGTTGGTCACGCACGACAAGGCCGGCGAACGAATCCTCGAAGACCTGCTCGTCGACGCCGAGCGCAGGCTCGCCGACGAGGGCATCGGGGGCGACATCTTCCTGTTCAAGAACAACACCGACTCCGCGGGCAACTCCTACGGTTGCCACGAGAACTACCTGGTCGCCCGGGCCGGGGAGTTCTCCCGCATCGCGGACGTGCTGCTGCCGTTCCTGGTGACCAGGCAGCTCATCTGCGGCGCGGGCAAGGTGCTCCAGACGCCGCGCGGCGCGGTCTACTGCCTGTCGCAGCGGGCCGAGCACATCTGGGAGGGCGTGTCCAGCGCCACCACCCGGTCGCGCCCGATCATCAACACCCGGGACGAGCCGCACGCCGACGCCGAGCGGTACCGCAGGCTGCACGTGATCGTCGGCGACTCGAACATGTCCGAGGTGACCACGCTGCTCAAGGTGGGCAGCGCGAACCTGGTGCTGGAGATGATCGAGCAGGGCGTCCAGTTCCGGGACTTCAGCCTGGACAACCCGATCCGCGCCATCCGCGAGATCAGCCACGACCTGACCGGGCGGCGCACGGTGCGCCTCGCGGGCGGCAAGGAGGCGTCGGCGCTGGACATCCAGCGCGAGTACTTCGAACGGGCGGTGGAGCACGTCGCCAAGCGCACGCCGGACCCGATGGCCGAGCGCGTGCTGGAGCTGTGGGGCCGCACGCTGGACGCGATCGAGGCCGAGGACCTGTCCAAGATCGACCGCGAGATCGACTGGGCCATCAAGCACCGCCTGATGGAGCGCTACCAGGCGAAACACGATATGGACCTGTCCAACCCGAGGATCGCCCAGCTCGACCTCGCCTACCACGACATCCGCCGCGGCCGGGG
>CBHFOL010000151.1:0-17923 GCA_965995405.1 uncultured Saccharothrix sp.
GGGCGCGCCGGAGTCCCCGCCCGCAACCTGTCGCCAACGCCCCGGATCCGCCGAACGCGCACCCGCTTCACCCGAACGTGCAAGCGTGTCCGGGATGTGGGAAGACCGTTTCGGCAGGTCGGATCACCCTAGGCTCGGAATCGTGAGTTCCACCGACAAACCCGCGCTGCCGCTGATCGACATCTCCCGGTTCCGGGACCCCTCCGCCGACCGGGCCGCCTTCCTCGCCGAGCTGCGCCACGCCGCGCACGAGGTCGGGTTCTTCTACGTCGTCGGGCACGGCGTCCCGGAGGAGCTGACCACCGGGATCTTCGCCGTCGCCCGCGAGTTCTTCGCGCTGCCGCTGGAGACCAGGCTGGAAGTGGAGAACATCCACTCGCCCCAGTTCCGGGGCTACACGCGCACCGGCCACGAGTACACGGCGGGCGCGCCGGACTGGCGGGAGCAGCTGGACATCGGCCCCGAGCGGGCCGCGCTCGACCTCGCGCCCGGCGACCCGGCGTGGCGGCGGCTGATCGGGCCGAACCAGTGGCCCGCGAGCCTGCCCGGACTGCGTGCGACGACCCTGGCGTGGCAGGCCGAGGCGCTGCGGGTGAGCCGGGAGGTGCTGCGCGCGCTGGCGGCGGCGCTGGGCCAGGACGAGAACTACTTCGACACGTGGTTCGACGAGGAGGCCGCGACCCACGTGAAGATCATCCGCTACCCGGGCCGGCCGGCCGCCGACGCCGACCAGGGTGTGGGCGCGCACAAGGACTACGGCTACCTGGCGCTGTTGCAGCAGGACGACATCGGCGGCCTCCAGGTGCAGGCGGCCGACGGCGGGTGGATCGACGCGACGCCCGTCCCGGGCAGCTTCGTGTTCAACATCGGCGAGATGCTGGAGATCGCCACGCAGGGCTACCTGACCGCGACCCGGCACCGGGTGGTCAGCCCGCCCGCCGGCGTGGAGCGGTTCTCCGTGCCGTTCTTCCTGGGGCCGCGCCTGGACGCCGTGGTCCAGCCGCTGGAACTGCCCGCCGACCTGGCCGCCGAGGCACGCGGCGTGACGCAGGAGGCGGACAACCCGCTGCACGCCGCGTTCGGCGAGAACGCGCTGGTCGGCTGGCTGCGGTCGCATCCGAAGGTGGCACGGCGCTGGTGGGGCGACCTGGCGGACCACGCATGAGCACGTGGTCGTTCGAGACGCGCCAGGTCCACGCGGGCGCGCGGCCCGACCCGGCGACCGGCGCCCGGGCGACGCCGATCTACCAGACGACGTCGTTCGCGTTCGACGACGCGAACCACGCCGCCGAGGTGTTCGCGTTGAAGGACCTGGAAAGCCACGCCTACACCCGGCTGTCCAACCCGACCACGCAGGTGGTGGAGGAGCGGATCGCCGACCTGGAGGGCGGGGTGGCGGCGGTCGCCGTGGCCAGCGGTCAGGCGGCGTCCACGTTGGCACTGCTGAACATCGCCCGCGCCGGCGACCACGTCGTGTCGTCCGCCGCGCTGTACGGCGGGACGTACAACCTGCTCGCCTACACGTTCGCCGACCTCGGGATCGCGGTGGACTTCGTCCGCGACCCGGACGACCTGGCCGCCTGGCAGGCCGCGATCCGCCCGAACACCAAGGCTTTCTACGCGGAGAGCGTCGGGAACCCGCGTGGCAACGTGCTGGACGTGGCGGCGGTCGCCGACGTCGCGCACGCGGCCGGGGTGCCGCTGGTGGTGGACAACACCGTGCCGACGCCGTACCTGTCGCGGCCGATCGAGCACGGCGCGGACATCGTGGTGCACTCCACCACGAAGTTCCTGTCCGGCCACGGCACCGGTATCGGCGGGATCGTGGTGGACGGCGGGCGGTTCGACTTCACCGCCGAACCGGACCGCTGGCCGCAGCTCAACCAGCCCGACCCGAGCTACCACGGCCTGGTGTTCGCGCAGGAGTTCGGCGACGTCGGCTACAGCCTGCGGCTGCGTACGAAGCTGGTGCGCGACCTGGGTCCGGCAGTGTCGCCGTTCAACAGTTTCCTGCTGCTGCAAGGCATCGAGACCCTGTCGCTGCGGCTGGACCGGCACGTGGCGAACGCGCAGGCGGTCGCCGAGTGGCTCGTCGCCCAGCCGCAGGTGACCGAGATGCACTACGCAGGCCGGCCCGGGAACCCCTGGTACGACGCGGCGAAGCGCTACCAGCCGCTGGGTGTCGGCGGGGGGGTGGCGTTCGAGCTGGCCGGCGGCCTGGACGCCGGCCGGCGGTTCGTGGACCGGCTGGAACTGTTCAGCCACCTGGCGAACATCGGCGACGTGCGGAGCCTGGTGATCCACCCGGCATCCACCACGCACGCCCAGCTGACGCCGGAGCAGCAGTTGGCCAGTGGCGTCACACCGGGCCTGATCCGGCTGTCCGTCGGCATCGAGGGCGTGTCCGACCTGATCGCGGACCTGGCGCGGGGGTTGGCCGATGGGTGAGTTCGCGGGCCGCACCGGGAAAGTCCACTTCGGACAGTCGGTGCCGGTGGAACCCCGTGCGGTGGTGGTGTTCTTCCACGGCCTGGGTGAGCACATCGGCAGCTACGAGCCGCTGGCCGCCGCGCTGAACGCGGCCGGCTTCGCGTTCTGGGCACACGACCACGCGGGCCACGGCCGCAGCGAGGGCGAACGGGTGCTGATCACGTCGGTGGACGACCTGATCGCCGACGCGGACGCCCTGCTCGGCCTGGCGCGGGCCGCACACCCCGGCCTGCCGGTGGTGGTCGCGGGGCACTCGCTCGGCGCGACCGTGGCCGCCCTGCTGACCGGCGAACGCCTGCTCGGCACCGCCGACGCCCCCGCCGCCCTGGTGCTCACGGGTTCGTCGCTGCTGCCGGAGAGTTCCCCGCTGGAGGCGCTGCTCGCGTCCGGCATCGACCCGTGGGAGCTGCGCAAGGACCCCGGCGAGCTGACCCGCCACGCCGGCTACGCCCAACAGATCCGTGACGACCCGCTGACCTGGCAGGGTGGTCTCCGCCGGGAGACCCTGGCCGCCTTGACGGAGGCCGCGCCCCGGTTGCACGCGGTGGTGGGTCGGCTGGACCTGCCGGTCCTGCTGCTGCACGGCGCGGAGGACGACATCGCGCCCGCCGCCGACGCCGTCCGGGCCGCCGCCGTGCTGCCGGACGCGAGCCTGGCCGTGTTCTCCGACGACCGCCACAACATCCTGAACGAACTGGACCGTGACGAAGTGCACCGCGTGTTCGCCGATTTCGTCGCCGTGCACATACGCGCCTGACAACACACGTGCTGCCGGTGCAAAATCCTGATAGCGCACGTACCGAGGAGAGCCATGCGACGCCTTGCCCGGATTCCGGCTGCCCTCATCGCGGTGGCCCTGCTCACCGTGGCGTGCGGCACGGGCGGGGCCGTCGACCCCGGCAGCACGGCCGCCAGCCAGGAGGCCACGCCGCCGGACGACCGGCTCGACCCGGACGCCACCGTGGACGTGCGGCTGGTGCTGGAACCCACCAGCCTCAACCTGTTCTCCACCGCCGGCGCGGCGCTGGACCAGATCCTGCTGGACAACGTCTACGAGGGCCTGCTTTCCGTCGACACCGACGACAACGACAAGATCGTGCCCCGGCTCGCGTCCTCGCACACGGTGTCCCCGGACGGCCTGACCTACACGTTCAAGCTGGTCGACGGCGCGAAATTCCACGACGGCTCGCCGTTGACGTCGGCGGATGTCGTGTGGTCGCTGCAACAGCAGACCGCGCCCGGTTCCAAAGGCGTCTTCTCGGCGGACTTCGCGACCATCGCGGCGGTGACCGCGCCCGACCCGTCCACGGTGACCGTGTCGCTGAAGGAGCGCGACACGTTCCTGCTGTGGAACCTGGCCCAGCGCGGCGGTGCGATCTACAAGCAGGGCACCGAATTCACGTCCCTGGACGGCGCGGCGAACGGCTCCGGGCCGTTCACGCTGGCCCAGTGGAACCGGGGCGCGACGATCACGTTGGCCCGCAACGACAACTACCGGGGCCCGAAGCCCAAGGTGGCGAAGGTGGTGTTCCACTACATCCCGGAGCCCAACGCTGCCAACAACGCCCAGCAGACCGGGCAGACCGACGTGCAGACGGCGGCCGACCCGACCCTGTTGCAGCCGTTCACCGGTGACGGCTTCACCATCCTGCGCGGCACCACCACGGACAAGTTCACCTTGGCGTTCAACGGGACCAAGGCCCCGTTCACCAACCCGGACGTGCGGCGCGCGATCCGGCAGGCGATCAACAAGCAGGACGTGATCAAGGCCGTCGGGGCGGGCACCGCGATCGGCAGCGCGGTGCCGCCGCAGGACCCGTGGTACGAGGACCTCACGTCGATCGACGCCCACAACCCGGAGAACGCGAAGAAACTCCTTGCGGGCGCGGGATTCCCGAACGGTCTGGAGCTGACGCTGACCGTGCCGTCGTTCTACACCCGGTCGATCAGCGACGTGCTGGTGTCCAACCTCAAACAGGCCGGGATCACGTTGACCGTCAAGCAGGTCGAGTTCCAGACCTGGCTGTCGCAGGTGTACCAGAACAAGGACTTCGACCTCAGCCTCGTGGACCACGCCGAGGCGCGGGACCTGGTGAACTACACCAAACCCGGCTACTACTTCGGCTATGCCGACGACCAGGTCCGGCAGTGGTACGCCCAGGCGCGCACCGCGTCGGGTGACGGGGACCGGGACGCGCTGCTGAAGAAGGTGGCACGGCAGGTCTCCGAGGACGCGGCCACGGACTGGCTGTTCCTGAACCAGACGCACACGGTGGTGCGCAAGGGCGTCTACGGCGTGCCCAAGGCGGAAACCAGCAACCGCTACGACCTGGCGTCGCTCGCGGTGGCCAAATGACGTTGTTCCTGCTGCGCCGGTCCGGGCTGCTGGTGTTGTCGCTGACGGTGGCGAGCGTGCTCGTCTTCGTGCTGCTGCGCCTGCTTCCCGGCGACGTGGCCGCCACCATCGGCGGCTTGCAGGCCAGTGCGGAGCAGTTGGCGGCGATCCGGGCCGATCTGGGCCTGGACCGGCCGTTGGCCGAGCAGTACGGCTCGTGGCTGTCCGGTGTGCTGCACGGGGATTTCGGCCGGTCACAGCTCAACGGCAGTTCGGTCGGCGCGGAACTCGGACTCAAGCTCCAGGTGACGGCCCCGTTGGCGGCGGGCGCGATCGTGGTGGCACTGCTGGTGGCGGTGCCGTTCGGGACGTGGGCGGCGCTGCGGTCGCGGTCGGTTGTGGGCACCGGGATCAGCGCGCTGGCCCAGCTCGGCATCGCGGTGCCGACGCTGTGGCTGGGCCTCGTGCTGGTGCTGGTGTTCTCCGTGCAGCTGGGATGGCTGCCCGCGCAAGGGTTTCCGGTCGACGGCTGGGGTGACCCCGTTGCGGCGGGCCGGAGTCTGGTGCTGCCGTGGATCGCGCTGGGGCTGACCGAAGGCGCGGTACTGTTGCGGTTCGTGCGTTCGTCGGTGCTGGGCGTGCTGCACGCCGACTACGTCCGGACGGCGCGGGCGAAGGGGTTGACCCGGGCACAAGCCTTGCTGCGACACGGTTTCCGCAACGCCGCGCTGCCGGTCGTGTCGGTGCTGGGTCTGCAACTGGCGGCGCTGGTGGTCGGTGCGGTGGTGGTGGAGCGGGTGTTCACGCTGCCCGGTGTCGGCTCGATGCTGCTGACCGATGTCGGCAACCGGGACCTGGTGAAGGTGCAGGGCGAGGTGATCCTGTTGGTCGCGGTGGTGCTGGTGATCGGGTTCCTGGTGGACGTGGCGCACCGGCTGATCGACCCACGGCTGCGGGAGCCTCGGTGATCCGGGCGGTGCTGCGCAGGCCGGGCGGTGTCTTCGGGATCGCCGTGGTGGGGCTGCTGGTCGTCGCCGGTGTGGTGTCGTGGTGGTGGACACCGTTCGACCCGCAGGCCACCGACCCGGGCCGGGCGTGGCTGTTGCCGTTCCAGCAGGGACATCTCCTGGGCACCGACCGGATCGGACACGACCAGTTCAGCCAACTGCTGGCCGGTGCGGGCGGCACGCTGGTCGTGGCGGTGTCGTCGGCCGTCGTGGCCACGGTGGTGGGGTTGCTGCTGTCGTTGACGGCGGTGCTCGCGCCGCGTCCGGTGAGCGCGTCGGCGGTCGGTCTGATCGACATCCTGGTCGCGTTCCCGACTTTGTTGCTGGCGATGGTGTTGGCGGCGGTGTACGGGAGTTCGTTGGGCACGGTGGTCGCGGCGATCGGCATCGGGTTCGGCGTCGGGGTGGCGCGGGTGGCCCGCGTGGAGCTGGAATCGGTGCTGGGCAGCGACTACGTGCTGGCCGCACGGGCGTCCGGCGCGCGCACCGGGCGGATCGTCCGGCGGCACCTGCTGCCGAACATCGCGCCCACGCTGATCGTGCAGCTGTCGCTGGTGATGGCGTTGGCGGTGCTGGTGGAGGCGGCGTTGACCTACCTCGGCTACGGCGCTTCGCCGTCGTCCCCGTCGTGGGGCGGGATGTTGCACGAGCAGCAGGCGTACATCGCGGCCCGGCCGCTGCTGGTGATCTGGCCGGGGCTGGCGGTGGCCGTGACCGTGCTGGCGTTCAACCTGCTCGGCGACGCGATGCGGGACGCCGGCGACCCCGGGTTGGCGGCGTCGCGGTGAGCCTGCTGGAGGTGTCCGGCCTGACCGTGCGGTCGGGCGATCGGGTCCTGTTGGACGACCTGGGTTTCGCGCTGGACGCGGGGGAGCGGGTCGGGCTGATCGGCGGGTCCGGTTCGGGCAAGTCGTTGACCGCCCTGGCGTTGCTCGGGCTGTTGCCGGAGGGCATGGTGGTCGACGGCAGTGTGCGGCTGGACGGCGTGGAACTGTTGGGGCGCGACGACCGTGAGCTGTCGAAGGTGCGCGGTGAGCGGATCGCGATGGTGTTCCAGGAGCCGCGCACCGCGTTGAACCCGTTGATGCGGATCGGCAAGCAGATCGCCGAGCCGTTGCGGACGCACCGCGGGCTGTCCCGCCGGGCGGCGTCGGCGGAGGCGGTGCGGCTGGCGGCCAAGGTGGGGCTGCCCGATCCGGAGCACGCGGTGCGGTCGTTCCCGCACCAGCTGTCCGGCGGGCAGCGGCAACGCGTGGGTATCGCGATCGCGTTGGCCTGTCGCCCGGCGCTGCTGCTGGCGGACGAGCCGACGACCGCGCTGGACGTGACCGTGCAGGCGGGGATTCTGCGGCTGCTGCACGAACTCGTCGCCGAAGCGGGCACGGCGTTGCTGTTCATCTCGCACGACCTGGCGGTGCTGTCCCAGGTCGCGCGCCGGGTGCTGGTGCTGGGGGACGGGCGGCTGCTGGAGCAGGGCGACCTGGCCGACGTGCTGCGGTCGCCGGCCCACCCGCAGACCCGACGACTGCTGGAACTGGCCCGCGCGGGTTCGTTCCGGCGACGGGAGGTCACGCCGTGAGCCTGCTGGAAGCCGATGGGCTGCACCGGTCGTTCCGGTTGCCGCGCCGGAAGGTCTTCGAACGCGCACCGCGCCGGCACGCGGTCCGGGACGTCAGCCTGTCGTTGGCCGAGGGCGGGCGGCTGGGGATCGTCGGCGAGTCCGGGTCCGGGAAGTCCACGCTGCTGCGGCTGCTGCTGGCGCTGGACCGGCCGGACGCCGGGACGGTCCGCTACCGGGGGCGTGAGCTCACCGGGCGGGACCTGACCTGGTTCCGGCGTGAGGTGCAGGTGGTGCTCCAGGACCCGTTCGCCTCGCTCAACCCGCGGCACTTCGTGCGGGACATCGTCGCGGAACCGTTGGAGTGCCTGAAGATTCCCGGTGACCACGACGATCGGGTCGTGGCGGTGCTGGGCGCGGTGGGCCTGGAACCGGACGTCGTGACGCGGTACCCGCACGAGTTCTCGGGCGGGCAGCGGCAGCGGATCGCGTTGGCGCGGGCGCTCGCGCCGGAACCCAGGGTGCTGGTCGGCGACGAGCCGTTCTCGGCGCTGGACGCGTCGGTGCGGGCGCAGGTCATCGATCTGGTGGCCGGGTTGACCGCGCGGCTGGGCTTGTCGCTGGTGCTGGTGTCGCACGACATCGGTGTGGTGCAACAGCTCTGCGACCGGCTGATCGTGCTGAAGGACGGTGAGGCGGTGGAGGAGGGCGTTTCCGCGGACATCCTGCGTGACCCGCGCCACCCGTACACGAAGACGCTGCTCGACGCGGTGCCGCAGCTGCCGGAGGTCGGGTGAGCACGTTTGGGGTTCCGGATGGCAGGGGGACGAGGCCCGGCCATCCGGCCGGCTACGACCGGGTGACCGACCCCGCGTAGACCCGCCGGGCGAACTCGGAGATCGTCCGCACCGCCTCCTGGCCCTCGGGCAGGATCGCCGAGAACAGGTGCCAGTAGTGCACCATGTCCGGCTCGATCCGCAGGTCCGCGCGCCCGCCGGCCCGGTCCACCGCCTCGGCGAAGCTCCGGGCGTCGTCCAGCAGCGTCTCCGCGCCGCCGACCATGACCAGGAACGGCGGCAGGCCCGACAGGTCGGCGTACAGCGGGGACGCCAACGGGTCGCGCGGATCGTGCCCCTGGAGGTAGAGGTCGCGGATGCGGGCGTACGCGCCGTCCGTCGCGACCGGCTCCAGGTGCATGTTCGTGAGGTAGCTGGCCCCGGTCAGTGCGAGGTCCGTCCACGGTGACACCGGCACCACCCCGGCCGGCAGCGGCAACCCCATGTCACGGGCCGCGAGCACGGTGCTGATCGCCAGCCCGCCGCCGGCCGACTCGCCACCGATCACCATGTGCTCCGGCCCGACCCGTTCGGCCGCCCACCGGTACACCGCGAGCGCGTCGTCCACCGCTGCCGGGAACGGGTGTTCCGGGGCGAGCCGGAAGTCGGGCACCAGCACCCGGGCGTCGGCGAGCCGGGACAGCTCGGCCGCGAAACCCCTGCGCCCCAAGGCGGAGCCGAGCACGTAGCCGCCGCCGTGCAGCCACACCACGACCCGTTCGGCCGAGCTGCCCGGCACGTCGACCCACAGCGCCGGCACCCCGCCCGCTTCCACGGCGGTGATCCGCGCGTCCTTGGGCACGAATGCCTCCCACGGCCGCCCGTCGGACTGCCTCAGGTGCTCCAACGTGGCCGTCTCCGGATCGTCCACGGACGTCCGCAACAACTCCACCACCCGTGCGAGCGCCGACATCACGCCACCACCCGCGACCACACGAACACATGGACCACAACTTCCCCCAAGCCTTGAGTTGATGTGTCAACCCAAGCTAGCCCGATCCGAGTTGATGCGTCAACCGGCCAGCTACCATGCCGGTCGTGGACCAACCTGTCGGACTGGAGCCGGACGCCCAGCAGGCCTGGGATGCCTTCTTCGACATGCAGGTCGAGTTCTGGCGACGGCTGGGCAGGCAGCTGCAACGCGACACCGGACTGTCCGAACCGGACTTCGCGATCCTCCGCGCCCTGCACGCGGTGCCCGGCGGACGGCTGCGCGCCTACGAGCTCGGCGGCGTCACCCAGTTCGAGAAGAGCCGCCTGCACCACCACCTGGGCCGGATGGCCGAACGTGACCTGATCGTCCGGGAATCCACCGCCGACACCCCCAGGGCCTCGGTGGTGACCCTCACCGAAGCCGGCCGTGACGCGATCACCCGTGCCCTGCCGGTCCGCGCCGCCCACGTCCGCCGCTGGCTGATCGACCCGATCGGCGAGGATCGCCTGGCGGACCTGGCGGATATCTCCCGGGTCATCCTGGTCAACCTCCGTGCCGAGTCGGACGACTCACCCGGAACCTGCTAGCGCGAGGTCGGTGCAGCTTCGGGGCGAGGTGATGTCGCCCCATTCGAAGCTCTGCCGACAGCCGGTGCCGTCGGGGAACTCGTCGCGGATCGGGTAGCCGTACGGGCCGCCCTCCCGGCCGTTCTGGGCCCATTTCGTGTCGATTTCGCCGGGCCAGACCGTGTGTGCTCCCTTTGACCGGGATAGGTGCCAATAGGTCGTGCCGCGCTCGAATTCCTGTTTCCGCCCCTCGCGGTCTGCGGTCGGCACCTCGTCGGCCTTGGGAGCGCCCAGGCGTCCGGACTCGTACCCGAGATTCCGCCACTTTTCGTGGAATCCGCCCGCGCTGCCCGGGACCATGTAGGCTTGATTCGACGGATCGTGCCAGTAGATACCGCCGTCCTCGAAGTCCTGGCGTGCGCCATTGCCGTCCGCGGTCGGCACCTCGTCGGTCACCGGAAGTCCGACCAGGCGGTCGAGTTTCCGCCACTTCTCGCCGATTTTGTCGTCCAGCAGCGCGTAGGCCATATTCGTTCTCGACGGTTGCCAGTAGATCGTGGCGTGCTCGAATCGCTGGCTCTTTCCGGTCCGAGGGGCGCGGAGGGATTCTTCGTCGCCTGTGGGGAACCCGAGCCGCTCCGGTCCGAGTGCCGCCCACTTGTCGCCGATTCGACCCCAGACCGGGTGAGCTCCGGTTTCCGGGCTCCAGTAGATCCACTGCTCGTCCCCGCCGTCCTCGGCGTTGTCGAAGCGCATGCGCCGTCCGTGTCCGTCCGGTGTGGAGGTCTGATCGCCAGCCGGGCAGCGGAGATTCGAGTTCGGGCCGCCCAGTTCCTTGTACTTGTCCAGGATCGCGCCGGAGACCACGTGCGGCCGGCCGCAGAACCGTTCCGCCAGGGCCGAGCGGGACGACGCGGAGACGACTGCGGCGACCACTACCAACACCGTGGCCACGGCGAACCAGAACGAGGCCGTGCGCGGCCTGCCGGTAGTCCGTGCGACGGTCGGCGGGTACGGGTCGTCCGGCCGGCTGATCCAGCCGGTGGTGGCGGTTTCCTTCACCTTGACCTCGAACGGCCGGAAGGTGTTCCGGTCGGTTGCCCGACTGTTCCGCACGACCTCCTGGTAGAACCATTCGGAGACGATCAGGACGAGCATTCCCGTCGATTGGTCCAGGGCGTCCTTCAATGGGCGGGCATCCGCCAGTCGGAAGGCGAGGTTGACGGAGGCGGCGGTCACACCGTGCTCGTCGTAGGCTACTTCTCCGGCGTGCAGGGCCATTCGGAGCCGGATTCGTTCCTCGGGCGGGTGGGTGGCGTTGTGTTCGGCCAACGCCACGACCAAAGCGTCCGGCAAGGCGTCCACGAAATGTGTCTTGTGGTGGTCGGCGGGAGCGAGGATGAATACGCCGTCGCCACGGTCTTCGTGGTCGCATTCGCCCCACGGGATGCCTGCCCGGTCGAACGCCTGTTCCAACGCCCGGTACAAACCTTCACGCACCGCGGTCTGGTTCGCGTTGGTCCGCTTTCGATCACCGAACGCCTCGACGTCCACCACGACAATGGTCCGGTGCACGGCTGGTTGCCGGTGGAGCAGTCCCGGCTCGGGTATCGCCACGTGCGTACCTCTCCCGATGGCCCTGGACGCCGGGTCCCGGCATCCGGTCGGCAGCGCCGCACGCGCTGTCGGTGACCCGTAGAATTCACCCGCCTACCGCAACGGCACTCCGCAGAAAGGCGGGTCACCGCCCGAGAACACCCGTACTTACCGTGGAAGTCACCCGAAAGGGTCAGGGTGGGCGTTTTGGTGTGTCGCCGAATTTGTCCGGGGCGGGGTGTTGTGCCGGCGGTTTTATGCTTGCCGACGTGGCTAGGGTGGGTGAGTGCGTGATCTTCCGGTGGGGCTGGGCGCGGAGCAGGTAGTCGGCGGGCTTCGGGCGTTCGGCATCCAGGTGCGGGCGTTGCGGTATGCCGCCGTCGGGTACGGGGACTATCACTGGATCGCCGACGACGAGGGTGGGCGGTGGTTCGTGTCGGTTTCGGACCTCGCGCACAAACCGCATTGCGGGGACGGGGCAGTCGCGGCGTTGGGCGGGTTGCGGCGGGCGATGGTGGCGGCCGTCGCGTTGGGGGAGTCGCTGGAGTTCGTAGTGCCGCCCCTGCGATCCGTCGTTGGTGACGTGGTTGTCGCCTTGGACGATCGGTACGGGCTGAGTGTCTTTCCGTTTGTCGACGGGGTCGGCGGGGAGTTCGGGCAGGAGTTGGCCACGGCGGATCGGGATCGGGTGTTGGAGTTGTTGGCCCACCTGCACCGGAGCGCGGTCCCCGCTCCCGAGGCCGAGGTGGGGTTTCCCGGGCGACCAGGGTTGGCGGACGCGCTGGCCGGGCTTGGGCTGCCGTGGGTCGGCGGGCCGTTCTCCGAGGTGGCGCGGCAGTTGGTGGCGGCGCACGCCGGGGCGGTGCGGCGGGCGGTCGGTGAGTTCGACCGGTTGGCTGGGGTGGTTCGGGCGCGCGGGCTGCCGTCGGTCGTCACGCATGGCGAGCCGCATCCGGGGAACCTGATCCGTGGCGAGCGCGGGTATCTGCTGGTGGACTGGGACACCGTGGGGCTCGCGGTTCCGGAGCGTGATCTTGCCGTGGTTTCCGGGGATCTCGGGCGGTATACCGAGGTCACCGGGTACGTGCCCGATGCGGACGCGTTGGCGTTGTACCGGCTGCGGTGGAGTCTGGGGGATGTGGCGGAGTTCGTGGCCGGGTTCCGGGGGCCGCACGAGAGTTCTCCGGACACCGAGGTCGCGTGGCGGGGGCTGGCGGAGACGCTGGCCGGGTTGGCGGGATAGGCACCAGGGGCGCGGGCATGGGTTCGGTGCAGTTGCGGGAGATCACCGACGTGAACCGGGACGCGGTGCGTGCGTTGCGCGTGCACCCGGGACAGCGGCGGTTCGTGGACTCGGTGGTCGAGTCGCTGGAGGAAGCGGCCGAGACGCCGGAGGCCGAGCCGTGGTACCGGGCGATCTACGCCGGGGACGTGCCGGTCGGGTTCGTCATGCTCAGCTGGAACGTGCCGCCGGGCCGGCCGGGGATCCTCGGGCCGTACTACCTGTGGCGGCTGCTGATCGACCGGGACCACCAGCGGCGCGGGTACGGGCGGGCGGCGCTGGAGCTGGTCATCGGGCTGGTGCGGGCGGACGGCGCGACCGAGCTGCTGACGAGCTACCAGCCAGGGTACGGCGAGCCGTGGCCGTTCTACCGGGGGTTCGGGTTCGTGCCGACCGGGGAGGTGGACGACGGCGAGATCGTGCTGCGGCTGGACCTCTGATCAGAGCCAGTCGCGTCGCTTGAACAGGGCGTAGAGGCCACCGGACAGCACGACGATCACCCCACTGGAGACGTAGAACCCCCACGGTTCCTCGGACCCGGGGAACGGCACGTTCTGGCCGTAGAACCCGGTGATGGCGGTCGGCACGGCGACGATCGCCGCCCACCCGGTGACCTTCTTCATGATCAGGTTCAGCCGGTTGCCCTGGATGGAGAGCTGGGCCTCCCGGATGGTCGCCACCATCTCCCGCAGCGACTCCGTCCACTCCGTCGCCCGCAGCACGTGGTCGTAGACGTCCTGGTAGTACGGCAGCAGCACCGGATCCAGGTCGTGCCGCATCAGCGCGTTGACGACCTCCCGCATCGGCAGCACCACCCGCCGCAGCGTGACCAGCGACTTCCGCAGCGCCAACGCCCGCCGCTGGGTGGCCCGGGGGTCGCGGGCGCTCGGCCGGTCCGCGAACACCAGCTCCTCCAGGCCCTCGATCTGCTCGTCCAACGCCTGCACGGCCTCGAAATGGCTGTCGACGACGGCGTCCAGCAGCCCGTGCGCCAGGAAACCGACGCCGGTCTTGAGCAGCTCCGGCGACTCGTCCCACCGCCGCACCACGACGTCCATGTCGAACCGGTCGTCATCGCGCACCGTCACGAGCACGTGCCGGGTCAGGAACGCCGACAGCTCGGCGATCGTCAGGTCCCCGGTCCGGGGGTCCAGCCGCACCGCGTACGCGGAGAGGAAGCAGTGCGTGTCGTACTGGTGGAGCTTGGGCCGTTCGTGCGTGTGCAACGCGTCCTCGACGGCCAGTTCGTGCAGCCCCAACTCCTCGGCGAGCGCCGCCAGCTCGTCCTGCGACGGGCCGCACAGGTCGATCCACATGGTCACGTCGTCGCCGCGCAGGCGTTCCGACACCTCACCGAGGGGGAATCCCTCGGCTTCGAGCACCCCGTGCCGGTACAGCCGCGTCCGTGACATCTACCCAGCGTAGCCGGCGGGTTCCAGCAACAGGTCCTCCACCGCGCGGCGTGGCGTGGCCGGGACGGGCGACCCGAATCCGATCCGCAGCACCGCCTGCGGCACCACCGTCCCGCCGAGCGCACGCCGCAACTCGTCGCGCACCGGGCGCACCTCGATCGGCTGGGACATGAACGACGCCGACAGCCCGAGCGTGGTCGCCGTCAGGAGCACGCGCTGCAACGCCTGCCCGGCCTGGACCTCGGCGTGCGGACCGTCGTAGAACGAGCACAGCACCACCATCAGCGGGTCCGGCTCGTAGTCCTTGCCGGGTGGGCGCTCGTCGGCCTGGAAATCCCGCAACGCCCACTCGTCCTGCGGCGCGGGTCGCACGCCCGCCGACTCGACCGGCACCCCGTCCGGGCCCTGACCGCCGGTCCACGCCGCCAGTTCCCGCCGCACGCCGTCGTCGGCGAGCTGCACCCGGTGCGCCTTGGCGACCAGCTGCCGGAGGTGGAACCGTTCCGCCCGGTCGGTCACCACGTGCAGCCAGGACCGTTCCCGTTCGGCGGCCCGGACCAGCGCCTGCCGGTGCGCCACCGGCACCGGCTCCGCGTGGAACGGCTTGCGGTTGGACCGACGGGCCGGCACGGCCGTCAGCAGCTGCCGGGTCTCCTCGTCGACCGGGAACCGCCCGCCCACCCGTACTTCGGCCAGCGCCGGTCCCGACACCAGCGACACCAGCGGCCGGATGCCGCGTGCCTGCAACGCCAGCCGCAGGTTGAACAGCGCCGCGCCGCACGCCAGCCGCAGTTCGCGGTCGTCCGGGTCGGTCGCGGGCAGCCGCCGTGTCGGGTCCGCGTGCAGCTCGACCCGGCCCGGCGCCAGCCGGAACCGCCACGGCTGGGTGTTGTGCACCGACGGGGCACGCCCCGCGACGGCGAGCACGTCGGCCACCTCCCGCGCGCCCAGCCCGAGTGTCCCGGTCACCTCGCCCATCGTCCACCTGCCCGAATTCGATCCGCTACCACCCACTGTCCGAGCCGGCCGCCGGTCGCCACACGGCCGAAGGTCCCTGATGGGTCGGGACTGTCCGTGCCCGGACACCACCCGACCCCGCGAACGGATAGGACCTGGCGGCCGGTCCCGGCCGTGGAGCGCTACGGTCCGTGACCGCTGCCGATGACCTGCCGCGCCGTCCGCTCAGCGGCCTGCGGCTGGGCGAGCTGGTGGACGAGATGCGTGAGCGCCTGACCGAGATCGGTTCGACGCGCGACAAGATGCAGCGCCCGCCGGACGCCGTCCTGGCCGTCGGCGCGGGCCTGGAATTGGACTCCACGCTGCAACGGATCGTGCAGGTGGCCGTCGAGCCGGTCGGTGCGGCGGTGGAGTCGGGCGGGACGTTGAGCGTGCGGACGGACAGCGGCGGCACCCGGCTGACGTGGCAGGTCCCGATTTCCGGCTAGCCGTCCTCGCGGAACGGCGCGGGTTTGCGGAGGCGGGTGGCCAGGACCGCCGCCTGGGTGCGGCGTTCCAGGCCCAGCTTGGCCAGCAGGTGCGAGACGTAGTTCTTCACGGTCTTCTCGGCCAGGAACATCGCATCGGCGATCTGCTTGTTGGTCAGACCTTCGCCGATGTGTTCCAGCACCACCCGTTCCTGCTCGGTGAGCATCCGCACCGGGTCGCCCTCCTCGCGTTCCCGGCGGATCCGGTTCAGCAGGGCGGACGTGGAACGGGCGTCCAGCAGCGACTCCCCGGACGCCACCGTGCGCACGGCGGACACCAGGTCGGTGCCCAGGATCCGCTTGAGGACGAACCCGGACGCCCCGGCCATGATGGCGTCGAACAGGGCCTCGTCGTCGGTGAACGAGGTCAGCATCAGGCACCTGAGCTCGGGCAGCCGCGACCGCAGCTCCCGGCACAGTTCGATGCCGTTGCCGTCGGGCAGCCGCACGTCCAGCACGGCCACGTCCGCGCCGCTCACCGGCACCAGCGCCAGCGCCTCGGCCACCGATCCGGCCTCGCCCACGACGTCCAGGTCGTCGGCGCTGTTCAACAGTTCCCTGACACCGACCCGGACCACCTCGTGGTCGTCCACCAGGAACACTTTCGCGGTCACTCGAACACCCTCGCACTCACCCTCGGTCACGGTCGTGACCACGATCCTGACCTTCTCCGGTCGGCCACGCCACCGGACAGGGGCGAAAGTCCCTACCCGCCGGACGACCGCCGCCGCACGCGCCCGGCACGGGGCCGGCGCAACGCCACCACCGCCACCGTAGCCGCCGCGCTGACCAGCAGCAATGCCGACACGGCGAGGCGGAGCACCGCGCCCGGATCGGAGCCGAAGTACCACTGCATCGCCACTCCTCCCGTCGATCACCCGGTAGGCCGTCGTCCACCTTCTATTAGGCCATACGGGTGAGCTTTCCGGTGCGGTCGAAGGTCCCGGATCGGCCGGGACCTATGCCTGCTTCACGCGACCGCACCCCCGCCTAGCGTCGGAGTGGTCGACGGGCGCGACGCCCGGTCTTCGGAAAGGATTGGGTTCATGACTCTTCCGATCGTGGTCGGTGTGGACGGTTCGGCGTCGGCGCTCTCGGCGGTGAAGTGGGCGGCGGAAGAGGCCGCGCGGCACCACCTGCCGCTCAAGCTGGTGCACTCGTACCTGGTGCCGGGTGGCGGCTACCCGGAGATCATCGTCACCGGGCACGAGGTGCGCGAGGCGCTGGAGCAGCAGGGCCGGGAGTGGCTGGCCGAGGCGGAGGCCGCCGCGAGGGCCGTCGCGGACCTGGACGTCTCGACGGCGGTGGTGCACTCGGGCGCGGCGGGCGCGATGGTGTGGGAGTCCAAGCGTGCCCGGACGGTCGTGCTCGGCTCGCGCGGGCTCGGCGGGTTCACCGGGCTGCTGGTCGGGTCGGTCGCGGTGGCCGTCGCGGCGCACGGCGAGTGCCCGGTCGTGGTGGTGCGCGAGTCGTTCCCGGAGAACGGGCCGGTGGTGGTCGGTGTGGACGGGTCGCCGGCCAGCGAGCAGGCCGTGGCGTTCGCGTTCGAGGCGGCCTCGATGCGCAACGCGCCGCTGGTCGCCGTGCTCGCGGGCAACGACTTCGGGTTGGACGCGGCGCTCGGCGGCGCGCTCGGCGTGGACTGGTCCGCGATCGAGGAGGACCAGCGCGTGCTGCTGGCCGAACGGCTGGCCGGGTGGCAGGAGAAGTACCCGGACGTCAAGGTGGAACGGCTGGTGGTCCAGGACCGCCCGGCCCGCGCGCTGCTGAAGCTCGGCGCGGACGCGCAGCTGCTGGTCGTGGGCAGCCGGGGGCGTGGCGGCTTCAAGGGGATGCTGTTCGGCTCGACCAGCCAGACCCTCGTGCAGCACGCCACCGGCCCGGTCGCCGTGGTCCGCCCGCCCGCGACCGACTGACCGGCAGCGGAGGGGAGGGAAACCCGATGTCCGATCTGTCCTTGGTCGACGCGTACTGGCGGGCCGCGAACTACCTGTCCGCCGGCCAGATCTACCTGCTGGACAACCCGCTGCTGACCGAGCCGCTGACGCCGGCGCACATCAAGCCCCGGCTGCTCGGCCACTGGGGCACCACGCCCGGACTGAACTTCCTGTACGCGCACCTCAACCGGGTGATCAAGGCGCGCGACCTGAACGTGCTGTTCGTGACCGGTCCCGGGCACGGCGGCCCGGCGCTGCTGGCGAACACGTGGCTGGAGGGCAGCTACAGCGAGAACTACCCGGAGGTGCCGCGCGACGAGTACGGGATGCGGCGGCTGTTCCGGCAGTTCTCGTTCCCCGGCGGCGTGCCGAGCCACGTCGCGCCCGAGGTGCCCGGCTCCATCCACGAGGGCGGCGAGCTGGGCTATTCGCTGGCGCACGCGTTCGGGGCGGCGTTCGACAACCCGGACCTGCTGGTGGCGTGCG
>CBHFOL010000152.1:0-17909 GCA_965995405.1 uncultured Saccharothrix sp.
CCACCGCGTTCTTCCGTCCCAGCAGGGAGGCTCCCCTTGTTCCGCACTCCGATGCCCTGGTTCGTCGCCCTCCCCGACACGGCGGAGGGCAGCGGGGTGGCCCGCACCCTGCGCCGGATCTTCGCCGGTGCCGCGGAGATCGGGCCCGCCTCCGGTCGGCCGTGGCTGATCGGGGAATGGCTGCCCGGCCAACTCGTGTCCGGCCGCGCGGCGGACACCGCGGTCGCGGTCTGCGGCGAACACGCCGTGACCGCCACGACCCTGGCCGGGCACGCCCGACGGGTGCGGACCGCGGCGGATCTCGACGCCCTCCACCCGAAGATCGACGGCAGCACGTGCCTCGTGGCGTCGGTGGACGGGGTGGTCCGGGCGCAGGGCACGGCGTCGGGGCTGCGCCGGGTGTTCCACGCCGTGGTGGACGGCGTGGCGGTGGTGAGCGACCGGGCGACCGTGCTCGCCGCGCTCACGGGCGCCGAACCGGACCCCGCCCGGCTCGCGGCCCGGCTGCTGTTCCCCGTGCCGCCCTGGCCGTTGGGCTGGTCTTCGCTCTGGCTCGACGTGCACGCCGTCCGCCCGGGGCACTGCGTGGTGCTCGACCGGCAGGGCGGCACGACCGGGCGCCGCTGGTGGTGGCCGCCGGAGGACGGGCTGTCCCGGGCCGAGAGCGTGGCCGCGCTGCGCTCGGCGCTCACGGACGCGGTGGCGTTCCGCGCGCCGGGCGGCAGCCGGGTCGTCTCCCACCTGAGCGGGCTCGACTCGTCGTCGCTGTGCTCGCTCGCCGTCCGCAACGACGCCGACGTCCTGGCGATCACCGCCGCCCAACCGGACGCGATGGACGACGACGTCCGCTGGGCCGAGCGCACGGTCGCCGCGCTGCGCGCCGACGGGTACCGCCTCCGGCACGAGATCATCTCCGCCGACGAGTGCCCGTTGGTGTACCAGGACGTCCTCGCCGCGCCGGAGGTGTACGACGACCCGTTCCTGTCGCTGCACAACCGGAGCCGGATGCGGCACATCATCGACCGGGGTGAGGCGCACGAACCCCGCCTGCACTTCGCGGGGCTGGGCGGCGACGAGCTGGGCACGCCCATGCCGACCTGGCTGCACTCCCTGGTCCGCCAGTCACCCGCACGGGGACTGCACCACCTGCGCGCGGCGGCGGCGCGGAACCGCTGGCCGCTGCGCCGGGTGCTCCGGCAGCTGTGGCTGGGCCGGACCTACCCGGCCTGGCTGCACGCGATCGCCGACGGTCTCGACCGGAGCGGGTCCGGTACCAAGGAGCCCCTGGTCGGCTGGGACATGCGGCCGACGCTGCCCGAGTGGGCCACGCCGGACGCGCTGCGGATGGCCGCGGGCGAGATCCGCCGGGCGGCCGACATCCGGTCCGCGCTCGCCGCCGAGCGCGGTATGCACCACAACCTCGCGATGATCCACACGGGCAGCCAGGCGACGCGCGGCTTCCAGCTGCTCGCCGCCGAACGGGGCATCACCCTGTCCGCGCCGTTCTTCGACGACCGGGTGCTGGACGCCGTGCTGTCCACCCGCATCGCCGACCGCTACGACCCGTCCCGGTACAAGCCCGTGCTGGTCGACGCCATGCGGGGCATCGTCCCGGAGACCACCCTGCGGCGCACCACGAAGTCCGAGACGGCGGCGAGCGCCGTCATGGGCAGCAGGGCACACCGCGACCAACTCCTCGGCCTCGCCGAGGACAGCAGGCTCGCCCGGCTCGGGCTGATCGACCCGGACCGGTTCCGATCCGTCTGCCGGGGGCCGATCGACGTGGTGGTGGAACACCGCCGGATCGAACCGACCCTGTGCTGCGAGGTCTGGCTACGCACCCTCAAGGAGGCCACCGGTGTACACCTTGGCAGCTGACATCTCGACCGTGGACACGGAGTACGGCATCGCGCTGCTGCACCAGAAGCGCGGCGAGTACTGGAACCTCAACCCGACCGGCGCGATCGTGCTGCGCTCGGCGCTGGAGTCGGCCGACCTCAGCCGCGCGGTCGACCGGCTCACCAGCGAGTTCGACGTGGAGCGCGCGGTCGCCGAGCAGGACGTGGGCGAGATCGTGGCCCACCTGCTGAGCGCGGGCATCCTGGTGCGGGGTGAGCCGGCATGAGCTACGACCCGACGATGGCGATGACCCCGGCCGCGTTCCGCCGGCGCGACCGGGTCGCCGCCCGGCTGGCGGTGGGTGCGGCCAAGGTGCTCGCCCGGCGGTCGCCGAAACGGATCGCCGCCACGCTGGGGCTGCTCAGCCGGGGTGCGCGGCCCGCCGCCTACGACGAGGCGAGCTACGCCCGGGCCGTGGTCACCAACACGAGCCTGGCGTGCGCCGGGTCGAAGGGCTGTCTCCCCCGCTCGATCGCCACCGCGCTGCTGTGCCGGCTGCACGGGAGCTGGCCGACCTGGTGCGTCGGGGCACGGGTACTGCCCCCGTTCGGCGCGCACGCCTGGGTGGTCGCCGAAGGGCGTGAGGTGGACGAGGCCAGTCCGCCCGGCTACCACGTGCCCCTGCTCCAGGTCCCACCCGCGTCATGAGCGCACCCGACACCACCGGGCTGCCGGAGCTGCCGATGCCGCGCACCTGCCCCTACCAGGTGCCCGCGGGCTACGCGGGCCTGCGTGCCGACGGCCCGCTGACCAGGGCCAGGCTCCGCGACGGGACGCCGGTGTGGGTGGTGACCGGCTACGAGCAGGCCCGGACACTGCTCGCCGACCCGCGCATGTCCTCCGACGTGCTGAACCCCCGCCACCCCGAACTCGCGCTGCCGCCGGGCGGGACCCGGCCCGACACCGAGCTGCGGCGGGCGTCGCTGACCTTCGTGGAGATGGACGACCCGCAGCACGCGCGGCACCGGCGGATGGTCCTCCGGTACTTCACCGTCCGCCGGGTCCGGGAGCTGCGACCGCACATCGAGTCCTGTGTGGACACCCTGCTCACCGCGATGGCGGACGCCGGGCCGCCCGCCGATCTGATGTCGGCGCTCGCGGTGCCGCTGCCCGCGCTGACCCTGTGCGAGGTCCTGGGCGTTCCGGAGCCGGACCGGCCGTTGTTCCTGGAGCAGATGCGGTGGCCGACGCTGGGGGTCGACGTGATCGGCGACGGGTTCGCGGTGCTGCACGGCCGGATCGAGCGGTTGCTGCGGGACCGGCGGACCGCTCCGGAGGACGACCTGCTCAGCGGGCTCGCCCGGTGCGTGGCGGACGGGGAGCTGACCGAGCGGCAGGCCCTGGACATGTGTTTCATGCTGATCATCGCCGGCCACGAGACCACGGCGAACACGCTCTCGCTCGCCGTCCTCACGCTGCTCGCCCACCCCGACCAGCTGGCGCTGCTGCGCGCGGACCCGACGTCGGTCGCCGGCGCGGTGGACGAACTGCTGCGCTACCTGGCGGTCGCGGACACCATCTGCCGCGTGGCGACCGGCGACATCGAGATCGACGGCCGGACCATCGCCGCGGGCGACGGGGTCGTCCTGCTGCTCGCCGCCGCCAACCGGGACGGCCGGAGCTTCCCCGAGCCCGACCGGCTCGACGTCCGCCGCCCGGCCCGGCACCTGACCTTCGGCCACGGCGTCCACCAGTGCCTCGGCCACGCGCTGGCCCGGACCGAGCTGGAGATCGCGCTGACCGGCCTGCTGACCCGGCTGCCCACGCTGCGGCCGGCTGTGCCGGAAGCGGAGATCCCGGTCAAGCCCGCCCTGTCGTTGCAGGGCGTGGCCCGGTTGCCCGTCACGTGGTGACCCCGAGGAAGGAGCCGAAGTGACCGACGACCGCGTGTGGCGGCAGCTGCCCGCCTACGTCCGTCCCCATCGGTGGACGGTGGTGGCGGGCGGCGTGCTCGGCCTGCTCGGCGGCGCGACCGGCCTCGTCCAACCGCTCGCGGCGAAGGTCGTGGTCGACTCGCTGGTCGGGCACCAGTCCGTGCTCGGACCGGTGCTCCTGCTGGTCGGGCTGGTCGTCGTCGGCGCGGTGATCACCGCGGCCGGCCGGTACCTGCTGGAGCGGACCGGCGAGCACGTGGTCCGCTCGGCGCGGGACCGGTTGAGCGGCCGGATCCTGGCCCTGCGGGTGAGTTCCGTGGACCGGCTCCAGCCGGGTGACCTGATGTCACGGCTGACGGCCGACATCGCCGTGCTGCGGTCGGTCGTGGCGAACGCGTTGGTGAACGGGGTCGTCGGAGTGGTGATGATGGCCGGGGCGATCACGCTGCTGGCGGTGACCGACCTCGTGCTGCTGGCGGCGGCCGGCGGGGTGCTGGCCGGCTCGTTCCTGATGATGGCGCTGGTCATGCCCCGCATCGCGGACGCCAACCAGCGGGCCCAGGCCGCCATCGGGCAGCTGGGGGCCGTCGCGGAGCGCGCGCTGGGCGCGTTCCGGACGGTGAAGGCCAGCGGTGCCGAGCGCCGTGAACTCGACCGGGCCGTCGACGCTTCCCGTTCGGCCTGGCGACACGGACTCCGGGCGGTCCGGCTCCAGGCGACCGTCGGGGTCTCCGGCACGCTGTCCACGCAGGCGACGTTCATCGTGGTGCTCGGGCTGGGTGCGAGCCGGGTCGCCTCGGGCGGGCTGACGCTGTCGTCCCTGATCATGTTCCTGGTCTGCCTGATGTACCTGTCGGGACCGGTCGGCCAGGTCGTGTCGGCGGTGGCGCAGTGGCAGGCCGGGCTCGCCGCCGTCCGCCGGCTGGCCGAGGTCGAGCGCCTGCCCCGCGAGCCGTCCGCCCCCGATTCCATCCCGTCGGCCCGGCCGGACCCGGTGTCGGTCGCCTTCACCGGGGTGTCGTTCGGCTACGCGCCGGACCTGCCACCGGTCCTGCACGACGTGACGTTCAGCGTGCCGGCCACCGGGATGACGGCGGTGGTCGGCCCGTCGGGCGCGGGCAAGAGCACGCTTTTCGCGCTGCTGGAACGGTTCTACGAGGCCGAGCGGGGAGTCGTGGCGGTGGCCGGGCGCGATGTCCGGCACTGGCCGCTGTCCGAACTGCGGGCCGCCATCGGCTACGTCGAGCAGGACGCGCCGGTACTGGCCGGGACGTTGCGGGACAACCTGCGCTACGCGGTGCCGGCGGCGACCGACGACGAGATCCACGCGGTGCTGGTGCGGGCCCGGCTGGCCACGCTGCTCGACCAGCTCCCAGACGGGCTCGACACCGTCGTCGGCCATCGCGGCACCACGCTGTCCGGCGGGCAGCGGCAGCGGGTGGCGATCGCCAGGGCGTTGCTGCGCAAGCCCCGGCTGCTGCTGCTGGACGAGATCACCTCGCAGCTCGACACGTCGAGCGAGCTCGCGCTGCGGGAGGCGGTCGAGGACGTGGCCACGACCACGACGGTGATCGTGATCGCGCACCGACTGTCCACAGTGGTCAACGCGGACCGGGTCGTCGTGCTCGACGCCGGACGGGTGCGGGCCGTGGGCACCCACCGGCAGCTGGCGGACTCGGACGAGCTCTACCGCGAGCTGGCCGTGGGCCAACTGCTGCCCGTCCCGACGGGGGTGCGGCGGTGAACCGGGTCTACGTGGCCGAGATCGACACCGGGATGGTGTCGGTCGTCGACGGTGCCGCGCCCGCCGTCCTCGGCCGGATCGCGGTCGGCGTGAAACCGTTCGCGATCGCGGTCTCGCCGGACGGTTCGCGCGCCTACGTCACCAATTTCGGCGATCACACGGTGTCGGTCGTCGACACGGGCACCGACACCGTCGTCCGCTCGATCCGGGTCGGTGCGAACCCGGGCGGCGTGGCCATCACACCGGACGGGTCGCGCGCCTACGTCACCAACTACGGGAGCCATGACGTGTCCGTGCTCGACCTGCGGGACGAGACGGTGATCGCCACGGTCGGCGTCGGGACCAACGCCGCCTGTCCGGCGGTCTCTCCGTGCGGTGGTCGGGTCTACGTGACCAACTTCGAGAGCGACGACATCTCGGTGATCGACACGAGCACGCACTCGGTGGTGGCCACGATCGGTGTCGGCCGCCGTCCCAACGGCGTGGCCGTCAGCGGCGAGCGGGTCTACGTCACGAACACGGGCGACGAGGACAACACGGTGTCCGTGATCGACACGGGTTCGCACGCGGTCGTCGCGACTTTTCCGGTGGAGGAGGGGCCTTTCGGGATTGCCGCGGCGGGTGACCGGGTCTACGTGACGCACTACTACGCGGGCAGCGTGGTCGGTGTGGACCCGGCGGACCACCGGGTCGTGTCGCGGGTGCGGGTCGGGTTGAGCCCGGAGAGCATCGCGGTGTCCGCGGACGGGACCCGGCTCTACGTCAGCAACCGGCACAGCGACGAGGTGTCGGTCGTCGTGCCGGCGTCCGGCACCGTCGTCGCGAACGTCGCCGTGCCCAACCCCGGCGGCATCGCTCTCGTGCCGTAGCGCGTCGGTTCGCGTGGCTCCGGAACGCCGGCGGCCGGACGCGGTTCAGGACGGGCAGTCCGCCATCGGCGTCCCGGGTTCCAGTCGCACGCTGCGGACCCGGGCCGGCTTCTCCCCCGCCGGCGGGCACACCCGCACGACCGGCGGGCCGGAGCCGTTGCGGTTGCCCGCGTTGTCGAAGCTGATCGGACCGCCCGCGCCGGCCACCGTCGTGGTCGGCGACGAGAACCCGCTGATCGCCGAGTTCACCTCGCCGCGCTGCGCATCGCCGGTGGACAGGGTGCGCAGCGCGGTGGACACCGTGGTCAGCGCGTCGTAGGCGTTCACCGCCCAGCCGGCGTCGCCGTGGGCCAGGTCGAACCCGACTGCCGCGAACTGCCGCTCGAACTCCGCGAAACCGGGTGCCTCCGGCGACACCTGGTCCGTACCGCTCACCAGCGGCAGCACCAGCTTGATCCGACCGCTGCGGAAGGCCGCCGACGTCAGCGCCTTGACCCGGTAGTCCTCCGCCACGGGTGCCGACTCGGCGACCCGCAGCCGGTTGCCGTCGGACGTGCTGACCACCGTGATCGTCCCGGCGGCGCACTGCCCGGCCTTGAACGCCTCGTCCAGGCTGTACAGGAAGCGCGCCAGGTCCCGGCCCCTGGCGACGGACCCCACGGTCAGGTCGCCGGTCGCGCCGCACACCCGGTTCGCGGTCTGCGGCACGGTGCTCGGCTGGTCGGGGTCGAACTTCACCTCGGTCACGTTCCCGCCGAACGCCCGCTGCATCAACGGCAGCGCCGTACACGTGTACGGGTCGGAGCCGCCGGTCGGCACCATGATGAACCCGGGCCGCGCGGCCACCACCTCACGCAGCCGCGCGATCTGCACCGCGGCGCGGAAGGCCACCCGGTAGTAGAAGCCCTTGCCGATGCCCCCGGTGTACGTGATGTCCCGGTCACACCGGCTGAAGTCGGGTTGGTCCTCCCGCGACCCGTTCTGGTCGAACCCCTCTGCGGTGATCAGGTCCGCCACCATCGGCAGCTTCGCCTCCGCGAGCACGTCCGCCACCTCGGCGGTCAACTGGTGGCTGAGTCCGATCCCGGCCACCGCGACCACTTCCGACCGTTCGGCCATCCGCTGCGCCACTTCGACGGGCGTGCGCGTGTCGCGGTACGCGCCGGTGTTCCCGACCAGCAGCCGCATCGGGTGCAGACAGCCGGTGCCGTTGGCCCGTGCCTGCCCGGCGGCCATGCCTTCCAGCTCGTGCACGGCGCGCGCGCCCGCGAAGGGGTCGGTCATGGTCAGCAGCACGCCGACGGTGACCGTAGTGCCGTTCGGGTCGCAGCGCTCGGCCGCCGCCGCGTTCTGGGCGTGGATGGTCCGCATGACCGGTTCGAAGTCGACCAAGCCGAACGCGTACGGCCCGTCGGCGAGGCCCACGCACTCCCCGCCGGACTGCCAGACGTCCCCGCCGGGCCGGCCGTCCCGGCACACCACGTGCGGCCAGACGCGGGGGATCACGATCAGCCCGGCCACGAGCACCACCACCGCGGACAGCACCACGCCGAGCCGGACCCAGTCCTTCCGGCTCTTCGGGAACCGGGCAGGATCCGGGAGGACCAGGTAGCGGTGACGCTTGACTGCGGCCTTCAACCTCGTGCTCCCCTGCTGTCGTGACGACCGCGCACAGCGGGGCGGAGCCCCGCCTCCGCCGGACGCCCGAATTCGCGACTCTAGCGCACGGATAGCCGAACAAAACTCACTTCGACCGAATTGCATTCAACCGGCCGGGCGAACTCTTCCACCGACCGACGACACTTCGCCAGACCGCCCCAACGGGGTATCGGATTGCTCCGACCCGGTGACCGCATCACCGTCCGTACGATCGGATACCGCCTTTCCAGCCGGTAATCCGCCGAATGCGTGCACCGCCGAAATCACCCTGGCCCGCCGATCAAGGAAGACGGTTTACTCCAGGAGAGCGATATCCGACCAGGAGGCACCTGTGACCCGTGGTTCCGGCATTCAGGACGCAAACCTCGGCAAGATCTTCGACGTGCTCGACGTGACCGGGGACGGCGTGATCACCGCCGCCGACTTCGACGCATTGGCCGGGCAGGTGGCCACCCGACTCGTCCCGGGGGCGGCGGAGGACTCCAGGCAGGACATCGTGGCCGCCTACCGGGACTGGTGGGCGCAGATCGAACAGGACGCGGACTCCGACGGCGACGGACGGGTGACCAGGGAGGAGTTCGTCCAGGCCATCGAACAGGGCTTGGACCGCAACCCGGACTACCTGGAGCAGTCCTTCGCCCCGGTCGCCGAGACCTTGTACAAGGCACTCGACCGGGACGGCGACGGACAGGTCGACCGGAACGAGTACATCGCCCTGTATGCCTCGGGCGGTGTCGGCGCCGACATCGCCGGCCCGGCATTCGACCGGATCGACCAGAACGGCGACGGTGTGATCGACTACGCCGAGTTCCGCGCCGCGGTCCAGGAGATGTTCAGCACGGCCGATCCCGACGCACCGGGAGCCGCGCTGCTCGGCTGAACACCACACCGAAAACCGCGACCGGCCGGTTTCCCCTCGACACCGGCCGGTGCGCGGACCGCGCGGACTACTCCCCGAGTTCCGCGGCGATCCCGAACGCATTCCCGATGTGCTCGGTCGACCGACCGAAAGGGCACCGAACCGGATACCCCGACACGGCCCCGGCCGGGCGGAACCACCCGGCCGGGGCGCGCGGTCAGCAGGTTCGCAGGATGCGGGCGACGATCGTGTCGTCGATCTTGTGCCACCCGGACCCGACGCACCGCTTGTCCTTGCCGATCAGCTTGTCGTACTCGACGTAGTAGCGGGTCCCGCCGGGCACGAAGTAGCCGTCGATGTCGCCCTTGCTGGTCTGACCGCCCTTGAGCACGACCACGTCCTTGTCCGAACACGGGCCGTGCTTGGACGCGCACCACGACCGCGTGATCTTCACCGACCCGGACATCTTGTTGGCCACCGTCCCGTGCGGACCGGCCTCGGCCGCCCCGGACGCCGATCCCGTTCCCAGCACGACCCCGCCCAGCGCCAGCACGACCGCCGGCAACGTACGCAGCGCCACGTTCATGTCACTTCCTCCGTCTCGTGATCGCGAGGCCCGGTGGCCTCGCCGCGACCACGATGTCCACCCCGGACACGAACCGGTGGATTCCCGTATACGGCATCCCCTCGTGCTGCCGTTTCCCCTACCGTCGAGCGCGATGCCGGACAGGGAGGACGACCGGTGCGGACCACGGAGACCGAGCCCGACCCGCACACCGCCACCTGTCCGGCGGACTTCCGCCGCCTGCTCGGCGAGCTCATGCGCTGGGCCGGGTACGGCTCGCTCCAGCAACTCGAAGCCGGCGCCCGCGCGCAGGGCGGCACCATGCCGGTGTCCACCGCCAACCGCGCCCTCAACGCCGACAAGATCCCCACGGCGGACTTCGTGGACCGCTTCGCCACGGCCTGCGGCGGCACGCCCGCCAGGTGGCTCGCCGCCCGGGACGCCCTGGTGGACCGCGGCTACCCGCGCACCCCGCCACCCCGGCCGCCGCAGGACGTGAGCCCGTACCCGGGCCTGGCGGCGTTCAGCACGTCCCAGGCGGACTGGTTCTTCGGCCGGGCGGACGCCACCGCCGACCTCGCCGACCGGCTGGCCGAACGCCTCGACGACCGGTTCCCCCTGTTCGTGGTCGGCCCGTCCGGCGCGGGCAAGTCGTCACTGCTCCGCGCGGGCCTCGTGCCGGCCGCGCGGCAGGGCCGGTTCCCCGGTTCCCTCACCTGGCGGCACGCGCTGATCACGCCGACCGCGCACCCGGCGGCCGTGCTCGCGGCCGTGCCGAGGGACGCCACCACGCTCCTGGTGGTGGACCAGTTCGAGGAGCTGTTCACCCTCTGCCACGACGAAGCCGAGCGGGAGGAGTTCATCGCCGGGCTGTGCGCCGGTCCGCCGCTGATCGTGGTGGCCGGTCTGCGCGCCGACTTCTACGGCCGGTGCACCGCCCACCCCGACCTGGTGACGGCGCTGCGTCGGGGACACCTCCCGCTGGGCGCGATGACCACGCCGGAACTGCGCGACGCCATCGAGAAACCGGCCCACGCAGTCGGTCTCGGCACCGAGCCGGGCCTGGCCGAGGTGATGGCGGCGGAGCTGGGCGCGGCGGACGGCAACGGCGGCCACCGCTACGAACCGGGCGCGCTGCCCCTCCTCGCGCACGCGCTCGCCGCCACCTGGCGGCACCGCGAGGGCACCACCCTCACGATCGCCGGCTACCGCCGCGCCGGTGGCATCCGGGGCACCGTGACCGCCGCCGCCGAGCGCGTCTACCAGCGGCTGGACGACGTGGGCCAACCGACGGCCCGCGCCCTCCTGCTGCGCATGATCCACCTGGGCGACGGCACGCCCGACACCCGCCGCCGCTGCGACCGCGCCGACCTGGTCGCGGGCTGCGACGACGCCGCGGCGGCCGAGGCCGTGCTGCACGACCTGGCCAACGCCCGCCTGGTCACCCTGGACGAAGGCACCGCCGAGATCGCGCACGAGATCCTGCTGCGCGCCTGGTCGCGCCTGCGGGCGTGGATCGACGCCGACCGCACCCGGCTGCTGGTGAAGCAGCGCCTCACCGAGGCCGCGACCGAGTGGGACGACGAGGCGAGGCACCACTCGGCGCTCTACCGGGGCCCGCGCCTGGCGGCCGTCCGCCAGTGGATCGGCCCAGCCGACCCGGACCTCACCCCGACCACCCGCGCGTTCCTCACCGCCTCCCTCGACCACGAGCGCCTGCACCACCGCGCCACCACCCGACGCCGCGTCCTGCTGGCGGCGGTGGCGGCCGTCGGCGTGGCGGCCACCGCGCTGGCCCTGCACTCCCGCTCCGAGGCAACCCGCCGCGACCACGAGGCGACGGCCCAGGTCACCGCCTACGAGGCACTCGCCCGCCGCGCCGACGACCCGGAACTGTCCGCGCAACTGAGCCTGGCCGCGTTCCGCACGGCCCCGATCGCGGAGACCCGGGGCAGTCTGATCAGCACCCTGGTGAGCCCCGACCCGACCCGGCTCTCCAGCCACGACAGCGCCAACGCGGTGCGCGCGGTCGCCTTCAGCCCGGACGGCGCGCTCCTCGCCGTGGGGAGCCAGGACCCGGTGGTGCGCCTGCTCGACCCCAGCGCGCCCGGTGCGGCCCCGAGGCAGTTGACCGGGCACTCCCACGACGTGCGGGCGGTCGCGTTCAGTCCCGACGGCGATCTCCTGGCCACGGCGAGCGCGGACCGCACCGTCCGCCTCTGGGACGTGGCCACCGGCAGCCCCGTCGCCACGCTCACCGGCCACTCCGATGCCGTGCACGCGGTCGCGTTCAGCCGGGACGGCACCACGCTCGCCACCGGCAGCCTGGACGACACGGTGCGGCTCTGGAACGTGGCGACCCGCGCGCCGCTGGCCACCCTCGCCGAGGGCCACGACGTGTTCGCGGTCGCGTTCGGCCCGGGCCGACTGCTCGCCACGGCGGGCCGGCACGGCAGCGCGCGCCTGTGGGACGCCGCGACAGGACGCGGACTCGCCGACCTGACCCGCCACACCGGCTACGTCAACCAGGTCGCCTTCAGCCCCGACGGGACGATCCTCGCCACGGCCGCCACCGACGCGACCGCACGCCTGTGGAACGTGGCGGACCCGACCCGACCCGAGCACCTGGCGGTCCTCACCGGCCACACCGCACCCGTCCACGGCCTGGCGTTCTCCCGCGACGGCCGCATGGTCGCCACGGCGGGCGTGGACGCGACGGCCCGCTTATGGGACGTGGGCGCGCCCGCCAGGCCCACGCTCACGGCGGCCCCGCTGACCGGCCACACCGACAACGTCTACACGGTCGTGTTCAGCCCGGACGGCCACACGATCGCCACCGGCAGCCACGACCGGACCGTGCGCCAGTGGGAGATCGACGTGTCCCGCATCGCCGACCGGATCTGCGCGAACCCGCGGCGCATCACCGAGGACGAGTGGCACCGGCACTTCCCGGGCGTCCCGCACGCCGACCCCTGTGGTTGACCTCGGGTATACCGGAGTGGTGACCGCGTAGACCACGACCACACTTCCGAAGAATCCTCAATTCACAACCGGCCATGTCGGGCAGCACCCTGCCCGGGGTGACCGTCCGCCCAACTGCGGAGAAACAATTCGATCACCGTGGTAACACTGCCCTACACCACGACGATCAGCGGACTAGTCGAAATGCCGGATGGCGGCGGGAACGTTCGCGCCGGAACGCCTTGAGGGGGAACTGGCGCGGATGGGGCACGAGGTCGTGGCGGTCTTGGCGTTGTTCCTCGGCGGACCGGCGGCGTTGAGCCGGACGCTCCTGCTCGCCGGCGTGCTGCTCGCGGTGGTGAACTGCTTCCGGTTCCTGGTCAGCCGACCGGCGGTGGCGCTGGCGGCCGACGGTGCCGCGCCCACCGTCCGGCACCAGGGGTGGCGCAAGGCGGTGCGCGGACCGCACGCGGCACTCGCCCTGCCGCCGCTGCTGGTCCTGGCGGGTGCGAGCGTTGGCACGTTCCTCACGGCCGCGTGGTACGTGCCGTGCTCCGCCCTGCTGTACGCGCTGGGTTTCGTGGTGGTCCGCCGACTCCAGGCCGAACACGGCCGGCGGGGCGAGGACACCGTCGCCGGCCCCGTGCTCACCGTCGTGCTCGCCACCGCCACGCTGGTCCAGGTCGGCATCGTCATGGCGCTCCGGTTGGGTGTCTCCCCCGACCCGACGGCGGGGTTCGCCGAGACGTTCAGCGTCGGCACCCTGGTCGAGGTCGTGTCTTCGATCGTCGTGCCGCTCGGCGCGGCGTTCGCACTGCTGTGGTTCGAACGCGCCCGAGTCGCGCGGTGGGTGTCGCACGACCCGCCCAAGTGGTTCACGCCGACGTGGCGCTACCTGGCGGGCATCGGTGCCGTGGTCGCGTTGATCGTCGCGCCGAAGTTCGACCCGTTCGGCGACGACGACCTGACGTTCTTCAAGGTGGTCGCCACCGCCGAGTACGCCAAGGTGCTGTGCGTCTGGGTGCTCGCGGTCGTGCTCGCCCGGTACGCCATCGGGTTCCAGGTCGCGCCGCCGCGATTACCGCGATCCGCCCGAGAACTGCGCGAGGGCCTGACCCGGCTGCCGCGCTGGTTCCGCCGCAGCAAGCACCTCGGCTACACCATCCTGATCCTCGGCGCGGCGGGCGCGGCCGTCGTCTGGAAGAAGGACATCGGCCCGATCATCCCGCTGCTGGCCGCCGCCGCGACGATCGTGCTGTTCCTGTTGCGCAGCCAGGTCGGCGCGGGTGTCCGGCGGCGCGACACGCTCAAGGCCGGCCGGACGCTGCTCGTTTCGCTGCTCGCCGTCGCGGCGGTCGCCTGGGTGGTGTTCCAGTTCGACCACGTGCGGACCCGCCAGGAGGCGTGGCACGAACCGTGGACCTTCAACTGGTCCGTGGCCTGCCAGCCGCCGCCCGCAGGGGTCGAGACCCCGAAGGCACCGGGCGGCTACGAGGTCTGCCTGGACTCCCTGGACAACGACGCGGCGGCCAAGCGGTCGCAGGTCGCGCAGGCCATGTCGGCCGTCGCGGACGGCGGCGTGTGGGGTCGCGGGCTCGGCGACACCGTGCTCGGCCACCTGCCCGCCGGTGACACCGACTTCGTCCTCGCGGTGATCTGGAACAAGCTCGGCGGTCTGGTGGTCGTGCTGCTGGCGCTGCTGCTCGCACTCCTCGCCGCCGGACTGGCCCGCACCCACCGGCACCTCGGCCGGTTCACCGAGGAACGGGCCGACGTGCCCGGCGGCCAGCGCTTCGGGCGGGCCGCACGGCTGTTCGCGGTCGGCGTCGCAGGCATGTTGCTGGGCCAGTTCGGGTTCGTGCTGGCCGCCACGACCAACCTGGTGCCGCACTCCGGCATCACCGTCCCGTTCCTGTCCCGGGGCGGCCACTCGACACTCGCCCTCGTCGCCGCCGTCCTGACGGCCGTGTGGCTGCTCTACCGGGCCGACCGGCCGCTCACGCCGCGCCCGACGACCGCGCCGCGCACGGCCACCGTGCGCAGGCCGGCGCTGACCGGGCTGCCGCTGGCGCGCGTGCGCCGGGTCGCGCCGCTGGCGGTGATCGCGGTGTTCGTCCTCGTCGGCGGGCTCGCGGCGGTCGTCACCGTCCGCCCCTACGGCGGCTACGCGCAGGACCGCCCGACCTGCACGGCCGCGTCCGCGCGCGTCGACCCCGAGCGGTGCTCGACGGACCGGGTCGCCAACCGCCGCACTGCGATCGAACTGCGGGTCGGCGGCACTCCCGCCTACGTCCGCGACCGGGCCGAGCAGGAGTGGGAACCGGTCGGCACTCCCCCGCTCGCGCTGTCCGACCTCGCCGGCCTGATCCGCCTGCACGGCAAGGGCGGCGTGCTCAACAACGCGCTGGACGACCTGATCGACCGGGGTTCCGGCACGTCGCTGCGCGAGCGCGTCCTGCCGACGCCGGGCGGACCGCAGCCGGGCGTGATCGACCTGACCGTGCACCCCGGCCTCCAGCGGTCGCTCACCGCCGCGCTGCGCTCCGACGCCGAGGGCTCCGGGCCGCTCGCGGGCGGCATCGTCGTCCTGGACGCGCGCACCGGACAGGTGCTCGCGGCCTCCAGCGCGCCCAGCCCGCTCGCCTGGACCGACAAGTCCGCACCCACACCCGACCGGACCGGGGCCGCGGACTTCACCGACCGGAACAGCGACTACGGCCCGGTGGAGAACGGGAAGCTCGCCGCGTCCGAAAAGGGTTGCGACACAACGAACTGGGACAACCGCTGCCGGCGCTGGACGCTCCAGCGCCAGTCCGCCGACCGCACCGACGAGGAACGCGCGGAGGAACGCCGGTACGCGCCGGGCGCACCGGACGACCAGCTTCCGTCGATCGACGAGAACCGCGCCCTCGGCCGCCGCTACGGCCTCGGCTCGACGTTCAAGGTCGTGGTCGCGGCGGCGTTCCTGGCCCGGCCGGGCAACACCGCCCAGACCACCATCGCGTCGCCCGCCACCTACCGGCCACGCAACGGCGAGCCGATCGAGAACTACACGAAGACCCGGTGCGAGGGCACCGACGCGGACGGCCGCATCACGCTGAAGCAGGCGCTCACCGTGTCGTGCAACACCGCGTTCGTCCAACTGGTCGACCAGGACCTGGGCTGGGACGCGGTGCGGGACATGGCCGTGCGCATGGGTTTCGCCGATCTGTCCACGGCCGCCGGCGACAACGCGTGGCTCGCGGGACTGGAGACGGGTCGGGCGTCGTTCGTCCCGGTGGACGTCGACGTCCCGGGCTCGGACAGCCTCGGCAACAACGTGCTCGGCGGCGGCCGGGTCGAGGGCACCCCGCTCCAACTGGCCACGATGATGACCGCCGTCGCCAACCGGGGCACGGTCGTCCAGCCCAGCCTGGTGTCGGTGACCTCCGCCCCGTTCGGCCGCGACCGGACCGAACACCGGGGCGAAGTGCGAGCTGTGCTCACCGAAGCGCAGGCCCGTGAGCTGAGCGAGGCGCTCAGCGGTGTGACGCAGGACGAAAACGGCACCGCGCACCGGCTCCGGACGGAACGCGAACGCTCGCTGCGCGTCAAGACAGGTACCCACGAGATCCACCGGGAGGGGGAGGCGACGGTGCCCACCGGCTTCGCGACGCAGAACTCCTGGGTCGTCGGCGCGCTGGAGACGGCCGCCGGGCCGGTGACGTTCGCCGTCGCCGTCGAGACCCGGTCGGAGGGCGCGGGCGCGCAGCGGGCGCGGCTGCTCGCACAGCAGGTGATCGACGAGGTCGTGGAGGTCCGGGGATGACCGAACGGGACGAGGAGCAGCGGATCCGCGCGGTGCGCGGCCGGGTGCTGACCGAGGTGCGGGACCGGCTGTCGGAGTCGGTGCCGCTGGCCGACGACCAGGTGCCCGAGGTGCTCGTGCGGACCGGGGTCGGGCTGCCGGCCGAAGCGTGGACGGACATCCGCGCGGCGGTGCGGGAGATCCGGGCGACGTTCGGCGACGGCGACGGCCGCATCCGGGTCGAGTTCGACGTGGTCGCGGACGCGGCCGACCCGTGCGACGTGACCTGCGAGGTGCCCGCCGCCCGGCCACCCGAGCCGGAGCCCGAGGACGAGTACGAGCCCGAGCCGGACGTGCCCGCCGACGAGGCGTGGCTGCTGGTGCTCGGCGCGGACGGCCTGGAGTTCCACTTCCTGCTCGAACCGGGCCACGACCGGATCCCGTTGCTGCGGCCCGCGACCGGCTACGACGGGACCGGCCTGCTGCTGCCCCAGTCGCTGTCCGACGTGCCGCACGGCCACCTGGTCGACCTGTCGTTCACCGACGGCCGGGTCCGCGCGCACCGCGCACCGGAACGCGCCGACTACACCGTCGAGGTCGACGGGATCCCGCTGGACGCGGACGGCGTCGACCTCGCCGAGTCCGGCGAACTCCGGTTCTCCGCCCGGATCGGCACCGGATCACGCACCCTCGCCTACGAGCTGGCCGGCTGGAACGACGCCGTGCCGAGCCCCGGCGCGGGCGCGGACGTGCTGGACGGCGCGCCGCACCCGACCGAGTCCGCCGACCCGGGCAGCCCCGGCGCACTGCTGGTCCAGCCACCCGCGGCGGGCACGAAGGCCACCACCCGCCGGTTCCCGCTGCCCACCGGCCGTTCCGACGTCCCGGTGCACGACGTGCACGTGCAGGTCCTCTACACCACGGCGGTCCACCCGACGTCGAAGGAGAGCTCGCACATCAAGATCTACCGCTGCGCCACCCCGCAGCACGCCGCCTACCTGCGGCGGCACCTGGCGACCCAGGCGGGCCTGGTGCGCCAGGCCAACGCGGTCGCGGGCCGGCCGGGCGAACGGGCGTGGGCGGTCGCGCCGATCCACCTGGTCGCGGCGACACCCCCGCCGGACGTGCTGACCGCGCGGGCCGACCCGGCGGCGGTGCGCGGCAACGCGGAGAACCGGCTGTCCGCCTGGTTCGGCGTGCCCGACCAGCCGCAGCCGGACTGCTTCGTGATCGTGGCGAGCCCGTTGCTCAAGCCGGTCGGCTGGGCGGGCCACAAACAACTCGGCATCGCGCCGAGCGGCACCCAGCTGTCCGCGCTGTCCGCGCTCGCGGCGGGTGTCGACCAGCTGCACGACCTCGGGGTCGCGCACTGCGACGTGAAGCCGCAGAACGTGTGCCACCACCTGGACGCGGCGGGCCGGAGCCTGTACGTGCTGGTCGACGGCGACGCGGTCACCCGGATCGGCGGGCCTGCCGCCGCGCTGCGGTTCACGCCCGGCTACGCGTCGGCCGAGGTGATCCGTGCGGCGCAACGGTTCCGCGCGCCCGGCCACGACGTGATCGACGTGCGCGAGCACGACCGGTTCGGCTTCGTGCTGGTCGTGCTGACGGCGTTGATCGGCATCGACAAGGTGGACGCGCTGCTGCTGGGACCGGTGGGCTAGCGCCCGGTCGACACCCGCTCGACCGGGC
>CBHFOL010000153.1:0-17880 GCA_965995405.1 uncultured Saccharothrix sp.
CCGCGCCAGCACGTCGGTCAGCCGGTCGGCCGCCGCCAGCCGCTCCTCCTGCACGCTCACCGCGGCCCCCTCAGGTACGAGCCGCCGAAGTCGTCCTCCGCCGCACCGGCCGGGAACCCGATCTCGCCCAGCGCCCGCGTCGTCGCCGGGTCCATCAGCCGCGCCAGCGACTGGTGCATCCGCGCCGCCGCGTCCGCCGCGGCCCGGCCGGCCACCCGGACGATCTCGTCGCCCAACGCGTCCGCGCCCATGTTCAGCGCGGCCGGCGAGATCCGGATCTCCTGCGGCGGCGCGCCGGGCGCGGTCACCACGGTCACCGCGCCGTCCGAAGAGGACGCCCGCCCGAACACCGGTCCGGTGCGCGCGATGTGCCCGGAAACCTGCGCTTCCACTTCGGCGACCCGCTGGGCCGCACGTGTCGTCTCGTCCACGTCCTCAGCCCGTCGGTCGGTAGAAGCCCATGAAACCCATGCCGATGTTGCTCGTGCGCACCGGGTTCACCTGCACCGGGTCGCCCGCCTCGACCATCTGGCCGTTGCCGATGACCATCGCCACGTGCCCGTCCCACACCACCAGGTCACCCGGCAGCAACTGGTCCGGCGGCACCGAAGCGCCCATCGCCTGCGACGAAGCGGGCCGGGGGATGTCGAAGCCCGCGCCCTTGTACGCCCACTGCGTGAGTCCCGAGCAGTCGGTGCCCTGCGGCGGGTTCGCGCCGCCCCACACGTACGGGGTGCCCAGCGCGGACAACGCGTTGCGCACGGCCCGCGCGGCGGTCTCGTTCGGTGCTTCGGCACTGCTGCCGTCCGGCAGGTTCACGCCCACACCCGTGCCCGGCTGCGGCGGAATGGCCACCGGCAACCGAGGCCCGGACGCACCGCCACCGCCGCCACCACCCGAGCCACCGCCGCCACCGCCTGACGAACCACCCGAACCACCCGAAGACCCGGACGGCCCACCGGGCGAGGACGGATCACGCCCGCCGTCGTCCGACGCGCTCGAAGTCGACGTCGTACCACCGGAATCCGCACCCAACGGGTCGCCCAGCCCGGCGAAATCCGGCTTCGGCAAGCCTTTCAGCTGCGTCACGACGGCGGTCAGCTCGGACCGGACCTTGTCCAGCTCCTGCTTCGACCTGCCCTCGTACTCCCGCGCCTTCGCGGTCACGTCGGCGGCCACCACGAGCACCGCGCCGATCCCGCCGAACAACGATGCCGCGACCGCCGCCGCCAACCGGGGCTGCGCCCACCCGGTGAAATCGTCGATAAGCCCCTGGATGGCCTTCTTGCCACCATCCACCGCCTGCACGGCCGTAGTGGCAGCGCCCTGGGTCGCGGTCGCGTTGCGCGCCAACGTCCCCACGCCGCCCGAGAACGCAGCCACCCGCTGCTGGAACGCGTTCGCGCGGTCGCCGTACCAGCTGCCGAGCACCGCGTTCGCCGCACTCGTGTGCCGCCCGTCCAGCTCGGTCAACGCCGAGGAGGCCCGCCCGAACGAGTCCGCCGCGCGCGACGCACCGCCGGTATCGCCCTCCAGCTTGGCCAGGTCGTCCTTCATCGGCCGGACGAGGCCCGCCAGGAATCCCGCGACGTCCATCAGACCCGGTACGCCTTGCCGAGGTCGGCGCTGTTCTGCGCCTCCTGCTCGCGGTACGCGGTGCCCGCCTTCGACACCGCGCCGGCGAACGCCGACAACCCGTTCGAGGCCGCCGCGACTCCGTCCACTTGGGCCTGCGCCGCCTGCTGGAACGCCGCGCCCAAGCCGACCTCGTCGCCGAGCTTGCCGAAGCTGCCCGCCGCCAACGATGTCGTGCCCGCGAGCGTCGACGTGCCCACCGCGCCCACCTCGCCGGCCAGACCCGACGCGGTGCCGCTGTAGGTCGCCAGCGCAGCGAGGTCGACGCCGAAACCCCGTTCCACCAGATCCCCCCTCGAATACGCCCTGATGGCAGCGATACTGCCCCATCCAACGGCGGCAGGTGCGGCTTTGCGCCAGATCCTCCCCTGATGGGCGGTACCCCGCGCGACGGCCGCACCTGATCATGGGTGGGTGGGTGTTGTGCGCCATTGGGAGCGGATCCTGGCGTGGCTCGACCACCACGCCCCCTCGACCTGCTCGGCGTTCGTCCCCGGTGAGGACGGCGCGGCGGTCGAGGCACTGTCGGTCGCGAGCGGCCTGGAGCCGCCCGACGACCTTCGTGCGTGGTGGGCCGTCTGCGGCGGCACCGCCGATCTGGCGTTCGCGGAGGTCCTGCCGCCGTTCTACACCCCGCTCGGACCCACCAACGCGCTCCGCTCGTGGCGGCTCAAAGAGCGCTTCTGGCCGGACGACCTGGACAGCGAAGCCGGCACCCCGACCACCGGTTTCCACCCGAGGTGGCTGCCGATCGCGTTCGACGGCTGCGGCGACGCGCTCGCCCTGGACCTCCGACCAGGCGTTTTGTCGGGCTGCGTGGTCGAGTGGGACCGCGAGCGCGGCGAGATGCAGAAACCCGAGTGGGCCGGCCTGGACGAGATGCTGGACGAGGTCGCCACCGCGTTGGAGCACGTGGGCCGGATCGGTCACTGTGAACCGCTGATCACCACCGACGGCCATCTCGGTTGGCGGACCGACTGACTTCCGGCGCACGTTCCGGTATCCTTGGGGTAACGAGTTGTCGCAGGTCAGCGGTCTTGGAGCGGGTATGGCGGACGTGCACGACGTGGCGGCGGCGGTGCTCGACGCCACCGGGCCCGAATCCCCGATGAAGCTCCAGAAGCTGCTGTACTACGCCCAGGCGTGGCACCTGGCGAAGTACGACCAGCCGATGTTCACGGCCCGGATCGAGGCGTGGCGGCGAGGTCCCGTGGTGCCGGAGGTCTACCACCGGCACCGTGGCCAGACCGAGGTCGACAAGTGGGACGAGGGCGATCCGCGCGGGCTGACCGACCGCGAACGCTCGGTGGTCTGTGACGTGGTCGAGCGGTACGGCCGGTTCAGCCGGTACGAGCTGAGCGACATGGCGCACGCCGAGGAGCCGTGGCGCACGGCCCGGGGCGACCTGCCGGAGTCCGCGCCCAGCAGCGAGCCGTTGTCGAACCGGGTGATGGCCCGCTACTTCCGCCGGCTGACCAGCGCTCCGGAGGACGCGTTCGCGGACGCGGTGGCCAGCGTCCGACTGGAAGGACAGGAAGTGCCCGAGGACACCCGGGCGACCATGCGGGCCGTCGCGGCGGGCGAACTGACCATGGACGAGGCGATCGCGCGGGAGATCGAGGCTCTGCGGCGGTCGTGACTTTTGCGGACCCGTACAGGGACCCGGATACCGGAGTCCTGCGGAACAACCTGGGCTTGACCGACCAGCGGGCTTGCGACACGGCGGAGGCCCGGCTGAGCGCGTTGCGCATCGGCCAGTTGGAGATGACCCCGTTGCCCGGCCTGTACGACCTGGCGCACCTGCGGGCGTTCCACCGGCACATCTTCGGCGACCTGTACCCGTGGGCGGGCGAGGTGCGGCAGGTGGACATCGCGCGGACGGCCGCGTTCGCGCACTGGCGGCACATCCACTCGTACGCCGACTACCTGTTCGGCGAACTCAGTGAGGAGCAGTACCTGGTGGGCGCGGACCGCGACACGTTCCGCGACCGGTTCACGTACTTCTTCGCCGAGACGAACGCCTTACACCCGTTCCGCGAGGGCAACGGCCGGGCGCAACGGGCCTTCTTCAGACAACTCGCGCTGCACGCCGGCTGGCAGGTGGCGTTCGCGCTGCTCGACATCGAGAAGTACGCCGAAGCGTGCCGGAGGAGCATGGCGGGCTCCTCCGACGCGCTCAACGACCTACTGGACTCCGTGATCAGCCCGGCCTGACCGGCCTCAGACCCCGACCGGGTGCCAGACGGTCTTGGACTCCAGGAACGCCCTGATCCGGGTCAGGTCCGGCTCCTTGGCGAAGTCCTCGGTCCGGTTGCGCAGCACGCGCTTGACCGTCCCCGCCGCCGACCGCTCCAAATCCGCCCGCAACGCCTCAGGCGCACCAGTCAGATCCAGCGCATTCACATCCCCATGCGAAGCCAGCCAAGGCGCGATCTCGGCCGTCCGCCCGGTGATGATGTTGACCACCCCACCCGGCACATCCGAAGTCGCCAACACCTCCGACAACGTAACCGCGGGCAACGGCCGATCCTGCGAAGCAATCACCACAGCCACATTCCCGCCGGCAACGACCGGAGCCAACACGCTGATCAGCCCCAGCAACGAAGACTGCTGCGGTGCGAGCACCGCCACAACCCCCGTCGGCTCCGGCACCGAGAACGAAAAGTAGGGCCCCGCAACAGGATTGGACGCCCCGAGCACGGTAGCGATCTTGTCCGTCCACCCGGCGTACCAGACCCACCGGTCGATCGCCGCGTCCACCAACGCCTGGGCCTTCTTGACGGCGACCCCTTCAGCCGCACCGACCTCGGCGATGAACTGCTCCCGCCGCCCCTCCAACACCTCGGCGACCCGGTACAGCACCTGCCCCCGGTTGTAGGCAGTAGCCCCAGCCCACCCGCCGAACGCTTTCCGCGCCGCCGCAACCGCATCCCGCGCATCCTTGCGCGACCCCTGCGCCGCGTTCGCCAGGAACGCACCCTTGCTGTCCGTCACCGGATACGACCGCCCCGACTCGGACCGAGGGAACGCCCCACCGACATACAGCTTGTAAGTCTTAGCCACGGAAATCCGCTCAGACATCGAGGTACGCCTCCAGACCCGTGCGACCGCCCTCGCGGCCGAAGCCCGACTCCTGGTACCCGCCGAACGGGGCCGTGGGGTCGAAGCGGTTGAACGTGTTGGCCCACACCACGCCGGCGCGCATCTTCTGCGCCGCCCACAGGATCCGGGAGCCCTTCTCGGTCCACACACCCGCCGACAGCCCGTACGGCGTGTTGTTCGCCTTCGCCACGGCTTCGTCCGGCGTGCGGAACGTCAGCACCGACAGCACCGGCCCGAAGATCTCCTCCCGGGCGATCCGCATCGCCTGCGACACGTTGGAGAACACCGTCGGCGCGAAGTAGAAACCCTTGTCCGGCAACGGGCACGACGACGTCCACCGCTCCGCGCCCTCGGCCTCGCCGGACGCGGTCAGCTCCTGGATCTTCGTCAGCTGCTCACGCGAGTTGATCGCGCCGATGTCGGTGTTCTTGTCCAACGGGTCGCCGACCCGCAGCGTCGACACCCGCACCCGGAGCTTCTCCAACAGCTCCTCCGCCACGGATTCCTGCACCAGCAAACGGGATCCGGCGCAGCACACGTGCCCCTGGTTGAAGAAGATCCCGTTCACGATGCCCTCGACGGCCTGGTCCAGCGGCGCGTCGTCGAACACGATGTTCGCCGCCTTGCCACCCAGCTCCAACGTCAACTTCTTGCCGGTTCCCGCAAGCTGCCGCTGAATGATCTTGCCGACATCCGTCGACCCGGTGAACGCCACCTTGTTCACATCCGGATGCGACACCACGGCAGCCCCGACATCCCCCGCACCCGGCAGGATGTTCACCACACCAGGAGGAAGATCGGCCTGCTGGATGATCTCCGCCAACACCAACGCGGACAGCGGCGTGGTCTCGGCCGGCTTCAACACGACGGTGTTCCCACAGGCCAGCGCCGGCGCGATCTTCCACGCCGCCATCAGCAACGGGAAGTTCCACGGGATCACCTGCCCCGCAACGCCCAACGGCTTCGGGTCGGGCCCGTAGCCCGCGTAGCCGAGCTTGTCCGCCCACCCCGCGTGGTAGAAGAAGTGCGCGGCGGCCGTGGGCACGTCCACGTCCCGCGATTCCTTGATCGGCTTGCCGTTGTCCAACGACTCCAGCACCGCCAGCTCACGCGCCCGTTCCTGCACGAGCCGCGCGATGCGGAAGATGTACTTGGCCCGCTCCGACCCGGGCATCCTGCCCCACACCCGGTCGTAAGCCCGACGTGCGGCCTTCACCGCCTTGTCGACGTCGGCGGGCGCGGCCGTCGAGACCTCGGCCAGCACCTCCTCCGTGCCCGGGTTGACGGTCTTCAGCGGCTCGCCGCCGCCCTCCACGAACTGCCCGTCCACGAACATCCGGTAGGCGGGCTTGAGGTTCGCGATGTCCCGCGACTCGGGCGCGGGCGCGTATTCCCACATGGTCAGTCCACCGTCACGTAATCGGGGCCGCTGTAGTGGCCGTCCAACTGGGTGCGCCGCTGCATCAGCAGGTCGTTGAGCAACGTCGACGCGCCGAACCGGAACAGTTCGGGCTTGAGCCACTCGGGCCCCGCGACCTCGTTCACCGCCACCAGGTACTTGACGGCGTCCTTGGTCGTCCGGATCCCGCCCGCCGGCTTCACGCCGCGCAGCTCACCGGTCTGGGTGTGCCAGTCGCGCACCGCCTGCAACATCACGTGCGTGACGGGCAGCGTCGCCGCCGGCGTGACCTTGCCGGTGGACGTCTTGATGAAGTCACCACCCGCCAGCAATCCCAACCACGACGCCCGCCGCACGTTGTCGTAGGTCGCGAGCTCGCCCGTCTCCAGGATCACCTTGAGGTGGGCGTCCCCGCAGGCGTGCTTGACCTGCACGATCTCATCGAACACCTGCCCGTACCGCCCGGACAGGAACGCCCCCCGGTCGATCACCATGTCGATTTCGGTAGCGCCCGCGTCCACCGCGAACGCGGTGTCCTCCAACTTCACCTTCAGGCTCGACCGCCCGGACGGGAACGCCGTTGCCACCGAAGCGATGTTGATCCCGGTCCCGCGCAACTCACCCACGGCCGTGGCCACCATGTCCGGGTACACGCACACCGCCGCGACCTGCGGCACGTCCGGCCGCTCCGGGTCGGGCCGCCGGGCCTTGGCCGCGAGCGACCGCACCTTCCCGGCCGTGTCCGCGCCTTCCAACGTGGTCAGGTCGACCATCGAGATCGCGGTGTCGATGGCCCACAACTTGGCGGCTTTCTTGATGCTGCGCGTGCCCAATCCGGCCGCGCGCTGTTCCACCCCGACCTGGTCGACACCGGGCAGTCCGTGCAGGAACCGACGCAGCGACGCGTCGTCACGCACCGCGTCCGCGAGCGCCGGCGGCAACGACGGCGCAGTCGATGTGGCAGCCATGCGACCGAGTCTAGGCGGACTGGGACGCGCGTCCTAAGTGAACGCGTTACCGCAGGTCAACGCCGGTGCAACGGCACCGTGACCGGGTCCTCCAAGAGCGGTTCCGGCGCGGACTGCGCCGCCGTCCCGGTCCGCTTGAGCTTCTGCCACGGCAACCGCGCCCCGGCCACGGCGGTGACCACCGACTGGATCACCACCAGGTACATCAACTGCCGGTACACCACCGGCTGCAACGCCACCGCCCACAGCGGGCGCAGGCTCTCCCGGTCCAGCCGGAACGCGATCACCGCCGGCACCAGTTGCAGCACCAGGAACCCCAGCCAGGCCACCGCCCCGCGCGCCGGATCGGTGAACAGGCTCAGCACCGCGAACACGTCGATGGCGGGCGCGAGCACCGGCAGCACCACCTGGTACAGCACCAGGTACGGCAGCCCGCGCCGCCCCAACCGGCCGCCCAACCCGCGTTCGAACACCGCGCCCCGGTGCTTCCACATCGCCTGCAACGTGCCGTAGCACCACCGGTAACGCTGCCGCCACAGCTGCCCGAGCGACGCGGGCGCCTCCGTCCAGGCCCGCGCCGACTCCTGGTAGGTGACCGCCCACCCGGCGCGCTCCAGCGCCATGGTGAGGTCGGTGTCCTCGGCCAGGGTGTCCTCCGGCACGCCGCCCACCTCGCGCAACGCGCTCAGCCGGAACCCGCCGACCGCGCCCGGCACGGTCGGCATGCACTCCATCACGTCGTACATCCGCCGGTCGAGGTTGAACCCGATCACGTACTCGATGTGCTGCCACCGCCCGAGCAGCCCGGCCCGGTTGCCGACCTTCGCGTTGCCGGACACCGCGCCCACCCTCGGGTCGGCGAACGGCTCCACCAGCTCCGCCACCGTGTCCGGCTCCAGCACGGTGTCGCCGTCGACCATCACCACGAGTTCGGTCCGGCAGTGCCGAAGCCCGGTGTTCAACGCGGCGGCCTTGCCCGCGTTCGCCTGCCGGATCAGCAGCACACCGGGCAGTGCCAGGCGCTGCACCACCTCGGCGGTTCGGTCGGTCGACCCGTCGTCCACCACGATCACCCGAACGTCGGCGGTGCTCGCCAGGATCGTGCGGAGCGTGGCCTCGATACCGGCTTCCTCGTTGTAGGCGGGAACGATCACGGTCACCGGCTGCCTCGGGAGCCGCCGGATGTGCCGTCCCGGACGACGGGCGCGCCGCGCGTGGATGCCCGTGGTGGCCAGCAGCAGCACCGCACGGGCCAGCGCCAACACCGCCGAGATGCCCACCAGCCAGGTCATCAGATCGGTGACGAGCCGGGCCGCCCGCACCGCCAGCGACACCGCCGTCCCCGCCGCCTGTTCCACGGTCCCGGCTTCCACGACGACACCGGGCAGGTCCAACGCCTGGGCCGCCGTCCGGAATTCGCGGCCCTGCGCGCGCAAGGCCGGGATGAGCCCGTTCAGCGCAGCCACCGTCTGCGCCCGGTCGCCTCCGCCGTCGTGCATCAGGACGACCGCGCCTCGCTGGTCTTTGGGCGTGGCGGCGGCCGTGATCGCGTCCACGCCGGGATTGCGCCAGTCCTCGGTGTCGAGATCGGACAGCAGCACCAGGTGCCCGGACGCGACCATCCGTTCCACGGCGGCCAGGTCGGCGTCGTCCAACGCGTCGGGTGAGGCGGAGTAGGGCGGCCGGACCAGGGTGACCGAACGCCCGGTCGCGCCCGCCACCGCGAGCCGGGTCTGGTCGAGCTCCAGGGCGGTGCGGGTGTCGCCGACCTGGCCGAGGTCGACGTGGGTGAACGTGTGCAGGCCGAGCTGGTGGCCCTCGTCGGCGATGCGTTTCACCAGGTCCGGGTATCGCGCGGCAGCGACCCCGGTGACGAAGAACGTGGCCTTGACGTCGTTGTGCCGCAACACTTCCAGCACGCGCGGCGTCCACTCCGGGTCCGGCCCGTCGTCGAAGGTGAGGACGACCGTCCGGTCCGGCACGGCCCGCGAGGTCAGCCCGTTGCCGTCGGACCCGATCAGCGGCCCGTTGTCGCGCAACGCGGCCGGCACCCGACCGGCCGGACCCGCCACCGGGGCCTCGCCCTGCCCGACCCGTTGCACGACGAGCAGATCCAGCAGCAGCAACGCCAGCAGCACCACCATGGACAGCGACAGCAGCACCCAGTGGGCGCGCGGAGACGGCCGTGCCATCAGCCTTTGCCCGGCGGGGTCGGCCGGTGCGACGCGCCCGGCGGATCGGTGCGCCCGTTACCGGGCTTGGTGACGTCGGTGGGCGGCCCGGCCGGCGGCTCGACGGTGGTCGGCACTTCGGTGGTGGTCGTGGTCCGCCGTTCCGCCACCGGTTCGGTGACCTCGGTGGTCGTCGGGGCCGGGGTGGTGGTCGTCGGGGTCGTCGCCGGCGCGTCCACGACGGGGCTCGGCCACAGCGACGAAGGCTTCACCGGCCCGCCCGCCCGCGCCCCCCCCCCCAGCGCGAGGTAGCCGAGGACACCTGCGACGGCGACCACGATCAGCACGCGCAAGACCCGCCTGCGGCGTCCACTGGGATCCACGAACACAGGTGTGTGATCAGAGGTCGTCATGAGACATCACAAGGGGTGGGCGGCGCGGACGCCGAAGCCTAGCCCGTGCCCCGTACGGGTGAGAAGACTCAGTCCTCCAGCTCAGGACGATTGGTCCCCTTGATCTTCTTCCGCTTGGGCCGCCGCACTTCCACACCCGCCATGACGGCCACCCCGGTGATCCGCACCACCGGACCGCCTGGGATGGTCGGCGTCTTGTGCGTGTTGTCCTCGAACGCGCCCATGATTCCCGCGCCGTCGACCCGGACCGTGACGTCCTCCGGCACGAAGATCTCGACGCCGCCCCAGAACGCGAACACGTTGATGGTCGTCTCGGCCTGCGAGAACCGCGCCTTGGACAGGTCGAGCGCCACCCCGCCCATCACCGCGACCACGGTGTGGTTCGGCGGCACGACCCACTCGCCCTTGCGGTCGACACCCGACCAGAAGGCGATGGACGTGGTGGGTCCGGGCGCGCCGCCGATGCGGGAGGCGGGGAGGTTCTGCTGGAGAGGCAACGGCAGGTTCGGGGCCTGTGCCGGGCTGAGGCCGGGCATGCCGAGGTCGGAGGTCAACGGGGCCAGCTCGCCGTAGGTCCGGGCGGCGTAGACGGCACCGAGCCGTTCGTCCAGCTCGTGCAGGTCCAGCCGACCCTCGCCATGAGCCTGCTGGAGCACCTTGGCGACCCGTTCGCGGTCGGCATCCGAGGCGCGCATCTGATTGGGGTCCGGCACCAACTCATCGCTCACCCGGGTGAGTCTAGGCGGGCCGGCCCCGCACGAACACGGAACGGCCCGGACCTACCGCACGAATCCGCGCCAGTCGACCTTCGGGACGGTCAGTACCGGCCCGTCGGGGTTCTTGGAGTCCCTGATAGCCACCCCGCTGCCGACGTGTCGGACCTCCACACAGTTCGCCTGGCTGCTGCTGTAGCTGCTCTTGCGCCATGCCATGGGGTGCACTCCTCCTGTCACGTCAGCCCGCCGGCGAACTTGGCGATCAAACCCACCGACTCTTCGGGTGACAGGGCCAAGGTACGCAGCCGATCCCAGGCATCCCTAGCGCCTTCCAGGTAGATCTCCTCCTCCAGGAACGTGCTCGTGTGGCGACTTTCGACGTAGAGCAGATCCGGCTGGTCGGCGAACTCCAGCCGCAGGAACGGTCCTTCCAGCCCGGGATGGGCAACACTCTCGAACGGCACCACCTGGATCACCACCTGTGGTCGGCTCGCGAGCGTGATCAGGTGCCGGAGTTGTCCCTGCATCATCGGCGGATCACCGAGCGGTCGCCGCAGCACCGTCTCGTCGATGAGCAGGTGAACCCGCGTGCGACCGAGAACCACCTGCCTGCCCATCCGAGTAGCGACAAGCGCATCCAACTCCCCATCGCTCACCTCGCCGTCGCCGCCCCTGATGATCGTCCGCGCGTAGTCCGAAGTCTGGGCGAGCCCCGGGATCAGCAACGGTTCGTAGTTGAAGAGTGCGGTGGCCTGGGACTCGAAGTCGATCAGGTTCTTCCAGTTTCCGGGCAGTTTGCCGTGCAGGGCGTGCCAGTTCCGAGCCTCTCCGGCCCGCACCAACGTAACCAGCTCTTGCCGAAGTTTCGGCGGAGCTTGCAGAAATCCGAGTATCGCCGCCACCTCGTCGGCGTAGAGTCCCCGGTTGGCGGTCTCCATCCGACTTATCTTGCTCTCCGAACACCCGATCGCCACCGCCACTTCTGCACAGCTCAACCCCCTCGCCAGCCGCAACGCCCGCAATTCCGTGGAAACCCGCCGCTGCCTGACCGATGCTCCCCTACGTGTCATGGCCGAAAGCGTTCCTCCTTGCCATCGGGGCAAGAAAGTCCCTTCACCCAAAGGTGCGCATTGCCTGACCCGATCGCAAGGCGGGAACGTATTCCACATGCAACAGACCTGGCAGATCAGCGGCATCGCCGCCAATTGGCAGCTGACGGTAACCATCCTCCCGCCCCACCACGGGTGTTGCGACAACGAACTCCCGACCCCGGACCTGGAGCCGTTGGCCGAACACTTCCGGGTACTCACCGAAATGGTCGAAGCCCACCACGAACTAGACCGCCTGGCCGCACTGTGACCCCTACCTCAAAACCCCGGCAGCAGATCCCCGTCCGCCAATCGGCGCACCTCCGGGTAATACGGATCCAGTTCACCTTCCTCGAACCGGCACTGCTTGACCGCCCAGAACACACCGTCCACCGGCACCCCGTTCGGGTTCTTGTACGACCCGTCCGGCAGCAACACGAGCTCGCCATCACCCCCGTGCACCAACGTGGCCAGCTCCGCACCGGTCGAGGCATCCCAGATCCGCGCCGTCCCATCCTCCGCACCGGTCGCGATGTGTCGTCCGTCCGGCGAGAACGCCACGTCCCGTACCAACGTCGTGTGCCCGGCCAGCGTCAAGACCAACTCGCCCGTAACACTCCACACCCGGGCGAACCCGTCCGACGACGCCGCAGCCACCCGCCGACCGTCCGGCGAGAACGCCACCGCCCAGATACTGCGCCGCACCACGAACGTGGCCACCAAATCGCCCTCGAAGCTCCAAACCTTCACCGTGCCGTCACTGGACCCGGTGGCGATGTGCCGTCCGTCCGGTGCGACCGCGACCGTCTCCACATCCGACTCATGAGCCTGCACCGTGCGGACGACCACACGTGTCGTCCTGATCCGGATCGTGCCGTCCACGTGCCCGGAGACGACATGCCGACCGTCCGGCGAACAGGCCAGCGAGTACGCGAGCGACTGGTCCTCCCGGTCCGACGTGGTCAGCAACTCCCCGGTCGGCCGCGAGGTCCGGAGCGTGCCGTCGGACAAGGTCGCAATCCGGTCGCCATCGGGGAAGAAAGCCACCCCGGTGACGTCGGCGCCGATGAGCCGGAACGGCCGGTGTTCCTGGCGCAGCGACCGGGCGGTGGCGACACCCCTGGCCGTCGTGATGGCCAACCAGTTGTCGTCCGGCGAGAACTTCACCTGCCTGATGTCCTGGTGGAGCCCCTGGAACTTCCGCCGGGGTACCCCCGTTTCGGGTTCCCACAACCGGATCCGGTCACCGCACGCGGTGATCAGCTTCGAGTCGGAGGTGTACGCCACTGCGCCGACCCCGTGCCACTCGGTGGACAGCCTCACGTTCTTGCCGGTCCCGACATCGTGCAGCGCCGCCGAACCGTCGTCCACGACAACCGCGATCCCGGTCCCGTCCGGCGTGAATTCCAACGCGCACAACACGAACCGGGTATTGAACGCGTAGACCTCGTGCCCGGTCGTCGTATCCCAGACGGTGACCTCGGCGTTCCGCCCGGTGGTCGCCAACCGGGTGCCGTCCGGCGAGAACGCCAAGTCCTCGATCGGTCCCTGCCCCATCGCGACCCGTGCGACCGGCATACCCGACTTCGTGTCCACGAGTTCCACGCCGTCCTCGTCCACGAGCGCGACCGTGCCGGCATCGGGCGACAACGCGATCCGGCGTGGCGACCCGTTGACCCGGTGCGCCTCGTGCCCGTCCAGCGCCCACACCCGGATCGATTCGTCAGGTGACGCGGTGGCCAGCCAGACCCCGCCCGGCGCGACGGCCAGCCGCTCGAACGGCCCCGCCACCCCGTCCCGGATCGCCCCGGTCCGCACCTCCCAGAACCGCAGGTCGCCGTCAAAGTCCAAGCCCACCAGGTTGACCCGGTCGGCCAGGAACGCCACCCGCCCCCGCACCCGCCCCGTGACCGTGGCCCGCAACCGCCCGGTGATCGCGTCCCAGATGTAGGCGTGGCCGTCGGCCTCGACCGTCGCCACCAGCTTTCCGTTGGGGGAGTAGGCGATCTCCTCCACCGGATGCGCCTGCCGACGCCAGAACCGGATACACCGGTTGGTCTTCAGGTCCCGCAACTCGACCCCGTGCACCCGCGCCAACGCGACCAACTCACCGTCGGGGGAGAACGCGACCGCGCTCACGTCCTCCGCGAGCGGCGCGATCACCGCCGTTGCCTCGTCCCGCCCGCTGACCGCCGCGTCGGCCAGTTCCGGCCGGTCCGTTCCGGTCACGCCGAGCAGGGCCGCGCGGTGCCAGGTGCTCCCGGTCAGCTTCGCGCCGGTCAGGTCGCCACCGAACATCCGCACGCCGGTCAGCTTCGCGCCCGTCAGGTCAGCGCCCGTGAAATCCTTGCCCACCAACCGCTGCCCACTCAGATCCGCACCACGCAGGTTGGCCCCGCGCAGGTCGAGCGCACTCAGATCGTTGCCCCGCAAGTCGATCCCGGTCAGCTCCAACGTGGCATGAGCGTCCAGCCGCTGCACGACGGCCGTGGCGTTCTGCTTCGCCGACTCGCCGGCATCACCGTTCGCCAGCACCGCCCGTGCCCAGCCCACCACCACGTCGTGCCCCGCCAGGTCACAGAAGAACTCGACCATCAGCTTGGTCATCTTCCGATCGGCGACGGCGATGTCCACACCGCCCGAGTGCAGCTCGTCCGCCGCGACCTTGGCGACCAGCCACTCCATCACCGACTGGTGCACGAACGCGAACCCGTCCTCGGTGCGCACCAACAGGGTCCCCGAGCCGACCGCGTGCGCGGCCTGGTCGATGGAGTAGCCGCGTTCCGCCAGCCGGGTCAGCCGAGTCACCACCGCGTCGGCCAGATCCGTCGTCTGGACGGTCGATGCCGTGGTCTCCCAAAGCTTCAACGCCAACGCGGTGCAAGCGTCAAAACGTTCGACGTCATCGAACGACGGGGTGCCGTACCGGTGCTTCTGCCGGTTCGCCTCGTGCAGCAGCCAGAAGTCCACCAGCTCCCGGTACAACTCGGCGGCGCTGATCCGGCCGTGCTCCGTGCGGATCTCCGACAACCGGACTTCATCTAGGTCCGCGATGAACGACAACATGCGCGGGTTCTTCGACAGGCCAAGGAGATCGTTGATCTCGCCGAGCAGCGCGAACCGCTTCGCCGCACGCTCCACGTCACCCTGGTAGTGACGGGTCAGGAAGTCCCGGATCTGGTCGTCGCCGAAGTCGGCCAGCACCACACCCCGGCTGGCGGTGAGCGCGGAAACCTGCTGTCCCAACGCGGTCAGCACCTGGTCGGTGGACCGGAAGTGCTGGGTACGGCTGGTCAACACGACTTTCGCGCGATCGGTGACGGCGTGCAGCAGGGTGCCCAGGTAGTCGGCGGCGTTGTCGTAGCCGACCCGCAGCTCCAGCTCGTCGAAGCCGTCGAACAGCAACGCCAGCCGCCCACTGCTGATCATGTACCGCAGTTTGACCACGTCGACCGCTTCGACGCCTTCGCGGACCAGGTGCTGCGCCAGCAGTTCGTCCAGCGTGGGCGCTTTCTCCAGACTGCGCAGCTCCACCAATACCGGCAGCAACCCCGGCAGGTGCTCGGGCAACTTCCGGCTCAACTGCCGCAACAGGAACGACTTCCCCCGCCCGAAATCCCCCAACACCATCACGAACCGCGCCTGCTCGTGCCCGAGCCATTCGACGACCCGCTCCAGCACGTGGTCCTGCACCTCGTCCTGTCCGGCCAGCGAAAACCGTTGCGGCACGTACAGTTCTTCGGGATAGACCGGGTCAGCGGCCAGTCGCTGTGCCTGGCGTTGGGTCAACGGACGCAGGTCCAGCAGCCCCTGGTACTCGACAAAGCTCCGCAACCGCACGCCACGACGTTGCGCGGACAACACCAGTTCCGGTTCGGCGGGCGGTCCACTGTAGACGATCTCCGACGGCACCGAGGGATCCGCTGCGGCGAAGGCGCTGTGCACCCGCGCCACGAACCGGGTGACTTCCTCGATCAGCCGTTCTTCCACGACACCCACCGGCCACTGCTCGAACCCGCCGCCCTCCCGGGGCTTCGACACCCGCAGGTACGACTCGCGCCGGCGCGGCGTGACCGTGGCGGTCGGGTGGGAGATCTTCGTCGCCTCGTGCACCCGCTCGAAGAACGTGCCGCGCACCGATTTCGGCCCGTCGATCCCCGGGATGGTGACGGCCCCGAACACCGCCCGCGCCCACTCCGACGTGATGGGCACCGTCTCGGTCTCGCCGTCGACCCAGCCGGGTCCGGATCTGCGGACGGTCCGCGTGAACTCCGTGGGCCGCAATGTGAGCAGTTGATAGGTCCCTTCGGCGATCGGCACCACCTGCACACCACCGTCCGGCTCCGAACCACCGGTCCCGACCAGGCACAGGTCCAAGCGGTTCACGCCGGTGAAGGCGGTATCGCCCAGCCAGCGGTGCACAACGCCCAGCCTCAACCAGCCACGCCTCCCGAAGTCGGCCAACTGCCGCAGGAGACGGCCGGTCTGGAGGTTGCCCAGGCTCGGCCACGTCTTCTCGTGGCTGTCGTGGTAGGTCGAGTTGAGCCCGGCCACCACCACCGACAGGTCCGGCATCTCGAACAGCGACCACGGCTCGTCCGGGGTGAACGTCGCCTTGCCGTCGTAGAACTCGTCGAATGCCGCCGCGAACGGCCCCCACTTCGGCCAGTAGGGCAGCACCGGCCGCCGTTCCAGCGCCTCCTCCTGGGCGAAATATGCCTGACACGCCAACCGGTTCACGTCCGAAGCGCCCGGCACCACCGCGATCCGGTGCCGAGGCAGTTCCACCACCTCGGCCAGCTGTGCGAGAAACCGGAAGCCACGCTCGAACTCGCTGGGCTTGCCACTCTCGGTCAATTCCCCGCTGAACACGACCAGATCCGGCCGCACGTCCGCCAACGACTCGTGCAACGGCCCGAACCACCGTTCACCGGCCCCGAACCGCGTCCCGGCCAGGTGCAGAACGGTGATCTCGTCGGCATTCCGCGCCCGCTGCTCCGGCAACGCCGCCCGCAGCCGATCCGCCGGAATCGCATGAATGTCCTGCGCGGCGGCCGTGGCGACGATGCCGACCACCCGCCCGGTCTCGGGGTCCCACACCGGCCCGCCGCTGTACCCGGCCCGCAGCGCCGACTCGCTGTCCAGTTGCAACAGCCGCCCGGCCACCATCCCGCGCACCGACGCCCGAACCCACGCAACGTCCGGCCGGTGGGCGGGGAACCCGAACACGTCCACCACATGCCCGAAACGCGGCGGTGTGGTGATCAGCTTCGCCGGCTCGACCTCCGGCGGCACGTCCAGCGCCAGCACGCAGATGTCGTCACCGGCCAACCCTTCACGAGGCGGGGGAGGGGTCCACGACTGCACGGCCGCATCGACCGAAACACCCGGCAGCGTGGCAAACCCGACCGCCACCGGTCCATCGGGCCGGGCGTTCGAACGGTGCTCGCGTCCCAAAGCCAGGTTCACCACGTGGGCACAGGTGATGACCCGTGTACGCCCCACCACGACACCCACGCCGACCGTGCGTCCCGAACCGTCCACGAAACGCGCCACGGAAGTCGGTAAGGAGCCGTCGGGCATCGCTAACTCGTACCACATACTGTTCGACCATGGACGTCCACGTTGTCGAACATCCCCTGGCCAGGGCACGGCTGACCACCATGCGCGACGCGCGCACCGACAACGCGGCGTTCCGGGCCGCGCTGCACGAGTTGACCGTGATGCTCGTGTACGAGGCCACCCGCGACCTGCCGGTCGCCGAAGAGAAGGTGCACACCCCCGTCGCGCGCACCACCGGCTACAAGCTCGCCAACCCGCCGTTGCTGGTCCCTGTGCTCCGCGCGGGTCTCGGCATGGCAGACCAGGCGCACAAGCTGATCCCGGATGCCCAGATGGGCTTCGTCGGCCTCGCCAGGGACGAAGAGACGCTCCAACCGACGCCTTACATGGAGTCGCTCCCCGAACGCCTCGCCGGACGACCGGTGTTCGTCCTGGACCCGATGCTCGCCACGGGCGGCTCCATGGTCTACACGATCAAGCTGCTCACCGGGCGCGGCGCAACGGACGTGACGGCCGTGTGCGCGTTGGCCGCCCCGGAGGGCATAAAGCAACTGGAGGACTCGGGGCTCCCCGTGCGCCTGTGGACCGCCAGCGTCGACGAGCGCCTGAACGACTCGGGTTTCATCGTCCCGGGGCTCGGCGACGCCGGCGACCGCCTCTACGGCGCGGTCTGACCCACCACGGGGTCTAACTCAGCACGGACAGCTCGGTGGCGTGGTCGGCGGCCCACTGGGCCAACGTCCGGCCACGCCTGCCGACGACCTCCTCGAACGTCGACAGCACCTCCGGCGGCTCCTCGTTGTGCTGGGCCGCGTAACCCATCAGG
>CBHFOL010000154.1:0-17768 GCA_965995405.1 uncultured Saccharothrix sp.
GGAAGGGCTCGAGGCAGTCCGGAAGCGGCCTGCGGTCGCGTCGGCCCGGGGGAAGAGCCGTGCACGCCGGAGGGGCGTGGACGGTGTCGCGATTGCTGGAGGTTTGTGATGCCAGGGCCCAGTCGGGGGAGGCCGGCTCGGCGGCCGTTGTCGGTGCGCGGGCCCGCCCCGGCCAGGCGACGGCGCGGGAACAGCCGGGTCCGGCTCGGGGTCGGGCGGTTCCTGCTGGTCGGCGCGCTGGTGTTGGCCGGGGTCAAGCTGGTGCAGGTGCAGGGGTTCGAGGCGGACACGCTGTCCGCCCTGGCCGAGAAGCAGCGGGCCACGCCCATCGACATCCCGGCCGCCCGGGGCGCCATCACCGACCGGAACGGCAACAAGCTCGCGTTCAGCATCGAGGCGCGCGCCCTCTACGCCGTGCCGCAGATGAGCCGCGAGAAGTGGGACAAGGCGCAGCAGGCCAAGCCCGAGATCGGCAGCTACGAGGACTGGGCGAGGTCGGCCGCCAAGTTCATCCAGGAGACCCTGGGCACCGAGGTCGCCGGCCAGAAGACCGACGAGCAGACGATGTACGCGGCGATCACCAAGGACACCACGTACGTCGTGCTGGCGGACAACGTCGACCCCGGCAAGGCCGCCGCGATCACCGAGAAGTTCGGCGATATCGGCTCCGAGTACCGCGCGGTCCGGATCTACCCGAACGGCGAACTCGCCTCGAACATCGTGGGCGCGGCGAACTGGCGCAAGGACCAGGACCCGCCCGCCACGCACGGGATCGTGGGCCTGGAGAACGCCCAGGACAACCTGCTCGCCGGGCGCAACGGCCGTCGGGTCGTGGACACCATGCAGGGCAACAACGACGTGGTGATCCCCGGCCCCAACCGGTCCCGCGAGCTGGTCGCCGCCACGCCCGGCCGCAGCCTGGAGCTGACGCTGGACGTGGACACCCAGTACGCGTTGCAGCGCCTGGTCTCCGACTACACCGTCAAGTCCGGTGCGAAGACCGCCTCGGCGGTGGTGCTGGACGTCCCCACGGGCGAGATCCTGGCGATGGCCAACGACAAGACGTTCGACCCGTCGGACTTCGGCAAGGCCACCGAGGACCAGCTGCGCAACACGGCCGTCGACTCGGTCTTCGAACCGGGTTCGGTGAACAAGATCGTCACCGCCGCCACGGCCATCGAGGACGGGATCTACCAGCCGGACAGCGTGCTCACCGTCGACTACACCATCAAGGTCGCCGACCGGATCATCAAGGACGCGACGGAACACCCGACGCAGGACATGACGTTCACCGGGGTGTTCGCCAAGTCGTCCAACGTCGGCACGCTGATGACCGCGCAGAAGATCGGCGAGGACCGGTTCGCGGACATGCTGCGCAAGTTCGGCCTCGGCAAGCGCACCCAGTCGGGCCTGCCGGGCGAGGAGTCGGGCACGGTGCCGCCGCGCAACCAGTGGTCCGGTTCGACGTTCGGCAACCTGCCCATCGGCCAGGGCCTCAACATGACCCTGCTCCAGATGACCGGCATGTACCAGGCGATCGCGAACGACGGCGTCCGCATCCCGCCGCGGATCATCCGGGCCGAAGTGGACCAGAACGGCGCCCGCAAGGAAGCGCCGAAGCCGGAGGAGACCCGCGTGGTGAGCCCGCAGACCGCGAAAACGGTCCGCGACATGTTCCGCGCGGTGGTTCAGAAAGCACCCGACAACCAGACCGGGACCGGGTCGTCGGCGGCCCTGCCGGGCTACCAGGTTTCCGGCAAAACGGGCACCGCGCAGCAGGTGGACAAGAGCTGCGGCTGTTACGGCAGCACGTACTGGATCACGTTCGCGGGTATTTTCCCGGCGGACAACCCGCGTTATGTCGTCGGCATCATGCTCGACGCGCCGAACGGTGACCCCAAGTACTCGCAGTCCGCCGCGCCGCTTTTCCACGACATCGCCTCGTACCTGTCCCAGCGCTTCCAGATCCCCATGTCGGCGGAACAGAGCCCCATCGTGCCCCTCGTCCTCTGAACAAACCCGGATCCAACGTGGTTCGCGTCGGCGGTCGGGGAATGTCTCGCCTGTCTCTGGTGGACGTGGTGGGTGGACACTCTCCGTGCGCCGGTAGCCTTCCGCGCGTGCCTGCCAAGCTTGAGGGCAAGGTTGCGACCGCCCCACCTCGCCCTTCCCGCGTCCAGCCCGTACCCGTGTCCGAACTCGCCTCCACAGTGGACGCGCACCTGACCGCGCCTGATCGCGCGCACGTGCTCGTCAGCGGTGTGACATTGCGGGCGCAGCACGTCCGGCCGGGGGACTTGTTCGCCGCGTTGCCCGGTGCCCGGGCGCACGGCGCGGACTTCGTCGAACAGGCGCTGTCGCTGGGCGCGGTCGCGGTGTTGACCGACGAGGTGGGGGCGGCGAAGGTCAAGGCCGCCGTGCCGGTGCTGGTGCACTCCGATCCGCGGTCGGTGCTGGGTGTGCTGGCCGGCCGGGTCTACGGGGAGCCTTCGACGCGGCTCGCGCTGTTCGGGATCACCGGGACTTCCGGCAAGACGACCACCGGTTACCTGATCGAGTCAGTGCTGAAGGCGGCCGGCCGGGAGACCGGGCTCATCGGCACCGTGGAGACCCGGATCGCCGGTGAACGGCTGGACAGCGCGCTGACCACGCCCGAAGCGCCCGACCTGCACGCCCTGCTGGCGGTGATGGAGGAGCGCGGTGTCACGGACGTGACGATGGAGGTCTCCAGCCACGCCCTGCGGCTCGGCCGGGTCGGGGGCGTCGGGTACGCGGTGGGCGCGTTCACCAACCTGTCGCAGGACCACCTGGACTTCCACCCGGACATGGAGGACTACTTCCAGACCAAGGCCCAGCTGTTCGACGGGCGCGCGGCGACCGAGGTCGTGTGCGTCGACGGCGAATGGGGCCGGCGGCTGGTGAAGCCCGGCACGGTCACCGTGTCGGCTTCCGGTGTCGATGCCGACTGGACCGTGTCGGACGTGCGGGTTTCGGCTACCGGTGAGCAGTCGTTCGTGGCGCACGGGCCGGGCGGCCTGGAGATCCCGGTCGAGCTGCGGCTGCCCGGCGAGTTCAACATCGCCAACGCGCTGTTGGCGGTCGCCTGCGTGCACGTCCAGGGCATCGGGGTGGACGCGATCCGGCGTGGCCTGGCCGAGGTCCGGGTGCCCGGCCGGATGCAGCGGGTGGACGAGGGCCAGGACTTCGCGGCCGTTGTGGACTACTCGCACAAGCCGCAGGCCGTGGCGTTGGCGTTGGACGCGGTCCGGGCGCGTTCCGCGGGCCGGATTATCACGGTCCTGGGCTGCGGCGGGGACCGCGACACGGCGAAACGCCCCCTGATGGGGGAGGAAGCGGCGCGTCGGAGTGACGTTTTGATCGTCACCGACGACAACCCTCGCAGCGAGGACCCCGCAACGATCCGTTCCGCGATGTTGCAGGGTGCACTGTCGCTTCCGGACACAGAGCGGGGTGAGGTGGTGGAGATCGGCGACCGGCGACAGGCGATCCGGCACGCGGTGTCGCTGGCACGGGGTGGTGACGTCGTCGTCATCGCGGGCAAGGGGCACGAGACGGGCCAGGAGGTCGCGGGCGTCGTGCACCCGTTCTCCGACGTCGACACGCTGGCCGAGGCCATCAGAGAGGCGCACCGTTGATCCCGCTCAGCCTGGCCGAGATCGCGGAGATCGTCGGCGGCACCCTGCACAACACCGACGGCTCGCCGATCGTGACCGGCACCGTCGAGTTCGACTCCCGCAAGGTCACCGCCGGCGGCCTGTTCCTGGCGCTGCCCGGCGAACGGGTCGACGGCCACGACTTCGCCGACCGGGCCATCGCCCAAGGCGCGGTCGGACTGCTGGCCGGACGCCCGGTGGACGCACCCGCCGTGATCGCGCCGCCCGTCGACACCGGCCACGGCAACGCCCTCGCGCTGGCCGGCGACCGGGACGGCTCGGGCGCGGCGGTCCTCGCGGCACTCGCGAAGCTGGCCCGGCACGTCATCGACCGGCTCCCGGACCTCACCGTCGTGGGCATCACCGGCTCGGCCGGCAAGACGTCCACCAAGGACCTGATCGCCCAGCTGCTGTCCGAGCTGGGCCCCACCGTCGCGCCGCCCGGATCGTTCAACAACGAAATCGGCCACCCCTGGACGGTCCTGCGCGCCGACGAGCACACCAGGTTCCTGATCCTGGAGCTGTCCGCCCGGGGAACAGGGCACATCGCCGAGCTGTGCGACGTCGCCCCGCTGAAGCTGGGCGCGGTCCTCAACGTCGGCACCGCCCACCTGGGCGAGTTCGGCTCCCGCGAAGGCATCGCGCGGGCCAAGGGCGAGCTGGTCGAAGCCCTGCCCGAGGACGGCGTGGCCATCCTGAACGCCGACGACCCGCTGGTCGCGGGCATGGCGGACCGCACGAAGGCCAAAGTCGTGCTGGTCGGCGAGCACAGCTCCGCGCAGGTCCGGGCGGTCGACGTCGAACTGGACGACCAGGCCCGCGCCGGTTTCCGGCTGGTCACCCCGCAGGGCGAGGCGGACGTCCGACTCGCCGTGCACGGCCCGCACCAGGTCGGCAACGCCCTGACCGCCGCCGCGATCGCCCTCGAACTCGGTGCCACGCCGCAGCAGGTCGCCGAAGCGCTGAACAAAGCCGAACGGGTGTCCGCGCATCGGATGGCCGTCTCCGAACGTCCTGATGGCGTGACTGTCGTCAACGACGCCTACAACGCGAATCCGGAGTCCGTGCGCGCGGCGCTGAAGTCGCTGGCCACGATCTCCCGTTCCACCACGCCCGCCCGGCGCAGCTGGGCAGTGTTGGGTCCGATGGCGGAACTCGGCGCGGACCACGTCCGCGCGCACGACGAAATCGGCCGGCTCGTGGTCCGCCTGGACATCAACAAGCTGGTCGTGGTCGGTCCGGATGCCCGCCCGATGCACCAGGGTGCGCACCTGGAAGGATCATGGGGCGAAGAAGCGGTATTGGTGCCGGATGCCGCGGCGGCCGTCGAGCTGCTGCGCGACCAGGTGCGGCCGGGCGACGTCGTGCTGGTGAAGGCATCCAACTCATACGGCCTGTGGCGGGTTGCCGAGGCCCTCCTGGAGGCGGTCAGCAAGTGAAGAGCATTCTCATCGCGGCGGCCATCGCGCTGATCGCGTCGATCATGCTGACGCCGTACCTGATCAAGATCTTCTCGCGGCAGGGTTTCGGCCAGGAGATCCGCGAAGAGGGCCCGCAGAGCCACAAGACCAAGCGCGGCACGCCCACCATGGGTGGCGTCGCCATCCTGGTCGCGATGTGGTTGGGCTACCTCGGCGCACACCTGGTGAACTCGATGTCCGCGTCCGCGCAGGAGCAGACGCCCACCGCGTCCGGCCTGCTGGTGCTGCTGCTGACCACGTCGCTCGGTGTCGTGGGTTTCCTGGACGACTTCATCAAGATCCGCAAGCAGCGCAACCTCGGACTGAACAAGACGGCCAAGCTCGTCGGCCAGTTCGTCGCCACCATCATCTTCGCGGTCCTGGTCATGCAGTTCCCGAACAAGGACGGCCTCACCCCGGCGTCGGTGAACCTGTCGTTCGTGCGGGACATCGCCGTCGTGTCGTTCGGCGTCGTCGGGTTCGTGGTGTTCTGCTACGCGGCGATCAGCGCGTGGTCCAACGCGGTCAACCTGACCGACGGCCTCGACGGCCTCGCCGGCGGCACGTCCGCCATGGTGCTCGGCACCTACGTGGTGATCAGCTTCTGGCAGTTCCGCTACAACTGCTCCAACCTGCTGGTGGCCGGCTGCTACGACGTGCGCGACCCGCTGGACCTGGCGGTGGTGGCGGCGGCGGCGATGGCGGGCTGCATCGGCTTCCTGTGGTGGAACGCCGCGCCGGCCAAGATCTTCATGGGCGACACGGGTTCGCTGGCACTCGGCGGTCTGGTGGCGGGTCTGTCCATCGCGACGCGCACCGAGCTGCTGATGGTCGTGATCGGCGGCCTGTTCGTGGTCGAGGCGTTGTCGGTGGTGTTGCAGGTCGCGGTGTTCCGCTCGTCCCGGCGAAGGCTGTTCCGAATGGCCCCGTTCCACCACCACTTCGAACTCGCCGGGTGGGCGGAAACCACGGTGATCATCCGGTTCTGGCTGTTGGCGGGCATGTGCTGCATGTTGGGTCTCGGCCTGTTCTACAGCGAGTGGCTGACGGCGGCGGGGAGCTGACACGTGGGATTCCTGGCCGGCCGCAACGCCCTGGTCGCCGGTGCGGGGGTGACCGGCCGGTCCGCCGCCGAGGCGCTGCTCGCGGCGGGTGCGTCGGTGATGGTCACCGACGGCAGTGCCGACCGGTTGGAGGCGCTGGAGCCGTTGCTGCCCGGGGTGGCGCTGGTGCCGGGTCTGGTCGCGCCGCCGCCGGAGATGGAGCTGGTGGTCACCAGTCCCGGGTGGCGGCCGGACAACCCGTTGCTGCTGGCCGCCGAGGCGGCCGGGGTCGAGGTGATCGGCGAGGTAGAGCTGGCGTGGCGGATGGGGTTGGAGTTGGCCGACCCGCCCGCGTGGCTGGCGGTGACCGGCACGAACGGCAAGAGCACCACGGTCGGGATGCTGGAGTCGATCCTGAAGGCGGCCGGGATCGACGCGGTGGCGTGTGGGAACGTCGGGTTGTCGGTGGTGGACGCGTTGCTCGCCGGGCATCGGGTGCTGGCGGTGGAGCTGTCGAGTTTCGAGCTGTACCGGTCGCCTTCGGTGCGGCCGGCGGCGGGTGTGCTGTTGAACCTCGCCGAGGATCACCTGGACTGGCACGGTTCTTTTGAGGCGTATGGGCTGGCCAAGGCCGGTGTGTTGACCGGTGACGTGGCTGTGGCGGGCGTGGATGATCCGCGTGTTGCTGGATTGTTGAACAATTCTACGGCTGACGCGCATGTGGGCTTTACGTTGGATGCCCCGGAAGAAGGGCAACTGGGCGTTCTGGACGGCGATCTGGTCGACCGGGCGTTCGGTCCGGACGCTGTGCTGGCAGCTGTTTCGGATGTGCGCCCGAGTGGTGCGGCCGGGTTGGCGGACGCGTTGGCGGCTTCGGCGTTGGCGCGGGCGCACGGGGTGTCGGCGGACGCGGTGCGCCGGGGGTTGCGTGGTTTCCGGCCGGGTGCGCACCGGGCGGAGGTCGTGGTGGAGGTCGACGGGGTCGTGTACGTCAACGATTCCAAGGCCACCAACCCGCACGCGGCGCAGGCTTCGTTGCGGTCGTACGAGAGTGTCGTGTGGGTGGCCGGCGGGGTGTTGAAGGGTGCGTCGGTGGACGACCTGGTGCGCGCCGAGGGGCACCGGCTGCGTGGGGCGGTGCTGATCGGCGCGGACCGGGAGATCGTCGCGACGGCGTTGGCGCGACATGCGCCTTCCGTGCCGGTGGCGGTGTTGGACGACGCGACGATGGCGGACGCGGTGCGCGCGGCGCGTTCGATGGCGCGGTCGGGGGATGCGGTGGTGTTGGCCCCGGCGGCGGCGTCGATGGACATGTTCAGCGACTACGCGCACCGTGGCCGGGCGTTTGTCGACGCGGTGCTGGAGTTGACCGGTCAGGTGCGCGGCGCGCGCTCGTAAGGCCGCTCGTAAGGCAGAGCGTCGTAGATGCGTTCCGGGTTCTTGAGGAACGTCTGCGTGCGCTCGATCGTCGGGCACGGCCAGGGTTCGCGGCCGAGGTGGTTGTCGACCCAGGTGGGCGGGCAGCCGAGGCAGAGACCGTGGTGGTCGGACTTGTGGGTGGCGACCGTGCCGCGCAGGGCGGCGATCAGGCGGGGTAGTTCGGCGCGGGCGACGGTCAGGACGGTGTGGTCGTCGGTGTCGGTTTCGCTGGTGAGGTGCTCGACGGCGTCCAGGTAGCCCAGCATGTCCTGTTCGAGGAGGTGGTGGGCGTGGGCAAGTGCGTCGTTGATCGTGGTCATGGTGGAACGGTCCACCTGGGCGCAGCTTTGTGCAACACGGCAGATGGCCGTGTTGCGGAAGTTCACCCGATAGGTGGGGCTATTTGTCGCTAATGTCGTGGTCATGCCGCAGAACCAAGGTCCGGGAGTCCGTCGACGCGTATTGGCCAGTGCGCTGGCGCAATTGCGCGAGGAGGCGGGGCTCGGGTTCGACGACGTGATCCGGGAACTGGGCTTCTCGAAATCCAAGATCAGCCGGATCGAGTCGGCGGTGACCGGGGTGTCCTTTGTGGACGCCAAGGCTCTGGGTGAACTCTATCGGGCCGAACCTGAGAAGGTTCAATGGCTCCTGCGGTTGGCCAAGGTCGCGAAGAAGCGCGGCTGGTGGCACGTCTACGGCGATGTGCTGTTCGACTGGTTCTCGGAGTACGTGGTGCTTGAGTCCGAGGCAGCGGCCGTCGACACTTTCGAGATCGACCTGATCCCCGGCCTGTTCCAGACTCCGGATTACACTCTGCGGGTCGTGCGGGCCTTCGATCCGCACGCGACGGACGAAGTGATCAACAAGCGCACCGAGCTGCGCCAGGCTCGACAGCAGAGGCTCGAAGACGGATCGCTGTCGGTCTGGGCGGTCCTCGATGAAGCTGCGCTGCGCCGCGTCGTGGGCGATACCGAGGCACACACGGCGCAACTGCGACACCTGCTGGACCTGACCGGCTTGCCCAACGTCACCTTGCAGGTCCTGCCGTTCGGCAAGGGGCCGCACATCGCCATGGGCACGGCGTTCGCGCTGTTGAAGTTCCCGGACTTTCCCAGTGTGGTCTTCATCGAGAACCTGACCGGCAGCCTCTACTTGGACGATGTTGCCGAAACAGAGCGGTATAGCCTGGCGATGGATCACCTCCGTGCGGCAGCTCTGGATCCCAGGGAATCCGTCGCGCTGGTCGAGCGGGTGATGGTCGATCTCTAGGGAGCGCACCATGTGGTCGGAGTGGCGGAAGGGCAGCCGGAGCAACGGCGGCGGCAACTGCGTCGAGCTGTCGGTGTGGCGGAAGAGCAGCCGTAGCAACGGCACTGGCAACTGTGTCGAGGTTGCGCGTTCGGCTGCGGCGTTCCGGGTGCGGGACAGCAAGAACGTCGGTGGGCCGGTGTTGGGGTTCTCCGGGCAGGCCATGGCGGCTTTCCTCGCCGGGATCAAACACCGCTAGACCTGGGCGGCCTCGGCCAGCACCTCGGCGATGACGTGGCGGGAGTTGGCCGCGAGCGCCGGGTTGGTGTCCCAGTAGTACGGCAGCTGGACCAGGGCGATCGACAGCGCCAGGGCACGTCCGCGTTCCCAGGTGGCGTCGTCGTCGCCCAACGTCTCGCGGAACCGGTCGCGTGCCGACCCGGACAGCAGGTTCCACGCGATGGTGAGGTCCGCTGCGGGATCTCCGACGCCCGTGGTGGAGAAGTCCAGGACGGCGGCCAGCTTTCCCTGCCGCACCAGGACGTTGCCGGGCGACAGGTCCGCGTGCAGCCAGACCGGGTCGCCGTCCCATTGCGGCACGGCCAGCGCCTGCTCCCAGATTTCCGTGACGGCTGCGGCGTCCACCCGACCGCCCGAGTCGGCGATGGCTTTGCGGGTGGCGGCATCTCTGGTCGCCAAAGGTCGGCCGCGACCGGCGGTCGGCGGGTTCGGCAGGCGGGTCGTGCGCAGTGCCATGACGAATTCCGCGATGTCCTCGGCGAAGACATCGTCGGCGAAACCCGACGGATCGGGCGACGTGCCCGGGTTCTCTCCGTCCAGCCAGCGGTAGACCGCCCACGGCCACGGGTAGCTGCCCGCCGGATGGCCCAGCACCGGACGTCCCAGCGCCAACGGTTCCGGGACGGCCACCGGCAGGTGGGGCGCCAGTTTCGGGAGCCATTCGTACTCGTGGCGGATGCTGTCGACCGCCCAGCCGATCCTCGGCAGCCGGACGACCATGTCCGCACCCAGGCGGAACATGGCGTTGTCGGTTCCGGCGGATTCCAGCCGGGTCAGCGGGAGTGCCGACCAGCGCGGGAACTGCTCCGCCAGGAGCGCGCGGACCAGCGGTTCGGTGACGGTCTGCTCGTCGGGGTGCACGGGTGTGATCCGATCCGCATCCGCGAGCAACCGTCAACGGGATATAGGCGTCTTCTCGTGGGCCGGAACCGTGATCTGCGGCGGGTCTGGGCGACACGCGGCGGATTTTCACCTTTCGTCGTGCCGAGCGGGAGACGATGCACGTATGACAGCGGTGGACAGAGCGATCGTGGACCGGCCTCCCACGGCCGCGCGCACCGGGCGCACGGGGCGGGTGGTCGTGGTCCGCAGTGCGCTGACCGCGTGGCTGGGACGTCCGCTGGCCGACTTCCACCTGCTGCTCGCCGTCTTCGGTCTGCTCACCGCGATCGGGCTGATCATGGTGCTCTCGGCGTCCGCGCCGGGTGAGGTCGCCGAGGGCGCGTCCGCCTACAGCGTGTTCCAGAAGCAGTTCCTGTACGTGGTGGTGGGCGCGATCCTGTTCCTGATCGTGCTGCGCATCCCGCTGCGGACGATCCGGCACACCAGCACGATGGCGATGCTGGTGTGCGTCATCCTGCTCGGCCTGGTGCTGACTCCACTGGGGACGGTCGCGGGCGGGGCGCAGTCGTGGTTCACCGTCGGACCTGTTTCGTTCCAGCCGATCGAGGCGGCCAAGCTGGCGTTGGCGCTGTGGGGCGCGCACGTCCTGGTCACCAAACGGGCGTTGCTGAACCAGTACCGGCACCTGCTGGTGCCGGTCGTGCCGGTGGCGCTGCTGGTGTTCGCGCTCGTCATGCTCCAGCCCGACCTGGGCGGCACGATCACGCTCGGCGTGGTGCTGATGAGCCTGCTCTGGTTCGTGGGCGCGCCGATGCGGCTGTTCGGCGTGATCGCGTGCGGCGCGGTGGCGGGCGCGGTGGTGCTGGCGATCGGCGCGCCGTACCGGCTGGACCGCGTGGTGACCTACCTCGACCCGGACCGGGACCCGACGGGCGCGGGGCTCCAGGCGCGGCAGGCGCTGTTCGCGTTGGCCGAGGGCGGGTTCTTCGGCAAGGGCCTCACCAACGGCAGTTCGAAGTGGCGCTATTTGCCGAACGTGCACAGTGACTTCATCTTCGCGGTGATCGGCGAGGAGTTGGGCTTCATCGGGTGCCTGCTGGTGCTCGGGCTGTTCGCGCTGCTGGCGATCGTCGGGCTGCGGATCGCGGCGCGCAACACCGACCCGTGGATCCGGATGGTGTCGGCGACGCTCACCGTGTGGCTGGTCGCGCAGGCCGCGATCAACATCGGGTACGTGGTGACGCTGTTGCCGGTCACCGGCATCACGTTGCCGATGATCTCCTCGGGTGGCACGTCGATCGTGACGACGATGGTGGTGTTCGGGATCCTCGCGAACTGCGCGCGGCACGAGCCTGAGGCCGTGTCGGCGTTGCGGTCGCTCGGTCCGGGTCGGATCGGCGGGATCCTGAAGCTTCCCGCGCCCGAGGCTTACAAACCACCGCCCAAGCGCAAACCCGTGCGGCCGTCGACGCCGCCGCGCAGTCGCAAGGCCGCGCCGCCGCCGGTGGACGAGCGGAGGGCCGGTCGGCACGCCCCGCCGTCGGAATACCGTCGGCGCGACACCCGCAGAGCGGGCCAGGACCGGTCCCGGCGGCGTGACGGGCGATGAGCCGTTCGTCGCACGGCCTGCGATCTGCGGGCAGCCCTGGGGTCGCCGTTTCGCCGCGCGGTCTGCGGGTGTCGGGCAGTCCACGGGTCGCTGTTCTGCCGCGCGGCCGGTGGTTGCCGGGTCGTTCACCGGGGTACCGGAGCTGTGGACGGTCGGGTGTCGCGGTGGGTGACAAGGCGTTCACCGGGCTCGGGGTACCGTCACCGCGACTCCCGCGAGGCGACCCTGGACCGGTTCCGACGTCGCGCCGGGTGGCCAAGCGGTTCACCGAACAAGGAGGAAGTGCGTGACCGGGGTTCCCCAGCAGGTCGGACCGTGCGTGGTGGTCGCCGGAGGCGGCACCGCCGGGCACATCGAGCCCGCCCTGGCCCTGGCCGACGCCGTCATGCGGCTGCGGCCCGACGCGCGTGTGGTCGCGCTCGGCACCGAACGGGGGCTGGAGAACAAGCTCGTGCCGGCCCGCGGCTACCAGCTGGAGCTGATCCCGCCGGTGCCGATGCCGCGCAAGCCGTCGCCCGACCTGCTCAAGCTGCCGCTGCGGGTCCGCGACTCGGTGAAGCGCACCCGCGAGGTGCTCGAACGGGTCCGCGCGGACGTGGTCGTCGGGTTCGGCGGCTACGTGTCGCTGCCCGCCTACCTCGCCGCCCGCGGCCGGGTGCCGATCGTGGTGCACGAGGCCAACGCCAAGGCGGGTCTGGCGAACAAGGTCGGCGCGAAGTTCGCCGAACGGGTCGCCGCCGCCGTGCCCGACTCGGGGCTGAGCGACGCGGAGATCATCGGCATCCCGCTGCGCCACTCCATCACCTCCCTGGACCGGGCCGCCCTGCGCGACCGGGCCCGCGCCCACTTCGGGCTCGACCCGCACGCGCCGACGCTGCTCGTCTTCGGCGGCTCGCAGGGCGCTCGGTCGATCAACAACGCGGTGTCCGGCGCGGCGTCGGCGTTCGCGCGGGCCGGGATCGGCGTGCTGCACGCCCACGGGCCCAAGAACACCGTCGCGGTGCAGTCCGTGCCGGGCGCGCCCGCCTACGTGCCGGTGCCGTACCTGGAGCGGATGGACCTCGCCTACGCGGCTGCGGACGCGGTGCTGTGCCGGTCCGGCGCGATGACCGTCGCCGAGGTGTCGGCGGTCGGCCTGCCGGCGGTGTTCGTGCCGCTGCCGCACGGCAACGGGGAGCAGGCGCTCAACGCCGGTCCCGTGGTGGCCGCCGGCGGCGGGATCCTGGTCCCGGACGAGCAGCTGACACCCGAGTGGATCACGCAGAACGTGGTGCCGCTGGTCGCCGACCGCGCCCGGCTGGCCGCGATGACCACCGCGACGCTGGGCACCGGACGGCGTGAGGCGGACGAGGTGCTGGCCCGGATCGTGCTGGATGTGATCAAGAAGTGAACGCCCCCGACAACGGCACCGAAAACGGCACTGCCGGCGCGCCCGGGAGCCCCGTCAACGTGCTGGACCGGGTGCACCTGGTCGGCATCGGCGGTGCCGGCATGAGCGGTATCGCCCGGATCCTGCTGGCGCGCGGCGCGCAGGTGTCCGGCTCGGACGCCAAGGACTCCCGCACGGTGCTCGCGCTGCGGGCGCAGGGCGCGGCTGTCGCTGTCGGCCACGACGGCAGCCACCTCGACCAGCTCGCCGGCGGCCCCACGTCGGTCGTCGTCTCCACCGCGATCCGCGAGGACAACCCGGAGCTGGTGGCCGCCCGCGAACGCGGCGTGGTCGTGCTGCGCCGCGCCGAGGCGCTGGCCGCGCTGATGCTGGACCACCGGGTGGCCTGCGTCGCCGGCACGCACGGCAAGACCTCCACCACGTCCATGCTCACGGTCGCTCTGCAACATTGCAGAATGGATCCGTCCTTCGCGATCGGCGGTGACCTGAACGAGTCCGGCGCGAACGCCCACCAGGGCACCGGCGGCGTGTTCGTCGCCGAGGCCGACGAGAGCGACGGCTCCTTCCTGTACTTCGCGCCGTCCGTGGCCGTCGTGACCAACGTCGAGGCCGACCACCTCGACCACCACGGCACCGTCGAGGCATACGTGGCGGTCTTCGACTCCTTCCTCGAACGCATCGCGCCGGACGGCGTCCTCGTCGTCTGCGTGGACGACCCGGGCGCCGCCGCCCTGGCCGAACGCGCCGCCAACCGGGGCCTGCGGGTCCGCCCCTACGGCCGCACCGCCACCGGCCCCGGCGCGGCGAAGCTGGTCGACCACCGGCCCGACGACGGCGGCGGCCTGGCGATCGTCGAGATCGACGGCGACACCCTCCAGGTGCGGGTCTCCGTGCCCGGCGAGCACATGGCGGGCAACGCGATCGCCGCCCTGGTCGCCGCGCTGGAACTGGGCGCGGCCCGGGACTGCGTGCTGGAGGGCCTGGCCGCGTTCGGCGGGGTGCGCCGGCGGTTCGAGTTCAAGGGCCGGGTGTCCGGCGTCCGCGTGTACGACGACTACGCCCACCACCCGACCGAGGTCGCCGCCCAGCTCACCGCCGCCCGCCCGGTCGCCGGCGACGGCAGGCTGGTCGTGGTGTTCCAGCCGCACCTGTACTCGCGGACCCGGCTGTTCGCCGACGAGTTCGGCACCGCCCTCGCCCTCGCGGACGAGGTCGTGGTGCTCGACGTCTACGGCGCGCGCGAGGACCCCGAGCCGGGCGTGACCGGCGCGCTGGTGGCGGGCAAGGTGCCGCTGGACCCGGCGAAGGTGCACTACGAGCCGTCGTTCGACCGGGTGCCCGCGCTGGTCGCGGACCTGGTCGGGGACGGCGACGTGGTGGTGACCATGGGCGCGGGCGACGTGACGATGCTCGGCCCGGAGATCGTCGGGGAGCTGGACCGGCGATGACCACCCGGACGGCGCGCCGCCGCCCCGCCGCTCCCCGGCGGCGGCCGTCCCGGCGCGGACCCGACCGGCGCACCGCCCTGCGCCGCCGCCTGGTCGTGATCCTGCTCATGCTGGTGGTGACGGCCGTGGTGTGCGCGGTGTGGTTCACGCCGCTGCTGGGCGTGCGCGAGGTGCACGTCAAGGGCACCGTCGAGCTGACCCCCGACCAGGTCCGCAAGGCCGCCGCGATCGAGACCGGCACCCCGCTGGCCCGGCTGGACGTGGACGGCATCACCGCCCGGGTCCGCGAGCTGTCCCGGGTCGCGGGCGTCCGGGTGGAGCGCGAACTGCCCGGCACCGTCCGGCTGACCGTAGACGAACGCGACCCGGTCGCCATCGTGGCCGCGTCCGACGGCACGCACCTCGTGGACGCCACCGGCAAGGACTACGCGACCCTCGCCCAGCCCCCGACCGGCCTGCCCGAGCTGAAGGCCACCCCCGACGGGGTCCCCGCAGCGGTCGCCGTGCTCACCGGGCTGCCCGAGGAGCTGCGCAAGGAGGTGCTCGTCGTCACGGCGACCACCGCGTCGGACGTGAAGCTGACGCTCACCGCCGGCCGCGAGATCCGCTGGGGCTCGGCGGCCGACACCGCCCGCAAGGCGGCCGTCGCGCAGGTGCTGACGACCCGCGACGGGACTGTGTTCGACGTCTCCAGCCCGGAGCTGCCGACCGTCTCCGGCGGGTGATACTCGCCACCCCGGGGCGCGGAAACCCGGTTCGTCCCGGGAGCCCCGGCGGCGATACTGCGCCCATGACCGACGTGGAGATCGTGACCGGCCCGGAGCTGCGGGTGGACCTGCCGTTCAGCGGCGACGAGCGCACCCTGCTGGGCGGATTCCTGGACTACCTGCGGGGAACGGTCCAGCTCAAGGCCGCCGGACTGTCCGATGAGGACGCCGCCCGGCCGGTGCTGCCGTCCCCGCTGACGACCGTCGCCGGCGCGGTCAAGCACCTGCGCTGGGTGGAGCACTACTGGTTCCAGGTCGCGCTGCTCAAGCAGCCCAACGAGGCCCCCTACACGCGGGAGGACCCGGACGCCGACTGGCGGATCGAGCCGGGGGAGACGATCTCCGCTTTGCTGGCCGACTACGCTGCGCAGTGCGCGGTGAGCCGTGAGGTCGTCGCGGGGCTCGACCTCGACCACGAGGTGGACTTCCGGGGCGGCGAGAAGCTTTCGGTGCGCTGGGTGTTGATCCACATGATCGAGGAAACGGGTCGGCACGCGGGACACCTGGACGCGGTGCGCGAGCTGCTCGACGGGGTGACCGGCGAGTAGACATCGCTCACCCGGTCGGGACACGACACGGCGTGGCTGCTGGACCGAGGCATTCCTGGTGCATAACGTCCAGCAGGAACATACGGGGTTGACATAACTCTCGACCTCTGGTTGAGGGTTTCAATCCGGGTGGAGTTCCGTCCGGGTGTGACACCGGTGGTCAATCCACTCCAGCACATGAGCACGGACACGATCAGGAAGGCGGATCCGATGACGCCCCCGCACAACTACCTCGCGGTGATAAAGGTCGTCGGCATCGGCGGTGGCGGTGTGAACGCCGTCAACCGGATGATCGAGGTCGGGCTCAAGGGCGTCGAGTTCATCGCGGTGAACACCGACGCGCAGGCGCTTTTGATGTCCGACGCCGACGTCAAGCTCGACATCGGCCGTGAACTGACCCGCGGCCTCGGCGCGGGAGCCAACCCCGAGGTCGGCCACCGGGCCGCCGAGGACCACCGCGAGGAGATCGAGGAGGTCCTCAGGGGCGCGGACATGGTGTTCGTGACCGCCGGTGAGGGTGGCGGCACGGGCACCGGCGGCGCTCCCGTCGTCGCGTCCATCGCCCGCAAGCTCGGCGCGCTCACCATCGGCGTCGTGACCCGCCCGTTCTCGTTCGAGGGCAAGCGCCGCGCCAAGCAGGCCGAAGAGGGAATACAGGCTCTTCGCAACGAGTGCGACACCCTCATCGTCATCCCGAACGACCGGCTGCTCCAGCTCGGCGACATCGGGGTGTCGCTGATGGACGCGTTCCGGTCGGCGGACGAGGTGCTGCTGTCCGGTGTCCAGGGCATCACCGACCTGATCACCACACCCGGCCTGATCAACCTGGACTTCGCCGACGTCAAGTCGGTCATGTCCGGCGCGGGCTCGGCGCTGATGGGCATCGGGTCGGCGCGCGGCGAGGGCCGGGCGGTGCAGGCCGCGCAGAAGGCGATCAACTCGCCCCTGCTGGAAGCCTCGATGGAGGGCGCGCACGGCGTGCTGCTGTCCATCGCGGGCGGCTCCGACCTGGGGCTGTTCGAAATCAACGAGTCCGCGTCGCTGGTCCAGGAGGCCGCGCACCCGGACGCCAACATCATCTTCGGCACGGTGATCGACGACTCGCTCGGCGACGAGGTGCGGGTGACCGTGATCGCGGCCGGGTTCGACAGCGGCGGCCCCACCCACAAGAAGCTGGAGCCGCAGGCACTGGCCGGTCCGCCGGCCCGTTCCGGCACTCTCGCGACCGGTGACGCGGGTGTGGTGCACACACCGCAGCGCCCGCCGGTCCACCAGCAGCAGCCGGTGCAGGCGGGTCCGCCGATCCCGCCGCCGGTCGAGCACCAGCAGCACCAGCACCAGCAGCCGGTCATGCCGGTGGAGCGCACCAGCGTGCCGCCGCAGCCCGTCAGCCCGCAGAGCAACGGCTCGTCCTACGGCGCTCCGCAGCCGCCGGTCCACCGTCCGCCGGCGCACACCGGCTCGCTGCCGGGCCGGGCCGTGCCGGTGACCGACGACCCGGACGACGAGGTGGACGTGCCGCCGTTCATGCGGCGCTGACCTGAGGTACCTCCGCGAAGGGGAGACGCGCCGTCCGGCGGGTCTCCCCTTCGCGCATGGCAGGCTGTGCGGGTGCGTATCCGTCGTGTCGTGACCACCCGCCAGGGCGGCGTGTCCAAGCCCCCGTACGAGTCCTTCAACCTCGGCGACCACGTCGGGGACGACCCGGCGGCGGTGGCCGCGAACCGGCGGCGGCTCGCCGAGGGCCTCGGCCTCACCCCGGACCGGCTGGTCTGGATGGAACAGGTGCACGGCCGCACCGTCGCCGTGGTCGACGGGCCGCAGGACGGGCCGCTGGAGGCCACCGACGCCGTGGTCACCAAAGCCGAGCGGTTGGCGCTGGTCGTGCTGACCGCCGACTGCGTGCCGGTGCTGCTCGGCGACCCGGAGGCGGGCGTCGTGGCCGCCGTGCACGCCGGACGGGTCGGCGCGCGGGTCGGCGTGGTGCCCGCCACGCTGGACGTGATGCGGGCCCGGGGA
>CBHFOL010000155.1:0-17574 GCA_965995405.1 uncultured Saccharothrix sp.
CTTGAGCTCGCAGGCTCACTAGGGCTGGGAGGCCCGGCCGGCACTCGGGGTACCGGCCGGGCCGTCAAGTCACCAGCGGTAGTGGGCGAAGGCCTTGTTCGACTCGGCCATCTTGTGGGTGTCCTCGCGGCGCTTCACGCTCGCGCCCAGGCCGTTGCTCGCGTCGAGCAGCTCGTTCATCAGGCGCTCGATCATGGTCTTCTCACGGCGCTGCCGGGAGAAGGTGATCAGCCAGCGCAGCGCCAGCGTGGTCGCGCGACCGGGCTTGACCTCGATCGGCACCTGGTAGGTCGCACCACCGACGCGGCGGCTCTTGACCTCCAGGGCGGGCTTGACGTTGTCCAGCGCGCGCTTCAGCGTGACGACCGGGTCGGTGCCGGTCTTGTCGCGGGCGCCTTCGAGGGCGCCGTACACGATCCGCTCGGCCACGGAGCGCTTGCCGTCGACCAGCACCTTGTTGATGAGCTGGGTCACCAGCGGAGAGCTGTAGACCGGGTCGGAGATCAACGGCCGCTTCGGGGCCGGTCCCTTGCGGGGCATCAGCTCTTCTCCTTCTTCGCGCCGTAGCGGCTGCGAGCCTGCTTGCGGTTCTTCACGCCCTGCGTGTCGAGGGAACCGCGGATGATCTTGTAGCGAACACCGGGGAGGTCCTTCACACGACCGCCGCGCACGAGCACCATCGAGTGCTCCTGGAGGTTGTGACCCTCACCCGGGATGTAGGCCGTGACCTCGATGCCGCTCGTCAGCTTCACGCGGGCGACCTTGCGGAGCGCCGAGTTCGGCTTCTTGGGCGTGGTGGTGTAGACGCGGGTGCACACGCCGCGACGCTGGGGGCTGCCCTTGAGCGCCGCGGTCTTCTGCTTCGCGACCTTGTCCTGCCGGCCCTTGCGGACCAACTGCTGGATCGTTGGCATACGCCGACTGCTTCTTCCGTTCGAGTGCCCGGCTTCTCGGGGATGCCGGCCACTGTTTACCTGGTCCCTCTCTGCACCCGAGGTCGGGCGTGTCGCGCCCGTAGACCCCAGGTCCGCAGGCAACATCCCAGGATGCCCCTACGCGTGGAGGTCACCGCGGCCGGCTGTCCAGTCACCACTGGCGCGTAGGCACGCGGAGCGGCCCGACATGGGTCGGGCACGAGTACCAAAGATACCCCGGCCGCTTCCCACCGGTCAAAACGGGTCCGTCACAGCGTACGACCAGGTAGACGCGGGCGCACTCGCGTTTCGACGGCGGTCGATGAGGTGGTTCCGGCCGGCTTCGCCGTCGCCCGGTCGTGCGGCTCGGCGTTGAGGTGGCGACGGGGGCGTTTGTGCTGGTCAAGGGGCTGCGGGTGGAGTTTTCACGTTGAAGGGGTCGCGCGCCGGTCACACTGGTGGGGTGGATTCCGATCTTGTCGTGGGGATGACCGCGTTGGTGTCGGCGGGCGCCGAGGCCGAGGTGCTCGCGGTCCGTGGCGACGTCGTGGTGGTGCGGGTCGGGGACGTGGTGCTCAAGGCGCACGAGCGCGGGACCTCGGTGGAGGTGCTGACAGCTCGGCTGCGAGTGGCCGGTGACCCACGGTTGGGTGAATTGTTGCTGGCCCCCCGGTTCGGGCCGGTGGTGGTGTCGGGGCGGGTGGTGACCGCGTGGCCGGTGGGGACGCCGGTGCCGCAGGGCGAGCCGGAGACGTTGCCCATGGAGGAGGGCGGGCGGCTGCTCGCGGCCCTGCACTCGTTCCGGGGGTCGGACTTCGGCGGGGACGTGCCGCGGGCCGGGGCCTGGGACCGGATGGAGCGGGCGGTCCGCGAGCTGCCGGACGTGCCGGGGGCGGCGGGCGTGCGGCGGGCGTTCGCGACGCTCGGGGCGGCACCCGGGCCCGGTGGGCACGACACCCTGATCCACGGCGACTGGCACCTCGGCCAACTGGTCCGGCGGGACGGGTACCGGCTCATCGACGTGGACGACCTGGGGGTGGGCGACCCGGCGTGGGATCTGGCGCGGCCGGCGGCGCTGTTCGCGGCGGGTGTGCTCGATCCGGGGACGTGGGGTCGCCTGTTGGGGGCATATCTGGAGGCCGGGGGCACGGCGGTGGACCGGGACGACCCGTGGCTGCGGTTGGAGCTACCGGCTCGGGCATTGGTCGTACAGATGGCTGCGCGTGCACTCTCGGCTGCGGAGCGCGACGGAAAGCCGTTGACGGAGGCCCAGGATGCGCTGATCGAGGCGTGCGGGCGCATCGTGTCGGAACACGAACCCATTCCGCGCCGCTAATATCGCGGACATCGCACCGAGAGCAGGAGGCTCACACGATGCAGTGTCCCAAGTGTCATGCGAACATGCGGACGTTCGACCGCATGGGCGTTCACATCGAGCAGTGCGACGGGTGCCGCGGGGTCTTCCTGGACTACGGCGAGCTGGAAGCCATCACCCGCCTCGAAACCCAGGTGGCCGCGCCGCCGCCTCCGCCGGTCGCTCCCCCGCCCGCGCAGGTGCACTACGTGCAGCAGCCGGTGCAGCCCGGTTGGGGCGCGGCTCCCCAGCAGCACTACGGCCACCACGGCTACGGCCACCGCAAGCACCGCGGTATGGCGGGGCTGTTCTTCTCGTCCTGAGTCCGCCGGCGGCCTCCGTTGCGACTACCGAAAAATTGGGCGATACTCAGTAGTGGCTGAGGGAGGTCGCCATGTCCGTCGCAACGGAGGCAGCGCAGATCCGGTATCTCTTCGACCAGATCGAGGAGATCGAGGAGGTCGCGTCGAGCCTGTCGGAGGACGACGCACGACGGCACAAGCTCGACGGGGTGGTGGCCCGTGCGCTGCGCACGGCCCCACCGGTCCGGCCCGTCGTGGCCGGTGAACTGCTCGACCTGACCGAGAAGACGGTCAAGGCCTGGGCCCGCGAGGGCGTGCTGGCGATCCACAGCCAGGAGCCCCGGATGCTCCTGGACGCCGTGCGGTTGCACGAAGTGCTGCACGTGGTGTCGGAGCTGCGGCGGGCCGGGCGCACCAGGGCGCTGTTGGACGAGGTGCACCGCAGGCTGAGTGACGCCTCCCTGTTGGATCGCGAAGACCTGGCGGCGAGCCTGGAGCAGATGAGCCGGGGCGAAGGACGGGTCGTCCGCACCGGGGTGTCCGCGCCGTGACGAGCGCCGTCCTGAGCACAGACGGGTAGTCCGTTCGGGTTGATCACAGTCGTGGAGACGCCGGTCGCCGGCGCTCAAGCCGCCCTCCTGCGCGGGCCCGCCCGGCAGGCGTACGAACGGTTCCTGGACGATCTCACGCACGGTGGCTGCGCGGCGCTCGGGTACCGGGTGACCGGGCCGGAGCCGCTGCCCCGGCTGTGCGTGAAACACCTGCGGGGCACCGACCGGGTGATAGTGGCGTTTCCCGATCCCCTCACCGCGTGGGTCCTGCTGGTCGGGACCCACGAGGACGATCCGGGGCGCAACCTGTACGACGCCCTCTACGAGCTGGCCGGGGTCCGGCCCCGGTTGAACGAGCGCCGCACCAAGCCGCCCTGTTGCGCGGAGGGCACTCCCCCGGTGGCGGATGTGGATCTGGTGGACGAACTGGTGGCCCGTGCGCGGGCGTTGGCCAAGTCCCGGCGGCGCGCGCCGTAAGGGGTGTGGCGGGAGCGGGTCGGGGCCATTCCCGCCACACCGTGGACCGCGCGATCAGCCCGTGACGGCCAGGTGGCCCGCTACGGGAGTCGGACGCGGTGCCTTGCCCGGTGCCGAGGCGGCCGGGCCGCTCGTGGACGGTTGCGGAGCCGTCGTGGTGGTCGTGGCCGGCGCGGGTACCGGTTCTGCCGCCTGGGCGCACGTCGCCGAGGCGATGTCGATCTTCTGGAGTCCGGCGACCTCGATCGCGATGGCGACCACCGTGAGCGAGCCGTCGTCGGCGCGGGTCTGCTTGTTCAGCACCACCGAGAGCACGCCCGGGACCTGGACCCTGGTGTTCGGACCGGGTTGCACCTGGAGGGCGGTCGAGCCGACGGACGCTCCGGCCAGCGTGACGGAGCCGGTGCCGGCCACGCAGGACGCGGTGATCGACTCGGCGGTGACGACGCCGAGGTCGCCCAGGGGTGCGAGGCTCGCCTTCAGGTCCTTCACCGAGGCACGGGCCTTGCCGGAGTCCACTTCCGAGTTGAGGACGCCGACGGTGACGATCGGGGCCTTCGCGTCGGGGAGTTGGGCGGAGGCCACGGAGGTCTGCCGGAAGCCTTGGGAGTTGTCCAGGGCGGCCAGCGGCTCGATGTCCAGGACGCCCGCTGCGGAGAGGGCGAACGCCGAGCTGGTCGGGGCGATCTGGGCGGCCAGGACGATCTGGGCGGAGGCGGCCGGTGCGGAGACGCCGAGCGCGGCCAGGACGATCGCGGCCACGGCGGTGTTTCGCTTGGAGAGCAAGGAGTTGCCTTTCACTTGACGATCACCACGGTCGCGAGCGGGAGGGTCAGGAGGAGGTCCAGCGCGTCGTTCGGGACGCGGATGCAGCCGTCGCTGCCCGCGACGCCGAACGGGGTCGCGTCGGGCCAGCCGTGCAGCGCGACGGTGCCGGGACCGCCGCCGAACGTCTCGTGGCTGTCGGAGTGCGCGCCGAGCGGGAGGATGTACGGGCTGAACTCGGTCACGGTTTCCTTGAGGGAAGCCAGGATGTAGGTCCGGCCGGTGGGTGTGGGGTACTCGGGTTTGCCCGTGCCGACGGTCCAGGCGCCGACCTTCCGGTCCTTTTCGGACACTTCCAGGCGGAACGCGGCCAGGTCGACGGTGACCAGGTAGTCGTTCTCGGCCCGTTCGAAATCGTCCGCGCCGGTGAACACCCAGCCGCTGGAACGGTTGGGGCGCACCGGAAGCAGCACTCGGGACCAGCCGTCGCTGCGGGCGATCTCCGGGACCCAGGTCGGCGAGCCGAGTTGGGTCGCCGGCAGCCGGGCGACGGCCTTGCCGTTCGGGGCGTCGTAGACCGGGAGTTCCTTCTTGGCGCGCAGGACCTGGCCGGCGGTGGGCGACGTGTCTTCGTCACGCGGGAGGGCGTCGATCTTGGCGAAAGTCGTTGCCTCGGGCAGGTTTTCGAACGACCGCACGTCGATGGCGACCGGGGTCGGACCGTCGGGCTGTCTGTCGGGGGACGGGCCGGCGCAGGACGTGACGGCCAGTGCCGTCAGTACTGCGACCAGCAGAACACGAAACATCGTGGTTCCTGATCGGGTCGAGGGGTCCGGTGGCGGCGGAGTACCTCGAAAAGCAGCCGGTTCGCGGCCGGGTACGCAAGATCACGTCCGACGTGGACGCTATCTACCCATGAGTAGACAGCGCAAGAGGACCAGCGATCGATCACCTGAATGCCGTAGCGAACATTGCGACTCCCTTATGCCGCACCGGTAGTACGGAACCACCCCCGCAGCGGGGACTGCGGGGGTGGTTGCGTGGTGTCACTCCGGATCCGGTGGACGACCCGGAGACCCGACACCGGCCGGCGAGGTCAGGAGGCCGACAGGTAGGTGATGGACGTCGGGATGCGGAGCAGCCCGGTCACGGGGTCGCGGTGCTCCTCGGCCTCGGTCTCGATCTCGGCGGTCGCCGCCGCGCGGAGTTCCGGCGGGACGCGCTCCCAGAACAGCCTCATGCCGTGCGTCCACGTCCACTCCACCAGCGCCCGGCCGGACGACGCGGTCAGGTGCAGCACCTCGTCCCGGGCCTCCGCGTGCTCGAAGCCCGCCGCCCGCAGGTCCGCCACGGCCTGCTCGGCACCGCCGAACGCGGCCGACTGCGGGTAGACGCGGGTGCCCGACTCGTACCGCTCCACCCAGCGGGCGATCGACGTCAGCCCGAACACGCGCGGTTCCGGGTGCAGCACGGTGGCGGGCGCGGACACGCACAGCCGGCCGCCCGGTCGCAGCAGGCGACGGAAACCGGTGAACGCCACGGCCGTGTCGGGCAGCATGTGCACGCTCATGCTGCCGACCAGCGCGTCGAAGGAGTCCGGCGGGAACAGCAAGTCCTGGCCGTCCATGCACAGCACGTCGACCCCGCGCAGGCCCTGCGCCCGGATCTCCGCCGCGGTGGCCCGGACCATCGCCTCCGACAGGTCCACCCCGACGACCCGGCCGTCGGGACCGGCTGCCTTGGCGGCGGGGAACAGCGCGGCACCCCGGCCGCAGCCGACGTCGAGCACGCGGTCGCCCCGGCGGACCACGGCGAGTTCGACCACCCTGCGCCCGACCGGGCGGAAGTAGTCGACCTCGGCCCGGTCGTAGTCGGCAGCGACGGTGTCGAACGTGGAACGCAGCACCGAACGTGCGTCGGACACGGCGGTCACCTCCTGCGGGCAAGGGAATCGGTTGCGGAGAGCCGGCTTTCTCCAGGCCGGCTCGCGGTGTGGTCGGCGATCACCGAGGCCAGTGCGGCCACCCCTCGGTCGACGTCGGCCGGCGAGTTCACGATGCTCGGCGCGAAGCGGACGGCACTGCTGCGGTACGGCGTCTGCCCCACCAGCACCCGCCGCCCGGCCAGCCGCTCGACCACCACGTCCGGGGCCATCCCGACCACGTCGAGGCACACCATCCCGGCCGACAGCGCGGGATCCGCCGGCGTCCGCACCCGGACTCCCGGCACGCCGGCCAACCCGTCCTGGCAGCGCCGCACCAGCTCGTGGGTCCGAGCGGCCACCGCGGCCTTCCCGATCCCGGACTGGAACCCGAACGCCTCCGCCAGCGCCCAGCGGTGCTCGAACGCCGGGAACCCGCCCGGCGAGCGCAGCCGTCCGGCCGGTGCCACCCCGTCCGGCAGCGAACCGAGGTACCAGGGCCAGAACACCTCCACGTCGAACGACGGCGCGATCGGGTCCACCGCCGCCCAACCCCGGTCGCTGCCCCACACCAGCCCGGTGCCGCGCGGCCCGAACAGCCACTTGTGGCAGCCGGCGGCGAAGAAGTCGCACCCGAGCGACCCGACCTCGAAGTCCTCCACCCCGAAGCCGTGCACGCCGTCCACGCACACCAGCAGCTCACGCCCCTCGGCCCGGCCCCGGTTCACCTCGGCGACGACCTCGCCCAGCCGGGCCAGCGGCAGCTTCACGCCGGTACCGGAGTGGACCCAGGTGAGCACCAGCAGCCGGGTCTCGTCGGACAGGCCGTTCCGCAGCGCGGCGACGACCTCCTCCTCCGTCACCCGGCGCGGGTCCTCGTACAGCCGGATCACCCGGTGCCGTGCTCCCGAGCCCGAAGCCTTGAACCGCAACAACTCCGAGGCGGCGTAGTGCTCGTGCCCGGTGCTGACGATCTCCTCGCCGGGCCGCAGGCGGAACCCGGTGAGCACGACGGCCAGCCCCATGGTGGTGCTCTCGGTGAGCGCGATGGAGTCCGGGTCGGCACCCAGGTACGCGCCGGCACCGTCCAGAACACTCCGCACCAGCTCGTCCCGGTGGTGGAAGTACAGCGCGGGGTTGGCGTCCAGGCCGGCGCGGTGCCGCTCGACGGCCTCCCGCACCGGGCGGGGGTGCGAGGAGACCAGCGACATCGACAGGTGCGCGTAGGACGGGTCGAGCAGGAACTCCGCCCGCACCCGGTCCCAGGACGGTCCGGTCACGCCCGCCCCCGGTCGACGTCCCACTTGAGCCGCTCCACGGGCGTCAGCTCGATCAGCTTCGCGCCGCGCTGGATGGCGTCCTCGTCCAGCACGGCGATCTCGGCGGGGCTCGGCACCGGCATCAGCCGCCGCTCGTGGGCCTCGGCGATCTGGTAGATGTCGAAGCCGTACTGGTTGCGCATGATCCGGTAGCCCAGCTCGTTCATCATGCAGTTGGTGCTGCACGAGCCCGTGTTGCGCGGCACCGTCCAGCCCAGCGCCGCCAGGTCGGCGAGCTTGCGCTCCAGCGTCGGCTTCGGGACGAACTCGTAGAACGGCACCAGCACGGTCCGGGTGCGGAACGTCCGCAGCAGCCCGGCGGCCTCCGGGGCCTTCGCCTGGGCGTGGTCGCGCAGCATCGACACCATGTCCTCGACGGCGGCGTCCAACGGCGGCAGCGCACCGCCGGGCACGTACGGCTTGCCGCGCATGTTGGTCCGGTTCTGGCCCTTCTGGGTGCCGATGAAGCACAGCGGCACGTCGTTCTCGTGGCAGAACACCGACGACTGGGCCACGATCGTGGAGAAGCACGGCCAGCACGCCGGCCCGTACGACATCACGGCGCGCAGCAGCTGCGGATCCTCCTCGTCGTGCACGGAGAAGCCCAGCCGGAACAGGGTGTCCATCGGGTTCTTGTCCGGCCGGGCGATGACCAGGTCCACGCCGAGCTTCGAGCACAGCGACTCGGCGTTGCGGATCGCGGCGGGCGATTGGTAGCCCTGGTCGAGCATCCAGGCCACGACCCGCAGGTCGTCGCGCTGGGCGAGCCGGCTGAGCATCCAGCTTGAGTCCTTGCCGCCGCTGAACAGCACGACCGCGTCCCAGCGGCTGTCGGGCGACCGCCGCGGCACGCTCTCGACCAGCGGCCCCGGCACGGCGTCCACGGGGTAGCCGAGTTCCCGGGCCACCGCCCCGGCGTCACGCGGCCAGGCCGGGCTCTCCCGGTAGACGCGCACCAGCAGGTCGAGCTGGGCGGTGCGGTCCTCGGCGACGAGCTCGGCCCGTTCCTGCGACGGTGCGGCGACGCCCGCGCAGTGCGCGCACAGCTCAGGGTCGGGCGAGACCGGATCACCCTCGACCGTCGCGACGTACCGGTCGTAGGCCAGCGGCATACCGCAGCGCACGCAGGTGGAACTGTCGGCTTCGATCGGCATGGTGTTGCCTCCTCGGTCACACGGTGGCGAGCCGCGGCTCTTCCGCCGCGACGGTCGCGGGATCGGCTGCCATCGGCTCGAAGACGTCGTCGTGCAGGCGGCGCAGCAGCCCGGGGTCGCCGGGCGAGCGGCGGTCGATCAGGCCCTGCCGCTGCGCCCGCACCACGAGGTCACGGGTGCCGCGCAGCCCGTAGTGGTCCAGCGCGGCCCGCACGGAGTCGGGCAGCCGCTCGACCCGCAGCGGCCGGTCGGGGTCCGGGGCGTTGGCGAAGCGGCCGGTCGCGGCGAGTTCGCGGACCAGCGCAGTGAGCACGCCCATCGTGTGGTCGTAGGTGCCCCACGCGGGCAGTGCGACGTCGGGCTGCCGGTCCAGCACGTCCAGGCAGCGGGCGGCCAGGTCGTCGGCGCGGACCCGGGCGAAGTCGTACGGGCTGACCCCGGTGGCCACCGGCTCCACGTCGGCGAGCGCGCCGTTGTGGGAGCCGATGAAGTACGGGAACCCGTCCCACCGGGGCACGACCACCGGCACACCGCAGGCCAGCGCCTCCAGGGGCGCTTTGCCGTAGGTCTCGAAGATGCTCGTCGCGCCCGAGCAGTAGACGTCGGCGGAGTTGTAGAGGTCGACCGTGGCGTCCCGGTCGAGCCGCTGGAACAGCACCACGTCGCGGAGCCGGGCCGCGAGGCGGTTGTAGTACGGCGGGTCGAGGTGGGTCACGGACATCGTCAGCAGCGCGTCCGACCGTTGCCCGCGCACCACGTCGTAGGCGTCCAGCAGCGCGCCGAGGCCCTTGTCGTTCATGAACCGGCCGGTGTACAGCAGGATCTCGCGGTCGTCGGGCAGGCCCAGCGCGCGCCTGCTCTCCCGCCGGTCGCGCCGCCGGTAGACGTTCTTGATGCCGAACGTGCAGATGTTGCGGGCCGGGAGGCCGGTGAACCGCCGGTACGCGTTGGCCGCGTTGGTGGAGCCGCAGATGACCAGGTCGCCGGGGTGCCGGTGCTGGGCGACCAGCAGGAAGTAGAAGAGGATGTTGAGCGGGTACGGGTTCGTGTGCGGGATCATCAGCGCCGGGCAGTGGTAGCCGTCGCGGCGCATGAAGTACAGCAGCGGCAGCGACTCGATGTACTCGGCGACCACGAGGTCCACTTTGGACAGATCGCACGACTCGGCGAGCGCCCGGTACTGCCGTTCGAAGAACTCGAAGTCGTGCTGCGCGGAGGGCAGCTGGGCGATGCGGAACAGGAGGAGTCCGCCGTCGGGGCAGAACTTCTCCACGTCGTCGGGTACGTCGGTCAGCGCCAGCACTGTGGTCACGCGTGCTCCTGGTGGTCCGGGCCGGACCGCACCCGTCTGCGCGACGGGTGCGGTCCCGGCGGTCAGCCCTGCGGGAGGGTTTCGAAGTACCGCTGCATCCCGCCGAGGTCCGGCCACTGGTGCAGGGCCTCACGGCCGGCTTCGACCACGCGCCGCACGCCCTCCGCGACGGTGATCTCCGGCTCCAAGCCCAGCACCTCGCGCGCCCTGGTGGTGTCCGCGAGCAGCCGCTCGGCGTAGATCTTGATCGGGACGGGCACGAACTCGGGGTCGAGTTCGACGCCTGCCTCCGCGCCGACCAGGGCCAGCGCCTCGGCGAACGTCGTCTCGATGCCGGTGCCGACGTTGAACTCCTGCGTGGCCAGGTCCTTCTCCAGCGCGAGCTGGAAGGCGCGGCCGGCGTCCTCGACGTAGATGAAGTCGCGGGTCTGGCTGCCGTCGCCCCACAGGATCGGCCGGACGCCGTTGAGCACGGCCCAGGCGAACAGCGAGATGACGTTGGCGTAGCCGCCCTTGCTGAACTCGTCGTGCCCGTACACGCTGAACGGCCGCAGCCCGATGGCCTTGATCCCGTACCGCTCGGAGTACTGGCGGGCCGCCTCCTCGTTCCACTTCTTCGACAGGGCCTTGAGGTCCGGCGGGTTGAGCTCCATGTCCTCGAAGTACGGCACCGGGTTGCCCTCGTAGACGGCGCTGGTGCTGGCGTACACCAGCTTCTCCACGTCGTTGCGGCGCAGGGCCTCCAGCACGTTGAGGAAGCCGTGGGTGGTGACGTGGGCCCCGTCGATCGGGTCCTCCTCGTACATCAGGAACGACGATGGCGCGGCGAGGTGGATCACCCCGTCCTTGCCCCGCACCAGGTCGGACAGCAGCCGGTAGTCGCGGGAGTCGCCCTCCACCCAGTTGACGCTGTGCCGGACGTCGTCGGGCAGGAATTCCTTGCCGCCGATCTTGTAGTTGTCCAGCGAGGTGATCTCGTACCCGTCCTGGACCATCTTCCTGATCATGTTGCGACCGATGAAGCCGGCACCACCGGTGACCAGGACATGCTTCGCCGACATGTTTCTCCCTGTGTGCGACTGATTGATGACGGAAAAACGGTTTCCTGCGGATACAAGACCTGCGCTCACCCGTAGGTCAGCATGAGCACGCCGCCGATCACGACGAAAGCGCCCACGAACCGCCGGGTGAGTTCCTTTTCCTTGAGGAAGAACCACGCGCCGAGCAACGCCATCACGACGCTCAGCTCCTTCGCGGGCGCGATCACGCTGACCGGTGCGAGGCGCAACGCGAACAACACGATCACGTAGGCCGTGGGCGCGAGCACGCCGACCGCGAGGACCTCACGCCGGTGCCGCGTCCACAGGTCGGCCAGCTTGCGCCGGTCGCGCAGCGCCACGGGTGCCAGCAGCAGCACCTCGAAAACCGAGATACCCCAGTAGAAGAGGAACGGGGACAGTTCGAGCCCGCTGACGGCCTGCTTGTCCCACAGCGTCGCCGCCGCGTTGGCCAGGCCGATCAGGGTGCCGAACACCATCCCGTTGACCTTGGCGGCGCGCGTGGCGTCGCCGGTCGAGCGGTAGGCGCTGATCACCACGACGCCGAGCACCACCACGGCCACGCCGAGCAGCGCGACCGGTCCGGGCTGCTCCCCCAGCAGCACGACGGCGGCGGTGACCGAGAACAGCGGGGCCATGCCGCTGGACAGCGGGTAGATCACCGACAGGTCGGACTTGGCGTACCCGAGTTGGAGCAGGACGTAGTAGGAGAGCTGGAAGAACGCGCCGACGGTGACCGCGAGCAGCGCGCCGGGCAGGTCGAACCCGTCCTCCGCGACCAGGGCCACCACGCCGATCGGGAGCACCAGGACGCTGCCGACGACCTTGTACAGCCAGACGAAGCCCGGGCCGCCGTCGGACACCCGCTTGGCGCACACGTTCCAGGTCGCGTGCGCGACCGCGGCGACGGCTACGAGCAATACCCCCAGGGAAACCAACCGAGTTTTCCTCCGGTCCTCGAAATACGGCGTGCCCTCGATTTGTGGCGCGGATCGGGCGTGGCGCCGGAGCGGTGGAGGCCGCCCCGGCGCGACGGGTCACCTGACGGCGACCAGCTGGTACGCGCCCGCCGTGGCACCGGCCCGGGGGGCCAGCCACTCGGTGCGGTCGGACATCCACTCGGTGCGGCTCGCAAGCCACTCCGTGCGGTCGGACATCCACTCCGTGTGGCTCGCGAGCCACTCGGTGCGGTCGGACAGCCACTCGGAACGGCTCGCGAGCCACTCCGTGCGATCGGACAACCAGGTCGTTTCCACAGTTCGCTCCTCGTGCAAGGTGATGTGGGGTACCTGAATATCGGCCATACCGGAAATCGCGCCCGGACAATGCCGGACGACGAGTGGCACAACAGGGATGGATAGTGGCCGGCGTTGATTTTCCGACCGGCCCGACTTCCGCAAAGTTGCGCCCAATATCTTTCTACCGCCACCTGGGATATACCCCAATACCCCGATCGGGTAGAAACGGAACGGCGCAGACCCTTAATTGTACCAGCGCGCCACATCATCCGATCGGACCATTGACGCCGACATCACCCGGGCGGTGTATTGCCTGCACACCCGGCCCACGCGGTTTGATCGAAAATCACTCGACCGCGCCGGGCAGTGCGTTTTCGGCGCAATTCCCGTGTTCGCCCGGAAGGAGCCCGTGGTGCTCGACACCGTTCCCGGACCCGACCTCGCCGACCAGCCGGCCGGCTACCAGGCGTTGCAGGCGTGGTGGGCGCACATGCGCGAACACGTCCCCGTCAGCCGCGACCGCGGCCTCGGCCACTGGCACGTGTTCCGCCACGCGGACGCGGTGTCCGTGCTCACCGACCACGAGACGTTCTCCTCGGACCTGCGCGACCTGGTCCGCCAGCCAGAGCAGTTCGCCATCGTCGCCCGGGGCGCGTTCAACGGCTTCGACCCGCCCGACCACCGCCGGCTGCGGGGCCTGGTCTCCCAGGCGTTCACCCCGCGCGTGGTCGAGGACCTGGAACCGGTGGTGCGGCGCATCACCGCCGACCTCCTCGACGCCGTGCGCGGCCACGACGAGGTGGAGCTGATCGACGCCCTCGCCTACCCGCTGCCGCTGGCCGTCATCGCGGAACTGCTGCGCGTGCCGCTGGACGACCGCGAACAGTTCCGGCGCTGGGCCGACGCGCTGTTCTACCAGGGGCGCGGCGACGACCCGGTGATCGTGCCGACCGAGGAGATGTTGCGGTCGGTCGAGCCCGAGATCGGCGAGATGAACCGGTACTTCCTGGACGTCATCGCCCGCCGCCGCCGTACGCCCGGCGACGACCTGGTCAGCAAGCTCGTGCTGGCCGAGGAGGACGGCGAACGCCTCGCCGACGAGGAGGTCCTGGGCGTCTGCGGCTTCCTGCTGGTGGCCGGACACATCACCACGACCATGGTGCTGGGCAACGCCGTGCACCTGCTCGCCACCCGGCCCGACGACGCCGCCCGGCTTCGGGCGCGGCCCGAGGACATCCCGGCCGCCGTCGAAGAGGTGCTGCGGCTACGCGGCCAGCTGCCTGCCACCGCGCGCCGCACCACGCGGGACGTCGAGCTCGGCGGCACGGTCATCCCGCACGGCGACGTCGTGCTGGTGTGGGTGGCCTCGGCGAACCTGGACGAACGGCAGTTCGCGCGCGCCGCCGAGTTCGTGCCCGACCGCACGCCGAACCGGCACCTCGCGCTCGGCCGGGGCATCCACTACTGCATCGGCGCGCCACTGGCCCGCCTGGAACAGCGGGTGGCGCTGGAGGCCCTGCTGGCCGCCTGGCCGGACTTCCGGCTGGGCGACGACGTGACGTTCGTGGACCCGCGCCAGGCCATCGGCCTCCGCCGGCTGCCGATCAGGCCGGAGTGGGCCTGACCCAGGTCACCCGGCCGGCGGGTATCCGACCCGAACACCCGGGCCGGCTGCCGGCAGCGGGCTCCTGACCCAGGTCACCCGCTCGGGGTGAACGCGAGCAGGGCCACGCCCTGCTCCGGCACCAGCGGCGTCGTGGACGTCAACCGCAGCCCCGACGCCGCGCCGAGCGCCCGGAACTCCGCCAGACCACGCTCCCGCGCCCCGAGCAGCAACAGCATCGCCATGTCCCGCGCGCTCACCCGAACCCGCGCGGCCGGGTCGTCCGACTCGTCCACCACCCGTTCGGCAAGCAGCACCACGCCACCCTCACCCGCGGCGTCCGCGCACCGACGCAGGATGCGCTCACTCTCCCCGTCCGCCCAGTCGTGGATGATGTTGGACAGCAGGTACACGTCCCCGCCGGACGGCAGCGGGTCGAAGAAGCTGCCCCCGACGACATCCACCCGGTCCGCGACACCCGCCGCGTCGAAGGTGGCGTGCGCGCGCTGCGCCGTGCCGGGCAGGTCGACCAGCGTCCCGCGCAGGTGCGGGTGGCGACGCAGCACCTCGGCGAGCACCAGGCCGACCCCGCCGCCGACGTCCACCAGCCGCGTGACCTCCGACCAGTCCCACCGCGCGGCGACCGCCGGCCCGAACACCCCCGCGTGCACCGACATGACCGAGTCGAACGCCTTGGCGAACTCGTCGTCCCGCGCCAGGTCGTCCCAGAACCCCACGCCGAACACCGACGCCCACGCACTCGTGCCCGTGCGCACCGACTCCAGCAGCGCGGGCACCGCCCGGTCCGTCCGTTCCGCCCACGGGTTGCGCTGGTCCAGGAACGGCGCGAGCTGCGCCGGGTGGTCCGCCAGCAGGACCCGGCCACGGGGCGCGAGCGCCACCCGGTCCTCGCCCGCCGCCGTGAACAGCCCCAGGTTCGTCAGGTGGCGCAGCACGCGGCGCAGCGCGTCCGGGTTGGTGCCCGACCGCGCGGCCAACTCCGCCACGTCCGCGCACCCCTCGTCGACCAGGTCGGGCAGCCGGTACGTGACGGCCAGCCGCAGCGCCCACGGCGTGAACAAAGTCGACATCGCCGCCACCTCGGCCACCACCGCGGCGTCCTCCGTTGCTCCGCCCATCCCCGCGCGCGCCCCCTTCCGCCTCGCCGGCACCCCGTCCGGAACGTAGCAACGCAACCGCCACGGCCACCGCCACCGAACGGGCGACAGCACCGGCTTCCCGTGTTCACACACCCCCGGATCAGCGACTATTTCCCAGGGTGATCGGACGGCTACGCTGCAATCACCAAAGCAGTCCCGACAGGAGGGATCGTTGTGGGGGGACCGGGTGGCAGGCCCGCGCGCACGCCGTTCGCAGCAGAGCTGGAGCGACTCCTGGCGCGCCGGGGACTGTCGTGGCGGAAGTTCGCCACCATGGCCAGGTACACGCCGGGGTGGCTGAGCAAGATCAAGAACGGGGCGCAGCCGTCGGCGGACTTCGCCCGGCGGTGCGACGAACTGCTGGAGGCCCACGGCACGCTGATGGCGCTGGCCGGCGTCACCCAGCCCAGACCGGCGGAGCTGCCCGCCGCCATCGCCGGGTTCGTCGCCCGCGAGGCCCACCTCGACCGGCTGCACGAGCTGCTGGCCGAGCCGCACCGCCCCGGCACGTCCCGCGTCGCGGTGGTCGAGGGCGCGCCCGGCGTCGGCAAGACCGCGCTCGCGCTGCGCTGGGCGCACGACGTGGCGCACCGCTTCCCCGACGGCCAGCTCTTCGCCGACCTGCGCGGCTTCTCCCACGACGCCTCCCCCGCCGCGCCGCACGACGTGCTCGGCGAGCTGCTGACCGCGCTCGGCACGGGCGTCGACGTCGTCCCGCTCGACCTCGCGCGCCGGGCGGCGCTGTTCCGCTCCGTCCTCGCCGACCGCGCGGTGCTGCTGGTGCTCGACAACGCCGCCGACGCCGACCAGGTGCAACCCCTGCTGCCCGGCTCCGGCTCGTGCGCCGTGGTGGTGACCAGCCGACGGGCGCTGCCCGCGCTGGCCCTGCGGACGCACGGCATACGGCTGGACGTCGGCCGGCTGACCGACGCGGAGTCCGTGGAGCTGCTGCGGCAGGCCATCGGCGAGGAGCGGATGCTGACCGATCCCGGCGCGCCGGCCAAGCTGGTCGAGCGCTGCGGCCACCTGCCGCTCGCGCTGCGCATCGCCGCCGAGCACCTGATCAGCGACCCGCGGCTGTCCGTCCGGGACCTGGTCGACTACCTGGCGGAGGAACGGCGCACGCTGGACGTGCTGGCTTTGGACGACCAGGTCGCCGTGCGGACGGTGTTCTCCTGGTCGTACCGGTGCCTGGAGGAGGACCAGCGCCGGGTGCTGCGGCTGATCAGCGCCGGCCGGTGCGGCGAGGTGACCACCTCGGCGGTCGCGCAGCAGGCGGGCATCTCGCACGAGCAGGCGCAGCACTCGCTGTACGCGCTGGTCACCGCCCACATGCTGGAGCACCTCGGCGGCGACCGGTACCGCCTGCACGAGCTCCTGCGGCTGTTCGCCGCCGAACGGGTGGAGGACAGCCCGGCACCAGCGGCCAGGCGGAGCCGGGTGGTCGCCCACCCACGCATCCCCACTTCACGTTAGCGGTGGTGTTTACCGGAACAGTCAACGGCTCAACACTGCCGCGCACGGGCGGCGGTGACGAGTGTGGGGGGTATGCGACGGACATTCCCTGTGAGGTCGCACCGACCGGGCACACCGCCGCGTGCCCTGATCCTCACGGCCGGCCGGGGAGCCGGTCTGGGCACGAACACGGTCGACCGGCCCGCGAGCCTCGTGGAAGTCGGCGGCAACACGCTCATCAGCAGGCAGAAGGCCGCGCTGCGCAACGCCGGCGTGTGGCGGATCGGCGCGGTCGTCGGGTGGCGGCAGGACGGGTTCCACGGCACCGACCTCACCGTCTTCGAGAACCCGCTGTGGGCGACGACGACGGACCTCGATTCCCTCGCGGTCGCCGACGACTGGCTGCGCCGCGCGCCGGTGATCGTGCACTTCGGCAACGTGGTGTGCGGGGTGGAGACCGTCCGCCGACTGGCCGCCGCACCCGGTCCGGTGGCCGTGGCCTACGACCGGGACTGGCGCGCGGTGTGGGGGCTGCGGTTCGCCGACCCGCTGGCGCACGCCGAGCGGTTCGTGCTGGACCGGTCCCGCCGGTTCGTCGCGGACATGACCGGCCGGCCCGCCGGTCCGGAGGAGGTGCACGGCCAGTGGCTGCGGCTGGCGAAGCTCACCCCGGCGTCCTGGGCGGTGCTGAGCCGGATGCGGGAGGCCGGGCTGCTGGAGGGGCTCGGTCTGGCCGCCGCGCTGGCCCGGCTCGCCCGGCGGCGGCTGGTGCCGGTCACCGCCGTCCCGGCCGCCGGGCCGTGGTTCCCGTTCGACACGGCGACCGACCTGGAGCTGGGGCGGGACGTGATCTGCGCGCTCGACGGCCTGGCCAGCGCCTGAAACCCGAAGCCGAAGTGTGGAGCCCGAAATCCGAAGCGGAAAGCCCGCAGCGTGGAGCGGGAACGGGTGAGGCCCCCGCGGCGGGGGGGCCGGGGCGCGCCCCGGAAGG
>CBHFOL010000156.1:0-17554 GCA_965995405.1 uncultured Saccharothrix sp.
AGAGCGCGCGCTCGATCTGGTCGAGCAGTCGCTGCTCGTGCTCGGAGAGTGGCATGGCTCCTCCTCCGGCACAGCGGTCGCGGGCGCCGGGTGTTCACGGTTGCCGCCGGTCCCGGCGGACGCCCCGCCCTGGGGGCGTCACAACCAGGATACGATTCGCGGGCCCCGGCGACTACCCAGTCCGCGCCCCTAAGCGGTTCCTTCGGTCACCATCATCCTCACGGGTCAACGGTCAGGCCCGTGTGAGGTCGCCCAAACAGCACCGACGGTCGATTGTCAACCCCCAGCCGTACCGCTGTGCGACGACTGAGTGACGGTGTGAGCCCGACAACACCCACCCGGGCCCACCAACCGCCCGGTTCGGCTTCACGAAGTCGGCACCTCGCGCCCGGACCCCAAGTCCGCCCGGACAGCCCTCGCACACCCGGTCAGACAGCCCAACCCCGTTCGTCCCGCGCAACACGAAGCTCGAACAGCCGGCACCCACTACCACCCAACACAACGCCCGCCCAACCTCACCCCGCCGAACCCCGCACCTCCCCAGCCCCACACCTGCCCTGCATCGGCAGTGCCCAGCACCTGTGCGATCCCGGTTCACCCGTTCGCTCCCGGACCGCCCAGTCGACTCGGGCCCGCCCGTTCAACTCGGGGCCGTTCGGTGATCAGGTCCCGGGCTGAGCCGGCGCCGGAAAGTTCGTTGGCGAGTGGCGGGTGTGGCAGCCGGAACAACGTCGCCGGAGCGGCGTGGCCGGAAGGCGTGGCCGGGTGTGCGGCTGGCGTCAGGGTGTCGGTCTCGCGGGTTTCACGATCACCTCCGGTCGCGGACGGGATTGGGCACGGGCGTGGGCGTTGTGGAGCGCTTTGGCGGCAGTGGTCGGGGATTGGCGTAGTTCCTGGGGCGTCGTCTGGGCCACCGCCACTCCCGCGGCCTGGAGCAGCAGGCTGTCGGGATTCGGCCTCAACTGCCAAGCCAGGCCGATGGCGTCCCACCAAGCGTCGGCAGTGCCCAGGGGCCGGCCTTCGGACGTCGTCACCACCACGTTCCACCTCGGAGGCGGCAAGGGCAGATCGGACAGCAGCGCGTTCGCCCAGGCTTGCGGCACGGTCCGGACACCGTCCGCCAGGTCCGCCAGGATCCGCCGCGCCGGTTCCGCACCGCGCGCCAAGCCCTTCGCGAGGTCGGTCACCGGCACACCGCCCCGCCGGACGACCTCGGTCAGCACCGCGCGCAGCGCGTGCTGGTCCGCCAACAGCGACCTGGCCGCGTCGGTCGCCGCTCTGGTCAGCGGCGCGGTCAGGAAGCCCCTGCGGAGTACGGGAGGCGGTGTCGTGTACGGCCTGATCACGCGGAGCTCCGGTGTCAGGTCGACCGGTCTCGGCGACAGGATCTCGACCGGGCCGGTGGCCGGCACGGCACGCATCCCGTGCAGTTGCAAGGCATCCAGACCGGTCAGCTGGGCTTCCGGACCGGCGTACCGGAGGGCCGCCTGCATGAGTTGCAGGCGGTTCGGGGGTTTTCGGGTCAGCAGCAGGACTCCGGGCAGCACATGTCGCCATTGCCCGCCGCGACGGCAACGAGAGGTCACTTCCGCATTGGGCAGGCCGAGACTGACGAGTTCGGTCACCGTGGCGATCCGGTGGGGGAACAGGCCGGCCAGTGCGTCGAGGCTGATGGTGGTTCGGTCGGTGGTGTGCATGTGTCCACGATGGACGGTTTTCCGAGGGCCGTCGACCGGGAAATCGCGATCTGTGGACAAGTTTTTTGCCTGTGGACAACTCGGGGCTCCGCCCCGGGACAAAGGGATGCCTCCCGCGGACCCGACCGTCCGCGGAAGGCATCACCGGAGTCGGCGGCCACCCCTCGCCGGCCGCCTCGTGGCTTCAGAGCCGAACCAGGGCCTCCCGGATCTCGGCGTCGAGCTCGCGCCGGCCGGAGCGCACCACGCGCCACGCGTCGTGCACCGCGACCAGACCGCCGGCCAGGACCAGCGCGACGGCCAAGGCGACGATGCCGGTCGTCTCCAGCTGGCTGATGATCACGGCCGCCGCCCACAGTTGGATGACGGTGAAGACCAGGGTGCAAGCGAGGCGTTCGGTGAACCGGCGGCGGGACTTGGCAGGCTCCTCGTTGTGGTTCATGACTCCCCCTGTAGCTCGGCGTACTTCATTTGTAGGGGGAACGGCGCGGATGTTCTGCGTCAGATGACGCACAGTGGCCAAGTCGGATCGACGCAGGTCGAACCCGGTGCACGTCACGAAGTCAGGTCGTACAGGCGGTCCACTTCGAGGATGTCGATCTTCTTCCGCCCGGTGCTGATGATGCCCTCCTCGCGCAGCGACCTGAGCACCCGCACGAGGGATTCGCGGGACGTGCCGGCGATACCCGCCAACTCCTCCTGGCTCAGCGACACCGCCCCCTGGTCGGCGATACCGCGTTCCAGCGCCACGTCGATCAGCACGGCCGCCACCCGCTGCGTCGCGGTACCGCTGATCTGGACGCGCTGCCGGTCGGTGTCACGCTGCCGGGCCACCACGACGGTCAGCACGGCCCACGCGATCCGGGGGTACCGCTGGCACAGCGACGCGAAGCCGGAGGCGGACACGATCAACGCCCGGACCGAACCCAGCGCCCGGACCGTCGCCGAACGGGGCAGCCCGTCGATCGCGGACCGCTCGCCCACGATGTCCCCCGCGCCGCGCATGGCCAGCACCTTCTCCCCGCCGCCCGCAGTGGTCGCGGTGACCCGGAGCAGGCCGCGACGGACCACGAGGACGTGCCGGGTGATCTCGCCCTCCAGGCACACCACCGCGCCCGAGGCGTAGTCGCGCTCCGTGCCCGTCGCGGTGAGCACGGTGTGCTCCGCGGGCGTCAGGAGACCCCAGAACCGGTCCACCCTGTCAGGGTGCACGGTGATCGACCCGAACGTTCGGTTTGTGCCGTCCGACCACCCGAACGGCCTGCTCCGGGACGTCGGTAGCCCGAACACCACTGCCCGGGCCAAGCTCACCTGGTCGCGGACCCCGCCAACTCGCGGTCGCCGGCAGCGGGTCAGCGGTCTGGTTTGGGTTCGGGAAGGTTCGGCTGGGACGGTGCGCTGGTGAGCAGGGAGGCGGGCTTCACGGCGGCCCGGCCGAATCGGGAGCGGGCCTGATCGGCGGCCTGTTCGGCTTCCCGCCAGCCGCGTTCCGGCGCGTCGAACATCAACTGCTCGCCGCCCTCGCCCTCCACGAGCTGCTCGATCCGCACCCCGATCAGACGCACCGCGCCCGCAGGCACCTGTTCGTCCAGCAGCGTCGACGCCGTCCGGTAGACCTCCTGGGTCACGTCGGTCGCCACCCGGAGCGTCTTCGACCGGGTGATCGTGGTGAAGTCGGCGAATCGGACCTTGATCGACACCGTCCGCCCGCGCAGCCCGCGCGACCGCAGGGTGGCCGCCGAACGCTCCGACAGCCTGAGCAGTTCCCGCCGCAGCAGCTCGCGGTCGAAGTGGTCGACCTCGAACGTCTCCTCGGCACCGATCGACTTCTCCCTGGTCACCGGCACCACGGGCCGATCGTCCAGTCCCTGCGACAGGGCGTGCAGGTGTTCGGCCAGCGCGACACCCAGCACACGCCGCAAGCGGGGCAACGGGGTCGCTGCCACATCCGCCACGGTCTCCAGCCCCACCCGTTCCAGCTGTTCGGCGGTGCGCTTGCCGACACCCCACAGCGCGGACACCGGCAGCGGGTGCAGGAACTCCAGCACGGCCGGTTTCGGCACGACCATCGCACCATCCGGCTTGCACATGCCGGACGCGAGCTTGGCCAGGAACTTCGTCGGCGCGACACCGACCGAGCACGTGATGCCGTGTGCCTCCTGCACTTGCCGCCGGACCAGCTGGGCGATGGCGGCCGGTGTCGAACGCAGCCGCCGCAGCGAGCCGCTGACGTCCAGGAACGCCTCGTCCAGGCTCAGCGGCTCGACCAGCGGCGTGATGTCGCGGAAGATCGCCATCACGCCCCGGGACACCTCCTGGTACCGGCTGAAATTGGGCATGACGAACACCGCGTGCGGTGCCAGTCGCCGGGCGTGGGCCGTCGGCATCGCCGACCGCACGCCGTACTCGCGCGCCAGGTAGTTGGCCGACGCCACCACGCCCCGGTTCGCCGTGCCGCCGACGATCACCGGTTTCCCGGCCAGCTCCGGGTTGTCCCGGATCTCCACGGACGCGTAGAAGGCGTCCATGTCGACGTGCAGCATCACGCAGCCGGTGTCGTCCGGCCACGTGTCGTCGCCCCGCACGCGGAACCGGTCGACCAGGCCGCGCGGCAGGTTGGCGCTGCGGCCCATGACCACCTCCGGACGAGGACTCGAACGCGTGTTCGACAGTCTAGCCGACGCCGACTGCCCGGGCGTGGACGTACGGCGGGCATGTCGCCGCACGGACCTCACCGGATGGCGTGCCGCTGCCACGACGGCACCGCCGCCCGACTAGTCCAGTCGGTAGGCCCGCCGCGCGTTCCCCGACCCGACCAGGTGGGCGATCCGCACCGCGTCCGCCTCCGCGAACGACTGCCGGCGCATCCCTGCCAGCAGGAAGTCCGACAGCGCGCGCCGGAAGAACAGCGCGCCCAGGTGGTACAGCTCGGCCAGGCCGAACGCGTCGGACGAGAACAGGAACTTCCCGTACGGCACGATCTCCAGCGCCTCGGCCAGCACCCGGCTCGCCTGGTGCCCCACGTTGTGCGTCGCCAACCCGAGGTCGACGAACACGTGCGGGAACACCTGCGCCAGGTACCCGGCCGACCGGTGGAACGGGTAGTTGTGCAGCAGCATGATCGGCACGCCGAGCGGCTCGGTCGCCCGCAGCAGGTCCGTCAGCAGCGACGGATCGGCCCGGTGCAACGCGAGGTCGCGATCGCCGTAGCCGACGTGGAACTGCACGGGCAGCCCGCGATCCAACGCCTCCCAGATCAGGAAGCGCGAGACCACCTCGTCCGCGCAACGCCCGCCGCCGGACGCCAGCCACCGCTCGCACGCCGCCACGACCTCGGCATCGGACGGACGTTCACCGGACAGCACCAAGCCCACTCGGTACGCGGCGATCGACTTCGCGGCCACGGCAGGTGCGACTTCCAACGCCCCGCGCACCTGGTCGGGGAATCCCACGGCACCGTCGATGATCACCTCTTCGGCCAGCCGTTCCAAGCGCAAAACCGGGAGTTCACGAGATCCGGTGAATACTGCCGGTCCGACCAGCCGCTCCGGCCACAGCCCGCCGTCCACCAGGTACGTCGTGATCCCGGACGCCACCAGGAACGCCCGGTTCACCTCGGCCGCGCCCAGCGACCGCCGCCGCGCCACGTACTCGTCCGCGGGCACGTGCGGCGGGAGGTCGAGCAGCGGGGCGCACCAGCGCCGCACCGCCAACCCGACCGCCGAGTCGAACAGCGACGTGCCCCACGGGCTCACCGCTTCCGCCTCGGTCAGCAGCTCCTCGAACCCGGTCCGGTCGACGTCGTCACGGAGCACCCCGTGACAGTGGTGGTCCACGAGGTTCAGCTCAGCCACGTAAGGCAACAGCGGGTCCACTTGTTGAAGAGTAGTGACCTGGTGTAACCACGCACATCATGGACACCGCGGAACGGGACCACCGCCACGCACTGGCGACCGACCTGCTGGACGATCTGGCCGACCGCGACGTGGTGGCGGTCGCGATCACCTGGGTCGACCACAGCGGCATCACCCGCGTGAAGTCGGTACCGCTGGACAAACTCCCGCACGCCGCCGCGCACGGGGTCGGCGCCTCCCCCGTGTTCGACGCGTTCCTCCTCGACGACTCGATCATCGCCGGACGCCACGCGGGCGGCCCGGTCGGCGACCTGCGCCTGCACCCCGACCTGGACCGGATCACCGTCCTCGCCGGTCAGCCCGGCTGGGCGTGGGCCCCGGCGGACCGCCACGACCAGCACGGGGAGGCCCACCCCCAGGACGAACGCGGCCTCGCCCGCACCATGGCCGACCGGCTGGCCGTGAACGGCTTCGAGGTCCGCGCCGGGTTCGAGGTGGAGTGGGCGGTCGGCCAAGGCGGCACGGACGACTTCCGCCCCGCCACCACCGGCCCCGCGTACGGCCACACGCGCCAGGTCGAACTGTCCGACTACTGCGCCGACCTGATCGCCGCCCTGGTCGAGCAGGACGTGGACGTGCTCCAGTTCCACCCCGAGTACGCGGCGGGCCAGTTCGAGGTGTCCACGGCCCCGGAGGACCCGGTGCACGCCGCCGACACCGCCGTCCTGGTCCGCGAGACGATCCGGGCGATCACCATCCGGCACGGGCTGCGCGCGTCGTTCTCGCCGAAGGTCGTGGCGGACGGCGTCGGCAACGGCGGTCACCTGCACGTGAGCCTGTGGCGGGACCGGAGGAACCTGTTCGAGGGCGGTCTGACGGCGGAGGCCGAGTCGTTCACGGCGGGCGTGCTGCGGCACCTGCCGGCGCTGTGCGCGATCGGCTGCCCGTCCGTGGCCAGCTACCTGCGGCTGGTGCCGTCGCACTGGGCGGGCGCGTTCGTGGCGTGGGGTGTGGAGAACCGGGAGACGGCGCTCCGGCTGGTGGAAGGCCGTGACCTGGAGATCAAGTGCTACGACCTGTCCGCGAACCCGTACCTGGCTGTCGCGGCGACGCTCGCTGCGGGCCTCGCGGGGATCGTGGACGGTGCACGGCTCCCGGAACCGACCACGGTCGACCCGGTGCACGTTCCGGACGCCCAACGGCTGCCCACGTCACTGGAGGAGGCCGTGAGGGCGTTCGAGAACGACGAGGTGCTCACGGAGGCGTTCGGCCCGGAGTTCGCCGCCACGATCGCGGACGTGCGGCGTGGCGAGATCGCCCGGTTCGCGGACTCGACGCCCGAGGAGATCACCCACGCGACCCGTTGGCGGCACTAACCGCTCAACGCGTGGCGCGAACCGACCTCCCGCCGCAACCGTGACAGCGCCCGGTGTTGTGCGACCCGTACGGCACCGGGCGTTGCTCCCACGACAGCGGCGGTCTGTTCCGCCGACAGACCCACCACGATGCGCAACAGCAGGATCTCCTGCTGTTTGTCGGGCAGGATCTTCAGCAGGGAAGCCATGTGGCGGGACAGTTCGGCCCGCAGCGCGGTCTGCTCGGGGCCGTCCTCGTCGGTGGGCGCGTCGGGCACGTCGGGCACGGGTTCGGCACGGTTCCGTAGGGCCGCACGGTGCGCGTCGGCCACTTTGTGCGCCGCGATGCCGTACACGAAAGCCAGGAACGGCCTTCCGTGGTCCTTGTACGTCGGCAGCGCCGTAAGGACGGCGAGACAGACCTCCTGCGCCACGTCGTCCGCCGAGGCGAACGAGCGTTCCTGGCGGCCGACACGGGCCCGGCAGTAACGCACCACCAGCGGCCGGACGGAGGCCAACAGCCAGGCTATGGCGAGCCGGTCGCCCGCGACGGCCCGGTGTACCTCGTCCTCCAGCGACGGCTCCTCGGCCATCAGCGGACCTCGGCTAAGTGCGGTTCTCCCATGCGGGACTCCCGGCGGTCGGCGGCGGTTGCCGACGACGTTTCTACCGCAAAGTCACGCCGGGCGACGGGCCAACACGTGCAGCCGGGCCGCGACGTCCCGCAACGGCGACCGGACGGCGGCGGCGAGTTCCAGTTCGGCGAGCGCCTCGGCCGCGCCGGGGTTGGCCTCCAGCACCGACCCGGGCACCAGGTCGGACACCACGCCGTGGCCCTGGAGCAGTTCCACCTTCAGGCCGGCGTCCAGCACCAGCGCCTCCAGCCCGGCCACGTCGAACCGGCGCTGCAACGGCTCGCGGGCACCGGTGAGCTGCCCCGCCTCGTCGTCCAGCAGTCGGCGCGCGTCCACCAGACGGCCCGCGATGGCCCGGTGCAGCACGGCCGCGTACCGGTTCGCGACCAGCACGGACACCGCGCCGCCCGGCACGGTGGCCTTGGCCAGCGCATTCAACGCGACGGAGGCGTCGTCCACGACCTCCAGCAGCCCGTGCCCGAGGACCAGGTCCGCGGTCGCGTCGGCGTCCAACGCGTCCGTGTCGCCTTGCACAGCCGTGATGCGGTCCGCGACGCCCGCCTCCGTGGCACGGCGGTGCAGCGTGGCCAACGCGTTGGGGCTGGGCTCGACAACAGTCACCACGCAACCCGCCACGGCCAGCGGAACGGCCCATACGCCGCTGCCGCCGCCCACGTCGAGCACCCTGGGCGGTTCACCGCCCCGGCGCTCCCGCGCGGCGGCCAGCTCGGTGTCGAGCACCCTGTGTACGGCGTCCGGTCGCATGGCACTAGAGCCTAGAGACCGTAGGCTGCACCCCGTGCATACGGTGGCGGTGCTCAGCCTTAAGGGTGGCGTAGGCAAGACGACGGTCGCGTTGGGTCTCGCGTCGGCGGCGCTGCGGCGCGGAGTCCGGACGCTGGTCATCGACCTGGATCCGCAATGCAACGCCACCTCGACGCTGGAGCCCGACGACACCGAGGCCAGCATCTACGACGTGCTCCAGGAGCCGACCCTGGAGAAAGTGCGGGCGGCGGTCGCACCCAGCGCGTGGGGCGAGGGCGTGGACGTGCTGGCCGGCTCGGAGGAAGCGGAGCTGCTGAACCACCCCGATCCGGGCGAGTCGCGGCTGGGCAGGCTGCGTGAGGCGCTGCGGGTGCTGGCGGACGAGGACGAGCCGTACCAGCTGGTGCTGCTGGACTGCCCGCCGTCGTTGGGCCAGCTGACCCGGTCGGCGCTGGTGGCGGCGGATCGTGCGCTGCTGGTGACCGAGCCCACCATGTTCGCGGTGGCGGGCGTGCAGCGGGCGTTCGAGGCGGTGCAGGCCGAGCGTGAGCACAACGCCGACCTACAGCCGTTGGGTGTCGTGGTGAACCGTGTGCGTCCTCGGTCGCACGAGCACCAGTTCCGGATCGATGAGCTGCGGGACATCTTCGGGCCGCTGGTGATGCCCGTGGCGCTGCCGGACCGGTTGGCGGTGCAGCAGGCACAGGGCGCGTGTATGCCCATCCACGAGTGGGGCACGCCCGGCGCGCGTGAGGTGGCGTTGGCGTTCAACCTGCTGTTGGCGCGGATTCTGCGGATCAGCCGTAGTAGGCGTCGTCCGGTGCACTCGGACTTCGATGACGAGGAGATCCAAGAGGCGGTGGACGCGTGAGTGGCACGGCGCTGTTGGCGTTCACGGTCGCGGCCATGCTGCTGACGATCACGCCCGGTCTTGACACCATGATGCTGCTGCGGATGGTGTTGGGCGGCGGTCGGCGCGCCGGGCTCGTGGGCGGTTTCGGGACCACGTTGGGGTGTCTCGTGTGGGGTGCGGCGAGCATCGTCGGACTGACCGCGCTGTTGGTGGCGTCCCGGTTCGCGTACGACGTGGTGCGGTACGCGGGTGCCGCCTACCTGCTGTGGCTGGGTGGGTCGGCGCTGTGGAGGTCGTGGCGCGGAGTGCGTGCGGAGGAGCCGGGCACGGCACCTCGGATCACGCCGTGGCAGGCGTTGCGGATCGGGTTCACCACGAACATCCTCAACCCGAAGATCGGCGTGTTCTACCTGAGCCTGCTGCCGCAGTTCCTGCCCACGTCGGGCGAGTCGACGGGGTGGGCGGCGCTGCTGGTGGGCATCCACGTGGGCGTCGGGCAGGTGTGGCAGATCGTGGTGGTGTGGCTCGCCGGGCGGGCTGCCGTGGTGCTGGCCAGGCCGAAGGTGCGGCAGTGGACCGAGCGGCTGACCGCGTCCGTGCTGGTCGGGTTCGGGCTGAAGGTGGCGCTCGACACCGGTGCCCGAGGGTGACACGGTCTTCCTGACCGGGCGGCGGCTGGACGAAGCGCTGGCCGGGCGGACGCTGCTGCGCGCCGAACTGCGCCACCCCCGGCTGTCCACTGTGGACCTGACCGGTCGGGACGTGCTGGCGGTCGCGACCGTGGGCAAGCACATCCTGACCCGGTTCTCGGGGGATCTGACGCTGCACAGCCATCTGCGGATGGACGGCTCGTGGCATTTGTACCGACCGGGTGACAAGTGGCGTCGCCCGCCGAACCAGGCCCGGGTTTTGCTGGAAGTCCCGGACCGCCAGGCGGTAGGTTTCAATCTGCACGACCTGGAACTGGTGTCCACCAGCAGTGAGTCCGAGCTCGTGGGGCACCTGGGTCCGGATCTGCTGGGACAGTGGGCACCGGCGGACGAGGCGGAGGCCGTGCGGCGTTTGACGACCGATCCAGGGCGTGAGATCGGTCTCGCCCTGCTCGACCAGCGGGTGCTGGCGGGCGTGGGCAACGTCTACAAATCCGAGGTCTGCTTCCTGCTCGGCGTGTCGCCGTGGACACCGGTGTCCGGTGTGGACGGTGCCGAGGCGGTGCGGCTGGCGCGGAAGTTGTTGCTGGCCAACGCACGTCGGCCGGTCCGCAACACCACCGGGCTGGTGGGGCGCGGCCGGGAGGCGTGGGTGTACGAACGGGCGGGGCGGCCGTGTCTGCGGTGTGGGACGCGGATCCGGGCGGCCGGGCAGGGTGCGGGTGTGCAGGAGCGCACATCGTACTGGTGTCCGCGCTGCCAGCCAGGTCCGATCGCTTAGAGTTACCGGCGTGGTCTACAAGAGCGTAGTGCGCAACACGTTGTTCCGGATGCACGGCGGCGACGCGGAGCGCATCCACGAGACCACGCTGGGCATCCTCTCGGCGGTCAGCCCCCTGGCGCGGTTCGTGCGGCGCAAGCCGGTGGCGGAACGAACGGTGTTCGGGGTGCGGTTCCCGAACCCGGTCGGGCTCGCGGCCGGGCTGGACAAGAACGGCCGGGCGCTGCCGTCATGGGGCGCGTTGGGGTTCGGGTTCGTGGAGGTGGGCACGGTCACCCGGCACCCGCAGCCCGGCAACCCGAGGCCGCGGCTGTTCCGGTTGCGGGACAGCGAGGCGATCATCAACCGGATGGGCTTCAACAACGACGGCGCGTTGGCGCTGGCGAACCGGCTGGACCGGCTCGGGCCGCTGTCGGTGCCGTTGGGCATCAGCCTGGGCAAGTCGAAGGTGACGCCGGTCGAGGAGGCCGTGGAGGACTACCGGGCGTCGATGCGCGCGCTGTACCGGCACGGCGACTACTTCGCGGTGAACATCAGCTCGCCGAACACGCCGGGCTTGCGGAGCCTCCAGGACCGCACGGCGTTGACCGAACTGCTGTCGGCGTTGAACGAGACGTCGGCCGAACTCGCCGGGTCGGCACGGCGCAAGCCGTTGCTGGTGAAGATCGCGCCCGACCTGACCGATGACGCGATCGGGGAACTGTTGGAGGTGTGCGCGGCGCACGAGGTCTCCGGTCTGATCGCCACCAACACCACCCTGTCGAGGGACGGGCTGGCACCCGCCGATCGGGCGTTGGCGGGCGAGGCGGGCGGGTTGAGCGGCCGGCCGCTGGCGGCGCGGGCGCGCGAGGTGGTGCGGTTCGTCAGTCGCGAGACGGACGGGAAGCTGCCGGTCATCGGGGTCGGCGGGATCGCTTCGGTGGACGACGCGAAGCGGATGCTGGACGCCGGCGCGAGCCTCTTGCAGCTCTACACGGGCTTCATCTACGAGGGGCCCGGGTTGGTGCGCCGGATCGCCCGTTCACTCGTCTAGGGCGTTCTCGTACGCCTTGAGCGTGGCCACGAACATTGTCCGCTGATCGGGTGTCAGCGGCGCCAGCGCGGCACGCCACGCTTTCGCGCCTTTCGCCAGCCACGTGTCGATGGACGGGCGTTGGGCGTCCGTGATGCTCACGATGCGGCGACGGCGGTCGTTGTCGTCCTCACGGCGTTCCAGGACGCCCTTACGGCTCAGCTCGGCGACCATGAGGCTCACGGTGGTGGGTGCGACCTCCAGGCGTTGCGCGAGCTCGTTGACCGTCATGGGTCCGTCGAACAGCAGATAGGCCAGCAGCGACAGGTGCCGTGGGGCCAGTGACAACGACTGGAGCTCCTCGGGCACCGGAATGCGCTTGGCCCGGCCCACCATTCGGGGCATGAGCAGCAGCAATGCCCGGATGGCGTCGTCCGTCGTTGACACTTCGCCGATCTCCTTCTAGCTTTGCAGACAAAGAGGCTTTGTGGTCAAAGCTGATTTGTCTTCGAGGTCAGACTACCCAGGGGGATACGGTGAACCAGCCGATCATCGACGAGTTCCGGGCCAGCGGCGGCGTTGTCGGCGGCATGTTCGAGGGCGCTCCGCTGCTGCTCATGACCACCGCGGGCATCAAGACCGGGCGTCCACACACCACACCGGCCGGGTACCTGCGGGACGGGGAGCGGTTGGTCGTGTTCGGGACCAACGCCGGGCGCGGGTGGCATCCGCAGTGGTTCCACAACCTGGTGGCCGATCCGCAGGTCACCGTGGAGATCGGGACGCAAACGCTTGCCGCGCGGGCCGAGGTGCTGTCCGGTGCGGAGCGGGCGGCGTTGTACGCGTTGCAGGTGTCGAGGGATCCGGCATTCGCGGCGTACGAGGCGGCCACCGATCGGGTGATTCCGGTGGTGGCGCTGCACCCGTTCCGACTGGATCCCGTTCGGCTGCGGGGGCTTGCGACGCAGTTGAAGCGGCATCACGCCGAGCTTCGGGCCGAGCTCGTGCGACTGCGGGAGGACCCCGAGGTGCGGCGGGACCTGATGAGCCACTGCCTCACGTTCTGCGGTCACCTGCGGATGCACCACATCCGGGAGGACGGCGCGTTCACCGCGTTCGAGGCCGAGTTCCCGGATCTGGAGCCGGTGATCGCGCGACTGCGGGCCGAACACGGGGCAATCGCCGAAGTGGTGGCGAAGATCGAGGCAGGCGGGGGTCTGGAGGGACTGTTGGAGGAATTGGACGCGCACTTCGCATACGAGGAGGAACACCTGACCGACTCGCTGTACGCGTGACCGGGTGCTAACTGCTCGGACGGGCCGCGCGCAGCCAGCGCATCACCGGGTGCAGGATCACCACCAGCAGCGAGCCCCACACCAGGCCGCCGAGTTCCATGTTGCCGAGCTTGAGCGTGAGGTCGCCGACTCCCGCGACCAGGGCAGCGCCGCCGACCAGGGCGTTGCCGGGGTTGGCGAGGTCGACGCGGTTGTCCATCCAGATGCGGACGCCGACCAGCGTGATGAGGCCGAGCAGCACGAGCGTCGCGCCGCCGATGACACCCGGCGGGATGGTGCCGAGCGCCGCGGTGGCCTTCGGGGAGAACGCGAGGAGGATCGCCATCACGCCGGTCACCGCGTAGGCGGCGGTGGAGTACACCTTCGTCACGCCCATCACGCCGATGTTCTCGGAGTAGGTCGACGTGCCCGGTCCGCCGCCGAAGCCGGCGAGGGTCGTGGACAGGCCGTTCGCGATGATCGAGTCGCCGACGCTGCCGTCGAGGTTGCGGCCGGTCAGCCCGGCGACCGCTTTGACGTGGCCGACGTTCTCCGCGACCAGGACGATCACGACCGGGAGGATGAGGAGCGTCACCGACGGACGGAGTTCCGGGGCGTGCAGGTCGGGCAGGCCGATCCAGGCGGCGTTCGCGACGGCTTTCGTGTCGACCACGCCGAGGATGAAGCCGAGCACCCAGCCGACGACGACACCGACGAGGACAGAGAGTCGGAAGAACAGCTTCCGGCCAAGCACACCGCACAACAGGATGATGCCCATCGTGACGACGGCGGGCAGGGGTTGCTCGGAGAACGAGGTCGTCGCGCGATGCGACAGGTTGAGCCCGATGAGGATCACCACGGCCCCTGTGACGACCGGGGGCATCACGGACTCCAGCAACCGCACCCCGAGCGCCTTGACCGCGACGCCGATGATGATCACCAGCAACCCGGCCGCGACAACACCCCCGAGCTGAGCGGCGATCCCTTCGCTCCGCGCGGCTTCCAGCGGGGCGATGAACGCGAACGATGCGCCGAGGTAGCTGGGCACGCGGTTACGCGTGATCACCAGGAACAGAAGGGTGCCGACTCCGGAGAAGAGCAGGGTGGTGCCGACCGGCAGGCCGGTGGAGGCGGGAACGAGAATCGTGGCACCGGCCATGGCGACCAGGTGCTGGGCGCCGAAGCCCACGGTGAGGGGCCAACTGAGCCGTTCCTGCGGGCTGACCGCGTCACCGTCGGTGGTGCGGCCATCGCCGTGCACGGTCCACAACGCCACTCAATGCCCTCCCCGGCGACCAAGTCGAACGCCGCTGTCCGACTCAGGGATCCTGCCACGCCATGTAGTGACCGCGGCCAGATAACGGTCTGATAATCACACGATTGCAGCAAGAAATACCAGCCCGCCAGGCACCCCGGTCCAACTCGACTACCCAACGTGACCCAATCCCCATTCGTGCAGATGGCCCCAGCACAACACCCCTCGTCAGCCACACCCCGACCCGCCCAACGAGCACTCCCCGACTACACCCCGTTGCCCACCCGACCAGCTCAAACCCCACACCCACCACCCGCCGCAGCCACGAACCCTTCGGACTCCCGCCACCGCCAAGCCCCACCCGCCCCAGCGCCAACTCGCAACAGCCGGCCAGGTGGGCGCCGACGCGCGCGGGGAACGGCCGCGCTGCCCACGGGTCCGGTTGCAGCTACCCGCCGATTGCCCAGCCGCACGACATACCCGCCGCTGCGTCACCACACCTGCCGTGTCACCCGGCCGGCTGCGGTCACCCGGCCAGCTGCGCTATCCCAGCGCCATACCGCCCCGGCTGGTCTGCCCGCGGTCTGCCCGGGCGTGACCCGCGAGGCCCGCCGCCGGGCATGACCTGGGTGGCGGGCGGTGTCCTGCGCAGGCGGTCGCTGACAGAACCGGGGTGCGCGGGGTGGCGATGGCCTGGGGTGGCGGGCCCAGCGGGGCGGATGCGGCGGCCCAGCGGGACGTATTGATGTGGTGTGACTGACGGCGGCCAGGGTCCGGCCTTGGGTGGGCGGCCGGGGGGCCGGGTAGTGCTCTCGCCGGTGCGCCTCCTCCTTGTTCTCGGCAACAAAATTAAAGCTCGAAACGTTCCCGGATTGGGGTCGAATTTCGCTTGTTCACCGGAGTGAGTGGGTATTGCGCATTTTTGCGAATACCCACAAGGAGAGCGTTTCTGCTGGTCAGGGCATGTCCGGACGGGACCACCTGGAGAGGTCTCGTAGTGCTGATGCCAGGCCGGCCAAGTGGTCGGTCGCTTCGCCCAGGACCTGACGGGGGTTTGAAGCGGTGCTTTCCGCCAGGACTCGGCCGGCCGCAGCCACCAAACCGCAATAGCCGTCCACGCCCTCGTCCAGCTGCACGCGTAGGCGGTGCACGCCGTCCACCAAGGGTGCCCGGTCCAGCGGCGGGGCGGTGTCGCGGGCGCGTTCCACTGCCTGGAGCTGGTGGGAGACCGCACGGATGGCTGCGGCGGCTTCGGCTCCGGTCGTCCTCGCCTGGGACACCGACTCCGTCGGGACCGAGGTGAGTGCCGCCGAGTCCAGTTGCCTCAGCAGCTCACCGAGCGTGTCCTCGGCATCCTCCAGCCGTTCCATCGGCTGCCGCGCGGCCGAGCTGCGGGCCGGCAGCGGTGTGCGGACCGGGGTCTCCGCCAGTTGGCGGCGAGCCTGGTCGATTCGACGGAGTTTGGTGTTGGTCCGCAGCGCCAGGACTCCGGTGCCCGCCGCGCCGACCGCGGCCACGACACCGACCATCGGCGGCAGGACTCCCAGCAGGGCGAGCGTGCCGACCACCGCGAGGATGGCCAGCACGATCAGCCAGAAGGTCAGCACTCGACTCGACCGGCGGTGGCGCCGGTCGAGTTTCGCGCGTGGGTCGTTCCAGGCGGCAAGCCGCCGTTTCACCTGGTCCGCGAGTTGGCCTTGGAGGTGGCCCTGCACTGCACCGCCGACGATCTGGGCGATCTCGCCGGCCACCTTCCGTCGGGGATCCATCCGGGGATGATCCATCGCGGACCCGCTCTCAGCCCTGGCTCGCGGGCGGGTTCTGCTGGGTCTGGGGCTGCGCCTGGGTCTGCTGCTGGACGCGCTGCTGGATCTCCTGCTGGATGCTCGCCGCCGCACTGCCCGGCTTGCCCGCCGTGACCTCGCCCGCGACGTTGCCGCCGCGCATCGACGCCCGGATCTGCTCCAGCCGGGACGACCCGGCCATCTGGGTGGTGGACTGCTGCACTTCGAGCATCCGGCCCTGCACGCTGTTCTGCGCCAGTTCCGCCGAGCCGAGGGCGGTGGTGTACCGCTTCTCGATCTTGTCCCGCACCTCTTCCAGCGACGGCGTGTTGCTGGGCGCGGCCAGCTCGCTCATCTGGCGCAGCGAGTTGGAGACCTGCTCCTGCATCTTCGCCTGCTCCAGCTGGCTGAGCAGCTTGGTGCGCTCGGCGAGCTTCTGCTGGAGCACCATCGCGTTGCGCTCGACGGCCTGCTTCGCCTGCGAGGCCGCCTGGAGCGACTGGTCGTGCAGGGTCTTCAGGTCCTCGATGCTCTGCTCCGCGGTCACGAGCTGCGTCGCGAACGACGTGGCCGCGTTCTCGAACTCCTGGGCACGCTGCTCGTCGCCCTTGGCCCGCGCCTCGTCCGCGAGCACGAGCGCCTGGCGTGCGGACGCCTGGAGCTTCTCGACCTCACCGAGCTGGCGGTTGAGCTTCATCTCCAGCTGGCGCTGGTTGCCGATCACCGCAGCTGCCTGCTGCGACAGGGCCTGGTGCTGCCGCTGCGCCTCCTCGATGGCCTGCTGGATCTGCACCTTCGGGTCGGCATGCTCGTCGATCTTGGACGAAAAAGCCGCCATGAAGTACTTCCATGCCTTCACGAAAGGGTTGGCCATCTCCTACGCCTGCCTTCTCCGCACTTCCCTGGCTCGCGCTCGTGATTGGCAACGACCCGGTGCCGGTGTTGGTTCCATCGTGTCAGTTGTCCCGTCCTGCTTCCACCGACCTGGGGAGATATCCGGGTTCACCCTGAGTCACCCCTGAATCTTCGGTCGGCATGGTCATCCTGCCCGCCCCACGCCCCGGTGGACGCGGCGACCCCGCTGCCGGTTGCCAACTCGTTGCAGTGTGACCGATCCCACGGGTGATCGGGGCGCATGACAGGAAGCCGAGCCGGTGGCCCGGCTCGGCTTCGGACGAGGTCCGCTCGGGTTATGCCGCCACCACGGCGCCGCGCGGCTCGCTGATGGATGTGGACAGCCGGTGGGTGAGCATCGGCTGGATCCGCAGGTCGGACAGGTCGTTGCCGATGACGGCGGGCACCAGGCTGCCGGCGTCGAGGCTCGGCGCGGCGGGTTGCGCGCGCTCGGTGAGCTCGGCGGGGCTGGTGACCGGCTGCTGGACGGCGCCGATGTCCGACGCGACCAGGTGCAGCAGTTCCGACAGGGGCAGGTCCAACGCCTCGCAGATCGCGGCCAGCAGTTCGCTGGACGCCTCCTTGCGGCCACGCTCCACCTCGGACAGGTACCCCAGGCTGACGCGGGCGGTCCTGGAGACCTCGCGCAGCGTGCGGCGTTGGGTGGTGCGGGCATGGCGGAGCCGATCACCGATCGCCTCGCGTAGCAGCACGGTCATCGCGCGCCTCCTTCCGGCCGGCCGTG